>CADEEK010000019.1 GCA_902826325.1 uncultured Sphingomonadales bacterium
CCCCGCCAGGCCCCAGCGCGAAATGCCGTAGAGGATCGCGAAATTGATCGTCTTGGCGCGTCCGCGCGTGTCGCGATCGACCTTGCCGAACAATTCCATCGCGGTGCGGTTGTGGATGTCCTCCCCCGCCTCGAACGCCTCGCGCAGCGCGGGCACGTCGGCGATATGCGCGGCGAGGCGCAGTTCGATCTGCGAATAGTCCGCCGACAGGATGACGTTGCCCGGTTCGGCGACGAAGGCATCGCGGATCTGCCGCCCGGTTTCGGTGCGGATCGGGATATTCTGAAGGTTGGGGTCGGTCGACGACAGCCGCCCGGTCTGTGCCCCGGTCAGCGAATAGCTGGTGTGGACGCGCCCGGTTTCCGGGTTGATCTGCGCCTGCAACGCATCGGTATAGGTGGATTTGAGCTTTGACAGCTGGCGCCAGTCGAGCACCTTCACCACCATCTCGCGACCGGGCGAATCCTTGTCCGCCGCGATCCGCTCCAGCTCGTTGACATCGGTCGAATAGACGCCCGATTTGCCCTTGCGCCCGCCCTTGATCCCCATCTTGTCGAACAGGACGTCGCCCAGCTGTTTGGGGCTGCCGATGGTGAATTTGAACCCGGCGATGGCGTGGATCTCATCCTCCAGCGCGGCGATCTGGCGGGCAAAATCGTCGGACAGTCGGGCCAGCGCGCCGGCATCGACCTTGATCCCGGCCCGTTCCATATCGGCGATCACGCGGACCAGCGGGCGATCGACCATTTCGTAAACGCGCGTCGCACCTTCATAGGCGAGCCGGGGTTTGAGCCGTCGCCACAGGCGCAGCGTCACATCGGCATCCTCCGCAGCATAGCGGGTCGCGGATTTCAGATCGACTTCGTGAAAGCCGATCTGTTTCTTGCCCGTGCCGACGACATCCTTGAACGCGATGCAGCTGTGCGAGAGGTGCGCGAGGGCCAGTTCGTCCATGCCGTGCCCGTGCAGTCCGGCGTCGAGGTCGAAGCTCATCACGATCGTATCGTCATAGGGCGCGACCTGGATGCCCAGCCGCGCGAGGATGATCGCGTCATATTTGAGGTTATGCCCGATTTTCAGCACCGCCGGATCTTCGAACAGCGGCTTCAATTTCGCGATCGCGGCATCGCGGTCGAGCTGCACCGGCTTTTCGGCGAACATGTCGCTGCCGCCATGCGCCAGCGGGATATAACAGGCATGTCCCGGCGCCAGCGCGAGGCTGACCCCGACCAGATCGGCGCGGGTCGCATCGACCCCGGTGGTTTCGGTGTCGAGCGCGATCCAGCCCTGTTCGCGCGCCGCCGCGATCCACTGGTCGAGCGCGCCTTCGTCCACCAGCGTCTGATAGGCGTCGAGGTCGAACGGCGCCGCTGCCTCCGGTTCCGGCGCCGCTGCCTCGACCGGGGCGTCCGCCACCGCCGTCGCCGTGCCGCCCAGGCGCGCCAGCAGCGTCTTGAACCCATGATGTTCGAGAAAGGCGCGCAGCGGCGCATCGGGAATGCCGTCGAGCACGAAATCATCGAGCGGTTCGGGCAGCGGCACATCCTCCGCCAGCGCGACCAGCTTGCGCGACAGCCGCGCCATTTCGGCATGTTCGATCAGATTGTCGCGCATCTTCGACGGTTTCATGTCGGTCGCGGCGGCCAGCACCGTTTCGACATCGCCATGTTCGGTGATCAGCTTCGCCGCCGTTTTCGGCCCGATCCCCGGCACGCCCGGCACATTGTCGACACTGTCGCCCATCAGCGCGAGGACTTCGCCAAGCTTGTCCGGTTCCACGCCGAATTTCTCGACCACCGCCTCTGGACCCATGCGCCGGTCCTTCATCGTGTCGAGCATGTCGATGCCGGGTTCGGTGAGCAGCTGCATCAGATCCTTGTCGGAACTGACGATCGTCACCTGCCACCCCTGCGCCAGCGCCGCGCGGGAATAGCTGGCGATCAGGTCGTCGGCCTCCCACCCCAGTTCCTCGATGCACGGCAGGCTGAACGCGCGGGTCGCATCGCGGATCATCGGGAATTGCGGCACCATATCCTCGGGCGCGGGCGGGCGATGCGCCTTATACTGGTCGTAAAGATCGTTGCGGAACGTATGCTCGCTCTTGTCGAGGATCACCGCGAGATGGGTCGGCCCCTCCGCCTTGTCGAGCGCGTCGGCGAGCTTCCACAGCATCGCGACATAGCCGTAAACCGCGCCCACCGGCTCGCCATGTTTGTTGGTGAGCTTGGGCAGCACATGATAGGCGCGGAAGATGAAGCTCGAGCCGTCGACGAGGTAGAGATGGGGCATGGGCAGGGGCTTAGCAGCGCCGCGCGGGCGGTGCGAGCGCAAACCCGTCAGCGGTGGTTCGCCACCACGCTGGCGACGACGGCCTGCATCAGATCCTGTCGTTCGCGGATCGGGCGCGGCGTATCGCCGATCATCACCGCGATGGCATAGGATTTGCCGTCGGGCGCGGTCAGGATGCCGACATCGTTATAGCCCGCCGTGCGTCCGCCCAGATCCTGTCCGGTGCCGGTCTTGTGCCCGAAGCTCCAGTCCGCCGGGACCGCGCCGCGCAGGCGCATCTTGCCGGTGCGCGATGCTTCCATCACCGTCATCAGCCAGCGTGCCGAGGAAGGCGCGAGCACTTCGCCTGCCTTGAGCCGCGCCAGCGCCAGCGCGATCGCGGCGGGTGCGGCGCCATCGACCGGATCGGCGACATAGGCGTCGAACGCGGCGCGGCGCACCGCAGGCGGCAGTTGCGCGCGGGCCTGTTGAAACGCGCGTCCCATCGAATATTCGGATTTCCAGTCCAGCCCCGCCGTGCCCGCCTGCAACAACCGCTCACCGGGGCCGAAGCGGATGTCGCCCAGCCCCTTGTCGCGGATGAAGGCGCGCACCGCCTGCGGCCCGCCGACCAGGTTCAGCAGCCGGTCGTTGGCGGTATTGTCGCTATGCTGCATCGCGCGCAGCAGCAATTCGCGCACCGTGGTGCGATAGACGCCGTCGCGCACCACCAATGTCGCGATCGGCTGGTGAAACACGGTCAGATTCTCGCGCGTCAGCGTGACTTCATCGTCCAGCGTCAACCGGCCGCGATCGCGCGCGTCGAGCACGGTCATCGCCACCCACAGCTTGCTGACGCTTTGCTGTGGCATGCGGCGGGTGGCGTTGGCGTCGACCTGCCACCCCCAGTCGAGGCTGCGCACCGAAATGCCGACCACGCCGCCAAATTCGCGGGCCAGCGCATCGACCGTCGCGGTCAGCGCGGCGGGCGCGGGAAAGACCGGCATCGGCGCGGGCGCGGGCGGCACCGGGATGCGATAGCTGGGCGGGGTGAAGCGTTCGGGCAATTCCTGGCCATGGATACCCGCGCCGACGAGCAGCAGCGGGGCGAGCCCCGCCAGCGTCATCGCCCGCTGAAGATCCGTAAATGCCTGCATCGCCAACACGATATACTGCCCCTTGCCCATTTTGATCATGGGGTATCGCCACGCCAACGCTCAAGCGGAAATCCGCGCGGGTGCGACGAACGACGTCATTCTGGCGGCAAAGCGTGAACAAATCGCCATCGCGGCGGGCGGTGAGGCGGTGGCGCTGGCGGCACAACCCCGTCGGAATGGGGATTGGACGGCGCAGGGGCAATGTTCGGTGAGCGATCTCTACATCACTTGCTCCTGACATTGGGCAGCCGGTCGGGGAGCCGTCCGGCATCGACAACCCGGTCAGGCGAATGCGGGCGCGGCTTTCAGATGCTGATAGGCCGCGATCACCCGTTGCAGGGCGGCTTCATGGCTGCGGTCGCCGCCATTGCGGTCGGGATGATATTTGCGCACCAGTTCCGAATAGCGTTTGCGCAGCGCGGTGCGATCGGCATCGGTGTCGAGCGAGAGTTCGCGCAGCGCCTCGCGATCCTTGCCCGACAGCGGCCTGCCATCCTCGCGCTCGGCGGGGCGGGCATCGCGCCAGCGCGCGCCGATCGCGTCGAGCGGGTCGGAAAAATCGGCCCAGCGCGGCGGGCGGTCGGCGCCGCCGGTCGCGTTGAACGCGCGTGTTTCGCGCTCCCACCCGGCAAAGGGGCGTTGCGCCTCATGGATTTCGTCGGGACTCATGCCCGTGAAGAAGTTGTAGCTGGCGTTGAACGCGCGGACATGATCGAGGCACAGCCAGCGATATTGGCCGGGCCGGTCGCCCTGCCTGCCGGGGCCGAACGGTGCGCGAAATTCGCCGGGCTGGTCGCAACCGGGTTCGGCGCACAGCCGTCCGGGCGCCTCCACGCGGCCGTGGAAGCGGGCATTGGAACGATCCTTTCCGGGCTGACGCGCCACCTAAACTCCGCGAAAAAACGGTCTATATAGGGCGGATGACCGATACCGCCACCGGCCCCGTCGCCGCCGAAATCGCCGCCCGCCTGACCGCCGCGCTTGCCCCCACCGCGCTGGAGGTGGTCAACGACAGCGCCAGCCATCGCGGCCATATGGGCGATGATGGCAGTGGCGAATCGCATTTCACCGTCATCATCGAAAGCGCGGCGTTCGACGGCAAATCGCGGCTGGAGCGGCAGCGCATGGTCAACCGCGCGCTGGGCGACATCATGGTCGATCGGGTGCATGCGATGGCGATCCGCGCCAGCGCCCCGGGCGGGCGATGAGCGGACGCACGCCGCGTCCCGCCGCGCGCATCCTGCTGACCGATCCGGCGGGGCGAGTGTTGCTGTTCCGCTTTACCCCCGACGATCGCCCGCCCTTCTGGTGCACGCCGGGCGGCGCGCTCGATCCGGGCGAGAGCTATCCCGTCGCGGCGCGGCGCGAACTGTTCGAGGAAACCGGGCTGAACCTTGATTGCGGCGACGAAGTCGCGCGGCGGCAGGTCGATTTCACGACGATCGAAGGGGTCGAGGTGACGGCGGACGAACGCTATTTCGCCGTCGCAACGTCCGTCACCGACATCGCCTGTCACGGCCATACGGCGCTCGAACGGCGGGTGATGCGCGAATGGCGCTGGTTCACCCCGGACGAGCTGGCGGCGCATGACGAACCGGTTTTCCCACAGGATCTGCGCGCGCTGCTCGCGCTGACGGAGGCATGCGATGGACGATGAGTTGTTGCTTCAGACGATCACGCCGACGACGCACGACCTGGGCGGGTTCAAGGTGCACCGCACGCTGCCGTCGCGGCCGCGCACGATGGTCGGGCCGTTCATCTTCTTCGACCAGATGGGTCCGGCGCAGCTTGACGCCGGGACGGGGATCGATGTGCGGCCGCACCCGCATATCAACCTTGCCACCGTCACCTATCTGTTCGCGGGCGCAATCGACCATCGCGATTCGCTCGGCACCTTTGCGACGATCGCGCCGGGTGCGGTCAATCTGATGACCGCGGGCAGCGGCATCGTGCACAGCGAGCGTTCGCCCGCCGACGAGCGGGCGGCGGGGCCGCAATTGTCGGGCATCCAGACCTGGCTGGCGCTGCCCGAACGCCATGAAGAGATGGACCCGGCGTTCGAACATGTCGCCGCCGCCGACCTGCCGGTGATCGCATCGCGCGGGGCCACGGCGCGCATCATCATGGGATCGCTATGGGGCAGGACCGCGCCGACCACGACCTATGCCGGGACGATCTATGCCGACATCGCGCTGGATACCGACGGCGCGGTGCCGATCGATGCCGATGCCGATGAGCGTGCCGTCTATCTCGCCATGGGCGATGCGGCGCTGGACGGCATGGCGCTTGAACCGCAGACGCTCTACGTCCTCAAGCCCGGAATTGCCGCCACGCTGTCCTCGCGCAGCGGCGGGCGGGTGATGCTGTGCGGGGGCGAGGCATTCGCGACGCCGCGCCATGTGTGGTGGAACTTCGTGTCGTCCGACCGCGACCGGATCGAACAGGCCAAGGCGGACTGGCAGGCGGGCCGCTTTCCGATCGTGCCGGGGGACGACAAGGAATCGATCCCGATCCCGCAAGTGCCCAAGACGGTGAGCTATCCATAGCAGAACGAACCCGGCGGTGCCGGACGAGGAGAGGATATGGCCGATTTCGACCTGGCGCGGATCGCGCTGCCCACCGGCGTCGAGCTGGACGTGGCGACGGCGGGCGATCCGCAGGCGCCCGCGATCATCCTGCTGCATGGCTTTCCCGAATCGCATCGCACCTGGCGGCACCAGATCCCGGTGCTGGCCCGCACCCATTTCGTCATTGCGCCCGATCAGCGCGGCTTTGCCCGATCGTCCAAGCCCGCGGGGGTCGAACATTATACGCCCGACAAGCCGGTCGCCGACCTGATCGCGCTCGCCGATCATTTCGGCAGGGACCGGTTCGTCCTGGCCGGTCATGACTGGGGCGGGGCGATCGCCTGGATGGCCGCGCTTCAGCATCCCGACCGGGTCGAACGGCTGATTATCGTCAACGCGCCGCATCCGTTCGTTTTTCAGAAATCACTGTTCGACGACATGCAACAACGCGCTGCCAGCCAGTATATCCGCGCCTTTCGCAACCCCGCGCTCGACGATCAGGTCGCGGCAATGGGGCTTGGCAATTTCTTCGACACCAGCTTTGCCCGCCATGCCGATCCCGCATTGCTGGCGGGCGAGCGTGACGCCTATCTGGACGAATGGGGGCAACCCGGTGCGATCACCGCGATGCTCAACTGGTATCGGGCGAGCGCGGTCATCGTGCCCGCGATGGACGAGACGCCGGAGCGGCCCGCGTTTCTCGACGCGCCGTTTCCGAAGCTGGCTATGCCGGTGCTGGTGATCTGGGGCATGGGCGACAAGGCGCTGCTGCCGGTGCAGCTGGTCGGGCTTGATGCGCTGGTCCCCGACCTCAAGGTGGTCGAGGTCGATGCGGGGCATTTCGTCCCGTGGGAAGCGCCCGAGGCGGTGACGGGTGCGATGCTGGATTGGCTGTCCTAACGGCTGCGGCGCATGCCCGGGGTCTTCGCGACCGTCGGATCGGCAAGCAACCTGGCGTAATCGGCGCTTTCCCTGGCGATCAGCGCAATTCGACCGTCGCCGTCGTGATGGATGCCCCATCCGAACTGCTTGACCAGCGGCGAGGCGCGCAGGCACGCCTGAGGCTTGGCGAAGAACGTGTCCCGATCCTTGTCGCCGCCGCGTGCGACATGAGATGCGTGAAGCAGATCGTCGCTGGTCAGGACATAGGCGCTGTCCGCAAGCAAGCGATATTGGGTCGCCGCCACCGATCCCGGCTTTTCCGGGATCGTGCCGACAGCGACCGGACAATCGGGCGATACCGTGACCAGCGTATCGCGATAATTGGTCGTTTTCATGCGTGCCACGCCACCCAGGCGCCATGGGCATGGGCGTGGCCAAGCCGGTGCGGCTCGCCATCGCCGGGCCATTGGCGGACGATCAGTTCGTGCCGGAACGTATCCCGATTGGTCTCAAGCGCAATCCAGGCGAGCGGTCGCCCGGCGGATGCCCGTGCGGCGGCGGCGGCGGCCATCGCGGCGCTGATCCGTGCCTGTCGTTCGGCGCCCAGATATTGCCAGACGATCGAATGCATCAACACGCGCGTCGTGCCGGATCGTTGGGGTTCGGCCAGCGCCGCCGCGACAAAGGCATCGGCATCGGCGCGGACCAGATCGGGCCGCCGTTCGCGCGCCGCCGCTGCGGCAGCATCGAGCCGCGCGAACCGCTCGCGATGTTCGGGCCAGACATAGGCTTTGAGACGCAGCACCGCCGCAGGATCGGTCAGGTCGATCGGCGCGATATCGCATCCGCGCAGCGATGCGATGGTGACATTCGCCTGCGGCGGCGGTTGACCGCGCCAATCGGGGCGCAGTTCCATCGCGGCATCGTCCGGCCCGCTCGTCACGCCGCCCAGGTCATAGCGATAACGATCGATCATCAGGTTGATGCCAGCGCTCGACCCGATCTCCAATCCCGCGAACCGGTCGGGCAGCCCGCGACCGGCGAGCCACCGCATCGCCGCGATATAGGCCCAGCTGCGCCCCGCCTCATTGGTCTGGGGCGGGCTGTCGAGCCAGGGCATCAGCGCAATTTCATGCCGCGCGATGGCATCCGCGACCAGCGCGTCGGCATCGGCCATCGCCGCCGGATCGCCCGCATAAAGCGGCGCCAGTTGCGGTTCGGCCCCAGCCAGATGCAGCGCATGCAGCCCGGCGGCACAGCGCAGCGCCAGCGCATCGGCGACCGGCAAACCTGGCCAGTTGCGCACGGCGGACAGAAAGGCGCCGGGACCCGCCAGACCCGCCAGCACCGCCGCAATGATGCGCGCGGTGATCGGCGCATCGTTGGCGCGGCAATAGTCGATCTGGTTGGCGAACGCCGCGCGCACATCGCGTTGGATCATCAAGTCGGTCATGTTCGCCTCCGTCCGCTTGTTGCGCATGGCCGTCCCCCCAAGTAAAGGCGCGCGTCTATGCCCGATCCGATCATCCTGGCCGTTCCGAAGGGACGCATCCTCGAAGAGGCGCTGCCATTGCTGGCGGCGGCCGGAATCGTGCCCGAACCGGCCTTTTCGGATGAGGGCAGCCGCGCGCTGCGCTTTTCGACCAACCGGGCGGACATCGACCTGATCCGGGTGCGCGCGTTCGACGTCGCGACATTCGTCGCGCATGGCGCGGCACAGCTGGGCATTGTCGGCTCCGACGTGCTCGATGAGTTCGACTATTCGGAACTATATGCGCCGGTCGATCTTGGCATCGGCCATTGCCGCCTGTCGGTCGCCGAACCGGCATCGCTCGCCACCGGCGACGATCCGCGCGGGTGGAGCCATGTGCGCGTCGCGACCAAATATCCGGCGATCACCCGCCGCCATTTCGCCGCGCGCGGGGTGCAGGCCGAATGTATCAAGCTCAACGGTGCGATGGAGCTGGCGCCGCTGCTCGGTCTGGCGCCGCGCATCGTCGACCTGGTGTCGTCGGGGCGCACGCTCAAGGAAAACGGGCTGGTCGAGGTCGAGGTGATTTCGCAGGTCACGTCGCGGCTGATCGCCAATCGCGCGGCGTTCAAGACGCGGGCGCAGATCGTGCCGCTGGTCGATGCGTTCCGCCAGGTGGTCGGGGCGCGGGCGGCATGATCCGCCTGTCCACCGGCGATCCCGGCTTTGCCGCCGCGTTCCGCGATCTGGTCGATGCGCGGCGCGAGGCCGATGCCGATGTCGCGCGCGACGTGCGCACGATCATTGCCAGCGTGCGGGACGAGGGCGATGCCGCGCTGCACGCCTTTACCCGCAAGTTCGACCGGCACGACCTCAATGAAACCGGCTGGCGGATCGAAAAGGCCGATTGCATCGCCGCGTTCGACGCGCTCGACGGCGATCTTCGCGCCGCGCTCGAACTCGCCGCGACGCGGATCGCCGCCTATCACGAAAAGCAGAAACCCGCCGACAGCGACACGACCGATGCCGTCGGCGTGCGCACCGGCGCGCGGTGGCAGGCGGTGGAGGCGGCGGGCATCTATGTGCCCGGCGGCCGGGCGGCCTATCCCAGTTCGGTGCTGATGAACGCCATTCCGGCCAGGGTCGCGGGCGTCGACCGGCTGGTGATGGTGACGCCGACGCCGGACGGACAGGTCAACCCGCTGGTGCTCGCCGCCGCGCACATCGCCGGGGTGGACGAAATCTGGCGCATCGGCGGGGCACAGGCGATCGCCGCGCTCGCTTATGGCACCGGACGGATCGCGGCGGTCGACGTCGTCACCGGCCCCGGCAATGCCTGGGTCGCCGAAGCCAAGCGGCAGCTTTACGGCGTGGTCGGCATCGACATGGTCGCGGGGCCGAGCGAGATCGTGGTGATCGCCGATGGCCGGAACGATCCCGAATGGATCGCCGCCGATCTGCTCAGCCAGTCCGAACATGATCCGACCAGCCAGTCGATCCTGCTGACCGACGACGCCGGTTTCGCCGATCGGGTGGCACAGGCGGTGGATCGCCAGATCGGCGAATTGGCGACGCGCGATACCGCGCGGCAAAGCTGGGACGCCAATGGCGCGATCATCCTGACCGCGACGCTCGACGAGGCGATTCCGCTGGCCAACCGCCTTGCGCCCGAACATCTGGAGCTGGCGGTGGACGATCCCGACGCGCTGTTCGCCCGTGTCCGTCATGCCGGGTCGGTGTTCCTTGGCCGGATGACGCCCGAAGCGATCGGCGATTATGTCGCGGGGCCGAACCACGTCCTGCCCACCGGTCGCCGCGCGCGCTTTGCCAGCGGCCTGTCGGTGCTGGATTTCATGAAGCGCACCAGCTTCCTCGCGCTCGATGAGGCGGGGCTTGCCGCAATCGGCCCGGCGGCGGTGGCGCTGGCGCAGGCCGAGGGCTTGCCGGCGCATGCCCGCTCGGTCGCGGTGCGCCTTTCATAGTGCTCCTGCGAAAGCAGGAGCCCAGGATCGCAACTCATTCGCTCCGTTGCTCTGCGCGCCTGCTTTCGCAGGCGCGTCAGGGAAGCTAAGGACTCTGGAATATGCCCAGCAATACCGCCAAATCCCGATCAAAGGCCCGCGCCGCCGCGCGGCTTGCCGCCGTGCAGGCGCTCTATCAGCAGGAGATGGAGCAGACGCCGCTCGCCCGGCTGCTGACCGAATTTCATCAGCATCGCCTGGGCGCAACGATCGAGGATGCCGAATATATCGACGCCGACGCGACCTTTTTCGACGATATCGTCAAGGGCGTCGATGCGCGGCGCGACGAGATCGACGCACTGATCGCGGCGAAACTGTCGGCGGACTGGAGCCTCGACCGGCTCGACCGGCCGATGCGGCAGATCCTGCGCGCGGGCACCTATGAACTGATCGCGCGCGCCGATGTGCCGACGGGTGCGGCGATCAGCGAATATCTCGACGTCACCGACGCCTTTTACGACCGGCGCGAAAAGGGCTTCGTCAACGGATTGCTCGATGCGATCGCGAAGGACGTGCGCGGCTAGGCGGATCGTCCGGCGCCAGACCCGACTGAACCGCTAATCCCCCGGCGTCAGGTTGATGACACGACCCAGCGCCGGTGGCGTCACCACGTCGCCACGCGCGAACCATGCTTCCAGCGCGTCGAGATCGAGCATCCCGCCCGCCACGGTCGCCGCATCGGCAAGCGTCGTGAAACCGTCGCCGCCACCGCCGAGGAAGCTGTTGACCGTCACGCGATAGGTTGCCGCGCGATCGAGCGGCTGGCCCGCCACCATCGGCGCGATGATCCGCTGGCCCGCCGCGCGCGACCGGTCGAAACGATAGCTCATGCCCGATACGAACAGCATCTGTGGCGCCTCCGGCACGGTGAATTGCTGTTCGAGGATGGCGAGCAACTGCGCCCCCGTCATCGATTTGACCTGCAGATTGTTGCCGAAGGGCTGGGAGGTGAAAAGGTCGCCGAAATTGACCGTGCTGTCCGCCGCCGGAAAGATCGACGCGCGCACGCCGCCGGGGTTCATCAGCGCGATCTGCGCGCCGTCCTTGCGGGTCGCGGCAAGCTGGGCATCGGCGATCAGCAGGCCGAGCGGCGATTCGCGCATCTCGCTGTCCTCGTCGCGCGGGATCGGGCCGGATGCGCGGCCGACCACGCGGCGCGCGCGTGGCAGCGCCTCGGCGGCATAGCGGGCGACATGCGCGGCGACCGCCGGGTCGGCGGCAAAGCGCGGCAATGCCTGCACGGGTGCTGCCACGCCATCGCCCTGCACGATCACCTGCCGCGCCTCTCTTCCGATCAGGCGATGGGTGACGGGATCGAAACGCAGGTCGATATCGGTCAGCATCACCCCGGCATTGCCCGCGCTGGTCAACAATGTCGGGCGCGCCGGATCGCGTGCGGCGAAATCGCAGATATAGGCGCGATGGGTGTGGCCGGACACGACCAGGTCGATCGCGGGGTCGAGCCGGTTGACGATGTCGATGATCGGTCCCGACAGCCCCTCGCACTTGTCGCCCTGCGTCCTGCTGGTGGTGTAGCCGCCCTCATGGATCAGCACCACGATCGCATCCGCGCCCTGTGCCTTCAGCGCCGGGACCAGCCGGTTGGCGGTTTGCGCCTCGTCGGCAAAGCGCACGCCCCGGATCCCCACGGGATCGACGAAACTGCCGGTCATCCGCGTCGTCAGGCCGATAAAGCCGATCGTGATCCGGTTCGCGCCGGTGCCATAATGTTTGATCGCGGTGCCGGGCAACAGGCTGTCGCCCCCGGCGTTGAGGGTGTTGCCCGCGAGATACGCATAGGCCGCGCCCTTGAACGGTTCGATCTGGCATGGCTGCGTCCGGGTCAGCTTGGCGCAGCCGCCGCTTTGCAGGCGTTTGAGCTCATCCACGCCGCGGTCGAATTCGTGATTGCCCGCCGCGTTGATCTCCAGCCCGATCAGGTTCATCGCCGTCACCGTCGGCTCGTCGAGGAACAGCGAGGAGATCAGCGGGCTGGCGCTGGTCAGGTCGCCCGCGGCAACCACGGTGCTGAACGGCGCTTGTGACTTCAGCGTTTTGACCGCCGTCGCGAAATAGGCGGCGCCCCCCGCCGGCACCTCGACCGTCGAACCGTCGGCGATCTTCTGTTCGATCGGTCGCGTCGGCGGTTCGAGATTGCCGTGGAAATCGTTGAAGGCGATGATCTTGACGGTGATCGGCGCGGCGGGTGCCGCGGCCCGGTGCTGGGCGCATCCAGCCAGGCTGAGCGCGGCGAGTGCCGCAAGGATGATCCGCTTCATCGCGCCTGCTCCAGCGATTCGTTGACGCCGATGCGATAACAGCTTGTGCGGGGGATGTTGATGAAAAGCCGATGGCCCGCGCCAAATCGTTGCGCCGCGCGCGCATGTTTTGCATTCCCCCGATTTTGGCGCATAGCGGCGCCCCCGTCGCGGCGGGCAGGAACATGGAGCGGCAATGACGAACGGGCCCCGGCAATCGGATGTCCTTATCATCGGTTCGGGCGCGGCGGGGCTGACCGCGGCGCTGAACCTGGCCGACCGGTTCCAGGTGACGGTGCTGGCCAAGGGCGCGCTGGATGACGGGTCGACCGCCTGGGCGCAGGGCGGGATCGCCGCCGTGCTGGAACCCGGCGACACGTTCGAAAGCCATATCGAGGATACGATGGTGGCGGGCGCGGGCCTGAACGACCGCGCGATCGTCGAATTCGTGGTCGAAAACGCCCCCGACGCGATCGCGCGGCTGGCCGAACTTGGCGTGCCGTTCAACCAGGACGGCAATTCGCTGCACCTGACGCGCGAGGGCGGGCACAGCCATCGCCGCATCGTCCATGTCGACGACGCGACCGGCTGGGCGGTGCAACAGGCGCTGATCCGCGCGGCGAGCGCCCACCCCAACATCACGCTGGTCCCCGACATGGTGGCGATCGACCTGGCGACCAGCCGGCACGAGGAACGCTATTCGGGCGCGGGCCATGTCTGGGGCGTCTATGCGGTCAGCCGCACCAGCGGGCGGGTCGAACATTTCACCGCCCGCGCAACCGTGCTGGCGACCGGCGGGGCGGGGCGGACCTATCTGTTCTCGACCGCACCGCGCGGCGCGACGGGCGACGGCATCGCGATGGCGTGGCGCGCGGGATGCCGCGTGTCGAACATGGAATTCATGCAGTTCCACCCGACCTGCCTGTATAATCTGGAGGTCAAGAACTTCCTGATTACCGAAGCGGTGCGGGGCGAGGGCGGGCGGCTGATCAACCCGGTCAGCGGCATGCGCTTCATGCCCGATTATGACGATCGGCTGGAACTGGCGCCGCGCGACATCGTCGCCCGCGCGATCGATGCGGAAATCAAGCGCGACGGGCTGGACTTCGTCCATCTCGACATCAGCCACATGCCGCCCGATTTCGTGCGCGGGCATTTCCCCAACATCCATGACAAGCTGATCGGCCTTGGCATCGACATGACGACCGATCCGATCCCGGTCGTGCCGGCGCAGCATTATACCTGTGGCGGGATCGTCGTCGATCGCGACGGGCGCACCGACCTGCCCGGCCTGTATGCGGCGGGCGAATGCACGCAGAGCGGGCTGCACGGCGCCAACCGGCTTGCGTCGAACTCGCTGCTCGAATGTTTCGTGTTCGGCGAGGCGGCGGCGCGGCATATCGCGGCGAACTGGGACGCGCTGCCCCCGCCGCCCGCGATCCGCCCCTGGGACGAAAGCCGCGTCACCGATTCCGACGAAGAGGTGGTGATCAAGCAGAACTGGACCGAAATCCGCCGCTTCATGTGGAATTATGTCGGCATCGTGCGGACCACCAAACGGCTGGAACGCGCCGCCCACCGCATCAAGATGATGAACGAGGAGGTCGCCGATTATTACGGCCATTTCCGCGTCACCCCGGACCTGATCGAGCTGCGCAACCTGCTCCAGTCGGCCGAACTGATCGTCAAGTCGGCGCTGCGCCGCAAGGAAAGCCGGGGGCTGCACTATACGCTGGATTATCCCGCTTTGGCGCCCGGGCCGGTGGACACGGTGCTGGTGCCGTGATCGTCGATGTCGGCGGCGCTTAGCCGCACAAAATATTGGTTCGGAAAGATGGCGCGGGCGCGCGGGCCAATGTCGTAACCCGAATAGTCAGCCCGCCGTCTTCCAGCGTTCTCGCCGCGCCAGTTCGGCGTCCGACGGCGCCTGCGTCGCGAAGCTGCCGGTTTCCACCGGCCCCGCCGGTTCATAGGTCGCCATCGCCATACCCGACGCACCCGTGCGATGTTCGATCAGCCGGAACGCCCGCGCCGGGGTGCCATCGCCGAACAGCCTTTTGCCGGTGCCGAGCACCAGCGGCGCGGTCATCGTCACCAGCCGGTCGAGCAGGCCGCGCTGCAACAGCTGGGGGTAAAGGCTCGCGCTGCCCTGAATCACCAGCTTCGGCCCCTCGCCCGCGCGCAATTGCGCGAGTGCGTCGAGATCGGCGAGCCGTTCGCTCCCTTCCCATTCCAGCGCCATGTCCGATGTCGTCAGCACATATTTGCGGCATCGCCGGAACGCCGCGGCGATCGGATCGTCATCGGGATAATAGGGCCAGTGTGCCGCGAAAATCTCATAGGTCTTTCGGCCGAGCAACAAATCGAACGGCGGCGCGAAGATCGTTTCGATCTGATTGCCCAGCGCCGCATCGGCATGGGCAACCAGCCAGCCGCCCTGGGCGAAGCCGCCGGTTTCATCCTCATGCGGGGCACCCGGCGCCTGGATCACGCCATCGAGCGAGACGAAGGCGCCGCCGATGATCTGCCGGGTCATATGGCGCGCTTTCGCCTGATCGCTGCGTGTGACATTGCGTTGCGCCGATCAATCCCGGTCGGGCGCGCCGAGCGGGAAGAAATGGCGATAGGGCCGCCCGCCATCGACCGCCCGCGCCACCGACGGGCGCGCCAGCAGCCGGGCGCGATAGGCACGCAGATTGGCGAACTGGTCGGCGATCGGATGGACCCAGTCGCTGTAGAACAAGGCAGGTGCGGCGGCGACATCGGCCAGGGTGAAATCGTCGCCAGCGGCCCATTCGCGCCCCGCCATATGCGCGTCGAGCCACGCATAGCCGGTGTCGAGCAGGGGCCTTACCTCTGCGTCGGCCAGCGGATCGCGCTGGTCGGCGGCACGGACCGCGTTGAATACCAGCCGCACGGTGGGGTTCATCACGAAATTGTCGAACACCCGGTCGAGCATGCGCACATCGAGCGCGACGTCGGGATCGGCCGGAATCAGGCGCGGTGCCCCGGATAGCCGGTCGACATATTCGACGATGATGCTCGATTCGCCGATCGTCCGCCCGCCCGCGACCAGCAGCGGAAAGCGTTTGAACGGCCATAGCGCCGCCCATTGCGCGCTGTTTTCCGGCTCGTCCGGCGCGACGAGGCGCAGCGTGAACGGCAGATCATGCTCATAGAGTGCGATCAGCGCCTTCCAGCAATAGGAAGAAAAGGGGTGGGCATAAAGCTGAAGGTCAGCGCTCATCCGGGAGCCACCAGGCCAAAGCTTGCCCCCTGCGGATCGACCGCGTGAAAGGCGTGGTCGCCGCCCGGCACCTCCATCGGATCGCTGAGCGTGGTGCCGCCCAGTTCCTTCACCTTCGCATGCGCCGCCTTGATATCGGACACACGGAAGTAAAAGGTCCAGCCGATCGGCTGATCCGGTTTTTCACGCGGCATCACCGCGCCAAAGGCCAGCTCGTCCGCGGGCACGCGCAGAAAGCTGTAATTGCCCCATGGCATCGGCATCGCGCCGTCCGGTTGCCAGCCGAACACCTCGCCATAGAAATCGAGCGCGGCGGCATCGTCGCCCGTCTGCAACTCGTTCCAGCTGACCTTGCCCATCGCCGTCCGGCCAAAGGCGTTGCTGGATTCCGGGCTGGACCCGCGCATCACATACAGCATCGCGCCCTGCGGATCGGCCAGCATCGCCATCCGGCCCACACCCTCCATCGTCGTCGCGGGCATATGCACGGTGGCGCCCAGCCGCTCCATCTGCGCCACGCTCGCATCGACATCGTCGACGCCGACATAGCCGAGCCAGATCGACCCGGTCGGCATCGGATTGGGCATCACCCCGCCAATGCCGTCGTCCCCGGCATTGAGAATGGTGTAATCGGACGGCGCGCCTTCGAACTTGCTGGGCGTCCAGCCGACCAGCTGCGTGTAGAAATCGAGCGCGGCATCGGCATCGCTGGTCAGCAATTCATACCAGATCCAGCTGCCATGCGGGTTGGTCATCATTCGTCTCCGGCAAGAAGATCGGCGATCGGGCGCGGCGCGTTACGCGCGGGCGGTGTCGAGAATGGGTTCGAACCCGCCCCACATCATCCGCTTGCCGTCGAACGGCGGGGTCTGCCCCTCCTTGGGCTTCATCCGCTCATCCGCCATCATCTTGGCCCAGCCGGCGTCGCGCGTCGCCTTGTCGGGCCATTCGATCCAGCTGTAGACGACGCATTCGTCGGCCTGTTTATGGGTCGCGCGGTTATAGTCCGTCACCTTGCCGTCCGGCGTGTCGGCGCCCCAGGCTTCGACAACGCGCAGCGCGCCGAATTCCTCGAACATCGTCGTCATGTCGGTTGCCATTTTCGCATAGGCGTCGCGATTGGCGGCGGGGACCGGCAGCACATAGCCATCGACATAGCCGGGCGCGGCGGCGGTGCCGGTGTCCACCATCACATCGAACCCGGCAAAGATCATCCGGCTGCCATCGAACGGCATATCCTTCATCTTTTCGGCGGCCTTGGGGTCGTTCATCATTTTTTCGTTGGCGGCATCGCGCGTCGCCTTGTCGGGATATTCGAGCCAGCTGAACAACACCGTTTCGTCGTCCTTGAGCGCGACCGACTGTTTGAGGTCGTTGATCTTGCCATCGGGCACATCGTCGCCCCAGGTTTCGACGAAGCGCGTCGCGCCAAGGCCCTGGAACAGCGCGATCGCCTCATGCGCATGCTTGCGATAGACGTCCTTGTTGGCGGTCGGGACGGGGGTCAGAAATCCTTCGACATAGGTCATGGTCTCTCTCCTGATCGGGGGGTCAAGCGGGGGCGAGTTCGGGCTGGAAATCGGCGAGCTGGGCGGCCAGCGCCGCCTTGAATGCGGGGCGGTCGATCGCGCGGCTGAGATAATCGGCCAGCACCGGGCGTTCGTCGATCAGCCCGCTGGCCACCCCCTGTCGCAGCACGCTGGTCATCGCGATGTCGGCGATGCTGAAACGGCCCGCCAGCCATTCCCTGCCGTCGATCGCCGCCGACAGCCGGTCGAGCCGTTGCCCCGCCCATTCCATCAGCGACGGGCGCCGCAACTTCGCCCATTCCTCGCCAGCGGCGAAGATTTCGATATTGCCGAGTTCGAGCATCGTCGGCTCCACGCTGCTATAGGCGGCGAACAGCCAGCTGAGCGTCGCGGCCCGCGCCTTGGAATCGCGCGACAACAGCCGTTCGTCGCGCTCGCCCAGATGGATCAGGATCGCGCCGCTTTCGAACATGTGCACATCGCCATCGACCAATGCGGGCACCTGGCCCCAGGGCTGTTCGGCGAAATAGGCATCGGGCTTTTCAAGCGGGTGCATCAGCCGCATCGCATAGGGCTGGTCGATTTCCAGGCACGCCCAGCGCACGCGCAGGTCGCGGACGAACCCCCGGGCGAAATCGGGCACCCAATTGAGGCCGGTAATCTCTACGGTCATCATCGCTCTCCGGTCGGTGCGGTTCAGGCGGTGGCGGCGGTGTCAGCGGCGGCGGCCTCGATCGCCGCGATGTCGATCTTGCGCATCGGCATCATCGCCTGCATCGCGCGCGATGCCGCCGCCTGGTCGGGATTGTCCCACACCAGCTGCATCAGCCGGTCGGGCGTGACCTGCCAGTTGACGCCCCATTTGTCCTTGCACCAGCCGCACTGGCTTTCGGCGCCGCCATCGGCGGTGATCGCATCCCATAACCGGTCGGTTTCGGCCTGATCGGACGTGTGGATGACGAAGCTGACCGCTTCGGTCTGCGGGAACATCGGCCCGCCGTTGAGCAACAGATATTGATGCCCCGCCAGCTCGATCACCGCCAGGATCACCTCGCCCGCCTGTTGCGAGGGCGTGTCGATCGGCGCGCGCTCGACGCGGACGATGCGGCTGTCGGGGATCAGCGCGGTGTAGAACGCCGCCTGTTCCTCGGCGGTATGGTTGCACCAGATGCAGGTTGTCATGCGGGTCATCGCAGCTCTCCTGTCGGTCAAGTTCAGGCGGGTTCGCCCTGGGCAAAGGCGGCCAGCGCCGCTTCGACATCCATATACATCGGCTCGAAGATATGGCCGTCGAGATCCTCGAAACAGCGGCCATACATGAAGCCCATGTCCTGCTTCTCCCGGAAATCGATCCGCCCGCCCGCTGCGGCGGCCTGTTCGGTGATCGCGTCGACGCCCGCACGGCTGTCGAACGACAGGCAGATCAGCGCCTCACTGTTTGCCTGCGAATCGGCGATTGTTTTGTGCGGGATGAAGGTCTTGTAGAAGTCATGGGCGAGGATCATGACGACGATCTCGTCCGACCACTGCATCGCGCTTGCCGATTCATTGCTGAACCGCGGGTCTTTCACGAACCCCAGCGCCTCGTAAAAGGCGGTCGACGCCACCACGTCGCGGACCGGCAGGTTCACGAAAATCATCTTCGCCATCATCGTCTCCATTGGCGGTCGACCGCCATCGGCGAATCGCTTGCTTGATGTTGATGCGCGGATCGGTTATTAAAAGCAACTGTGAAGTTACAAAAAATGACTCCAAACCGGAAAACCAGACCGATCAAGACGCGGCAGCCGCGTCGTCGCTGGTATGACGATGCCTGCGGCACCGCGCTCGCACTCGAACTGGTGGGAGAACGCTGGGCGTTGATGGTGGTTCGCGAATTGATGTTCGGGCCGCGCCGTTTTGGCGAAATTCGCGCCGCGCTGCCCGGTTTGAGCGCCAATGTGTTGACCCAGCGGCTCGAAGGGCTGGAAGAAACCGGCATCCTGACCAAATACCGGCTGCCGCCACCCGCCAATGCCCCGGTCTATGAACTGACCCCCTGGGGCTATGAGGCCGAACGGCCGATCCAGCTGCTCGGCAAATGGGCGGTGCGCTCGCCCGACCATGATCCGACATTGCCCCTGTCCGCCGCCTCGGCGATGATGTCACTGCGCACGATGCACGATCCGGTAACGGTCGGCGACCTCGATTTCACGATCGGTTTCGACATGGACGGCGACACCTTTGTCGGGCGCTACAATCGCGACGGGATCGACCTGCATCGCGGCCCGCTTACGGCGGCGCAGGTCGTTTTTGCCGGCCCGCCGACGGCGATCGCCGCTGCCGTCTATGGCGGCGCGATGGCCGACCTGGAAGCCGCTGGGCTGTTGCGGATCACGGGCGAGCGCGCGCTGGCCGAGGCGTTCGTCACCCGCTTCCCCCTTCCGCCCAAATGGGATGCGGAAAACTAAGCATCTCGACTTCGCACCCGCACAAGCGTTAGGACGCCGCTCGACCACGCGAAGGCATGATATGAACGACATTCCCAACATCCAGCCCGACAGCCGGGAAACCACGCTGCTTGCCGCACCGGACAAGAGCGTCAGCGTGCGCGAGTTGTTCGGCATCGATGTCGATATGGAATGTCCCGCATTCAGCGAGGCGGACGAACGGGTGCCCGATCTCGACCCCGCTTATGTGTTCGACCCCGACACGACGCTCGCGGTGCTGGCCGGGTTCGCGCACAACCGCCGGGTGATGATCCAGGGCTATCACGGTACCGGCAAGTCGTCGCACATCGAACAGGTCGCCGCGCGGCTCAACTGGCCGTGCATCCGCATCAACCTGGACGCGCATATCAGCCGCATCGACCTGATCGGCCGCGATGCGATCGTGCTCAAGGACGGGCAGCAGGTGACGGAGTTTCGCGAAGGGCTGCTGCCCTGGGCGCTGCAGACGCCGACCGCGCTGGTGTTCGACGAATATGATGCGGGCCGTCCCGACGTCATGTTCGTCATCCAGCGCGTGCTGGAGACGGAGGGCAAGCTGACGCTGCTCGACCAGAACCGCGTGATCCGCCCGAACCCCTGGTTCCGCCTGTTCGCCACCGCCAACACGGTGGGCCTGGGCGATACCAGCGGGCTGTATCACGGCACGCAGCAGATCAACCAGGGCCAGATGGACCGGTGGAACATCGTCGTCACGCTCAACTATCTGCCCGCCGCGACCGAGGCGCAGATCGTGCTGGCCAAGAGCGGCGATTACGACAAGCAGGGCGGCAAGGAACTGGTCGAAAACATGGTCCGCGTCGCCGAACTCAGCCGCGCCGGTTTCATCGCCGGGGACATTTCGACGGTGATGTCGCCGCGCACCGTCATCACCTGGGCGCAGAATGCCGAAATCTTCAAGGATGTCGGCTTTGCCTTCCGCCTGTCCTTCCTCAACAAATGCGACGAGGCGGAACGGCCGCTGGTCGCCGAATATTATCAGCGCGTGTTCGGCAAGGACCTGCCCGAAAGCGTGGTGGGCAAGGCTTGAAACACAAAATGGACTAAGCTAACTTGGCTAAGTCCATATTCGGAGGGCTCGATGGGCGAGGCTGATCCGCCAAAGACGTTCAACGTTCACGATGCCAAGACCCAGCTTTCGAAGCTGATCGATCGCGCGCATGCGGGCGAGGAGATCATCCTGTCCAAGGCCGGCAAGCCTTATGCGAAACTCGTCGCGTTCGAGCCCGCCCCGGCGCCGCACCGCCAGCCCGGACGGTTCAAGCATCTGCGCAAGGACGTGCCGAGTGACATCTGGTTCGCGCCGACCTTTACCGATGAAGAACTCGACGCATTCGAGAACAAGGCGCTTTGAGCGTTGCGCCTGCTGCTCGACACGCATGCGCTGATCTGGTGGTGGCTGGCGGATTCGCGCCTTTCCGAACGCGCGCGCCTGGCCATCGCCGATCCGGAAATCGACACGTTCGTTCCGGCGGTTGCGAGCTATGAGATCGCCCTGAAAATCGCCACTGCCCGCCTCCCGACGATGATCGAGCTGCTGTCGCAATTTGGCGAGGCTTGCGCGGCGGACGGCTTCGTCCAACTGGATCTGCGCTTCGATCACGCCCGCGCCGCCGGTCTGTTGCCGCTGGCCCATCGCGATCCGTTCGACCGGATGATTGCCGCCCAGGCGATGACCGAGGGCATGGCGGTGGTGACTTGTGACGCGCAACTTGCCGCCTTTGGATGCGAGACGCTCTGGTAATGCCCGCCGACTCCCCCCTCGATCAGCTCAAATCCGTGCTTGCCGGCACCGCGCGGCGCTCGCGACGCTGAGAGGCATCGAGCTGCTCGTCCATCACCAG
>CADEEK010000020.1:0-14405 GCA_902826325.1 uncultured Sphingomonadales bacterium
AAAACGCCGAGGCTTGCAAGGGGCAACCGCCCCAGCTAAAGCGCCGCTTCCCGAGATTCGGCCGTCAGGCCAACGGGCGCGTAGCTCAGTGGTAGAGCACTGTGTTGACATCGCAGGGGTCGCAAGTTCAATCCTTGCCGCGCCCACCATTTCAAAGCCCGCCCGGTCGCTGACCCGGCGGGCTTTTTGTTATCCCCGCGCGTAACCGAACACGGGTCAGGCGGCGAAGGCTTCCGCATCGACGGCATAGAGCGGCCCGGCGCCAGCGGTCGCGGCGGCGTTCAGCCCCAGCGCCTCGGGCACGATACGGTCGAGGTAGAAGTCGGCACCGGCCCGTTTGATCGCGCGAAACGCGGGATCGCCCGCGCTCTGCTCAGCGATCCGCGCCTGTTTTTCCATCAGCCAGCCACAGACCGCGACCGACAGCATCGTCAGGAACGGATAGCTGCCCGCCAGCCGGTCGTCGGTGTCGGCCGCCAGCATATAGCGGCCAACCCCCTCACACGCCGCGATCAGCGCGATCAGCGCGTCATGCCGCGCCTCGCGCCGCATATCGGTGATCAGCGCGAACAGCGCCGCGCCATCGTCGCCGGTCAGCTTGCGCCCGACCAGGTCGGCGGCCTGGATGCCGTTGGTTCCTTCATAGATCGGCGTGATGCGCGCATCGCGGAAATGCTGGGCGGCGCCGGTCTCCTCGATATAGCCCATGCCGCCATGGACCTGCACGCCCAGGCTCGCCACCTCATTGCCAAGGTCGGTGCCATGCGCCTTGGCGAGCGGGGTCAGCAGATCGAGCCGCGCGCCCGCCGCCGCATCGCCGCCATTGGCGCGGTCGAGCTGGCCAAAGGCATAATAGCACAGCGCCCGCGCCGCCATCGTCTGCGCCTTCATTCGCATCACCATGCGGCGGACATCGGGATGTTCGATGATCGCCACGCTGTCGCGGCTGGGGCTGCCCGCGCGGGCGGACTGGATGCGATCGCGGGCATAGGCGACGGCGCGCTGCGTCGCGCGCTCGGCCACCTGCACCCCCTGCAGCCCGACATTGAGCCGCGCATTGTTCATCATCGTGAACATCGCGCGGATGCCGCCCATCTCCTCGCCGATCAGCTCGCCGATACAATCGCCATTGTCGCCGAACGACAGGACGCAGGTGGGCGAGGCGTGCAGGCCCATCTTGTGCTCGATCGACACCACACGCACGTCATTGAACGCGCCGGGATTGCCATCGGCGTCGAGCCGGTATTTGGGGACCAGGAACAGCGAGATGCCGCGCGTGCCGGGCGGCGCATCGGGCGTGCGGGCGAGCACCAGATGGACGATATTTTCGGCAAGGTCATGGTCGCCAAAGCTGATGAAGATCTTCGTCCCGCTGATCGACCAGCTGCCATCGCCGCGCGGCACCGCCCTGGTCTTGAGCGCGCCGACATCGCTGCCCGCCTGCGGTTCGGTCAGGTTCATCGTCCCGGTCCACGCGCCGCTGGCGAGGTGCGGCAGATATGCCGCCTGCTGCGCCGGGGTGCCGTGATGCACCAGCGCCTCGATCGCGCCGACATTGAGCGTGGGGCACAGCGCAAAGCCCATATTGGCGGTGCCCAGCGTTTCGAGCACGGCGGTCGCCAGACTGATCGGCAGCCCCTGTCCGCCAAAGGCCTCCGGCGATCCGATCGTGCCCCAGCCGCCCTCGACATAGGCCCGATATGCCGCGCGATAGCCATCGGGCATCACCACGCCGTCCTGCGTCCATGTCGCCCCGACCGTGTCGCCCAACCGGTCGAGCGGCGCCCATTCCCCCGCCGCGAACGCGCCCGCGCCGTCGATCACCGCATCGACCAGATCGCTATCGACGCCCAGCTCGCCGATCCCGGCGACATGTTCGAGCACGAACCGCTGATCGGCCAGGGCAGGGGTGAAGGTCATGCAATCCATCCTCTCGCTGCGGTCCGACGTCCGGGTGGGCGATATGGCCGCTATTCCCGCCCCGTTATGCGGAGCCGCTCGCGCGAAAGCAACGCAACCCAATTCGGCGGCAAGTCGGTCCACATCCGACCAGTCCGTCCGGCAAAAGGGGGATTTGGTTGCGATTGCGCAAGCTGTTCGGGCCTAGCCTTGGGGCATCGGACAAGGGGTTTCGCGTGGCCAGTAAAGACAGTGCGGCACGACCGCCGCGGATCAATCTGATGTTGAGCGCACAGCTGTGCCGCGAGGGCGCTGGCGCGCCGACCATCCATCGTGTCGTCAACCTGTCGCAAACCGGCGCATGTATCGCACGGCCGCGCGACCTGCGATCCGGCGACCGCGTCGAAATCGCGATCGGTCAGGCCGAACCGGTGGTCGCCCAGGTGGTGCGGATCGACGGCGATCAGGCGGGATTGCGCTTTGAACAACCGATCGACCTCGACGCCGCGCGTCAGCGCCGGTCGAGCGATTTCGTCCCCCGCATCGGCGCGGGCTGGCTCGCCGAACGCCAGCGGGTGTTTCGCTAATCAAATCAAGGGGGTGTGCCGGGATTTGCGGCGAAGCGAGGATCGAACATCGCTGTTGCTGGTTGTGCCCGACAGGCGGGAAACATGCAGGAGAAGATGTCGTGAACGATCGCAACGAACAGCAGAACCGCAATCCCGGCGCCGGTCAGCAGGACCAGCAGCGTCAGGGAAATATGGACCGCCAGCAGGGCCAGCAGAACCAGCAGCAACAGCCGCGGCCCGACGATCAGGATCAGGCGGGCAAGCGCAACCCCGATCAGGATCGCTGAACCGACCAACGGGAAGAGGGGGCACGGCCCCCTCTTTTTTTATCCGCCATAGGGGGTAGGAATATCGCCCGCATAATCGCTGAACCGGGTGATATTGGGTTCGAATTTCAGCGTCACCTTGCCCGTCGCGCCATGACGCTGTTTGGCGATGATCAGTTCGGCAAGGCCGAACACGCGCTCCATGTCGATCGCCCATTTGGCGTGATCCTCGAACGTCTTGGGATCGTCGCCCTCGCGCGGGCGCTTGGGTTCGCGCGCGGCGACATAATAATCCTCGCGGAACACGAACCAGACCATGTCCGCATCCTGTTCGATCGACCCCGATTCGCGCAGGTCCGACAGCATCGGGCGCTTGTCCTCGCGCGATTCGACCGCACGGCTCAGCTGCGACAGCGCGATGACGGGGACGTTGATGTCCTTGGCCAAGGTCTTGAGCCCGCGACTGATTTCCGAGATTTCCTGCACGCGGTTGCCGTCGCGATTATTGCCCGACCCCTGCAGCAGCTGAAGATAGTCGACGATCACCAGCCCCAGCTCGCCGTCATGCTTCGATTGCAGGCGTCGCACGCGGCTGTGCAGCGCGCTGATCGTCAGGCCCGCCGTATCGTCGATATAGAGCGGCAATTGCTCCAGATCGGCGGCGGCGGCGGCCAGCTGGCCGAACTCGGCCTTGCTGATATTGCCCATGCGCAGCGATTCGGACGGGATCTTCGATTGTTCGGACAGGATGCGCAGCGCCAGCTGGTCCGCCGACATTTCCAGGCTGAAGAACGCGACCTTCGCCCCGATCGATTCCTTGGGACTGATGCCCAGCCGCACATCGTCCATCAGCCGCCGCGCGGCGTTATAGGCGATGTTGGTGGCGAGCGACGTTTTGCCCATGCCGGGACGTCCGGCCAGGACGATCAGGTCGCTGTGATGCAGGCCGCCGACGCGGCTGTTGATCGAATCGAATCCGCTGGTGACACCCGCCACCCCGCCGCCCGCGCTTTGCGCGCGCTTGGCGTTTTCGAGCGCGATCTTGGTCGCTTCGTTGAACGATTTGACGGTATTGGCCGTGCCGCCGTCCGCCGCGACCTTGAACAGCGCCTCTTCGGCCTTGTCGATCTGTTCGCGCGGGTTGACGTCCTCGCTGGTATCCAGCGCCTTTTCCACCATCTCGCGCCCGACCGTCACCAGTTCGCGCAGCAGGGCGAGGTCGTAAATCTGTCGCGCGAACTGGCGCGCGCCGATCAGCCCCGCGCCCGATCCGGTCAGTTGGGCGAGATAGGCGGGGCCGCCCAGCTGCGCCATCCCCTCGTCCTTTTCGAACATCGGTTTCAGCGTCACCGGCGTCGCGAGCATGTCGTTCTTGCGCAGCGTCCGGATCGCGCGAAAGATGCGGCCATGGACCGGTTCGAAGAAATGCTGGTCCTCGATCACCTCGACAATGTCGTCGGCCAGCCGGTTGTCGATCATCATCGCGCCCAGCAACGCGGCCTCCGCCTCGACATTCTGGGGCAGGCGGGGGGCGGGGTCCGCCGCCGCGGCGGGCGCGGGCGGATTCATCGTTGCGATCGTGGCCATGGCCCCTTGTCCCATTGCCGGCGCCGCCACTCAAGATGCCCCGGCCTGTTTATAATGTGGACGAAGGGCGTCCCGGCCCGGTAGTGGCAGCATATGGCCGATCCCCGGATCATCGACGTCACGCTGGACGAACGCACGATCATCTGGCGATCCGCCGATATCGAGCAGGAACGGCGCATCGCGATCTTCGATCTGATCGAGGACAATCTGTTCCGCCCCGAACGCGATTATGGCGACGGCTATGCCGGTCCCTATCGCATCGTGCTGTCGGTGCAGGAGGGCCGGCTGGGGCTGGACATCAAGCGGGAGGATGACAGCCTGCTCGAAACGCTGATCCTGGGGCTCGCCCGGTTCCGGCGGCCGATCAAGGATTATTTCGCGATCTGCGACAGCTATTTCCACGCGATTCGCCATTCGACCCCGGCGCAGATCGAAACGATCGACATGGCGCGGCGCGGCATCCATGACGATGCGGCGCGGCTGTTGATCGAGCGGCTGGAGGGCAAGGTCCATATCGATTTCGCGACGGCGCGGCGGTTGTTCACGCTGATCTGCGTGCTGCATATCAAGGCGTGAAGGCGCTGCGCATCTGGGCCGGGATCGCGCTGGCCCTGGCGCTGGTCGGGGTGTGCGCATGGCTGTTCGCGGTCAACTGGACGCCGCCGCGCGATTCCTATCCGGTGCAGGGGATCGACGTTTCGGACGGGGACGGGGCGGTCAACTGGTTCACGGTCAAGGCGATGGACGTCGATTTCGCCTATGCCCGCGCCACCGCCGGGGTCGACACGCGCGACGCGATGTTCGCCGAACATTGGGCGGCGATGTATGAGGCGGGTGTGCCGCGCGGCGCGATCCATGTCTTTTCGCTGTGCCGCCTGGCGGCCGACCAGGCGGCAAGCTTCGTCGCGACCGTGCCGCGCGATCCCGATGCGCTGCCCGCCGCGATCGACCTGTCCTTCCATGACGACTGTCCGGCGCGGCCGGTGCGCGATGTCGTGCTGGTCGAAATCCGCAGGCTGGCAGCGATCATCGAAACGCATAGCGGCAAGCCGGTGATCCTGCGCATCGCCCCGGATTTCGAGGCGAAATATCAGGTCAGCCAGGCGATCGACCGTCCGGGCTGGAGCACCGGCCTGTTCTTTCCGCCGCAATATCTCGCCCGACCCTGGCGGATGTGGCAAAGCAGCACGATGCGCCGGGTCGAGGGGGTCGAACGGCCGGTCAACTGGAATGTGATGGCGCCATGACCATGGACGATGCACCCCGATTGATCGCCGCGGCGCGCGATGCGGCGCGCAACGCCCATGCGCCCTATTCCGGTTTCGCGGTCGGCGCGGCGCTGTTGCTGAGCGATGGCCGCATCGTCACCGGCTGCAATTTCGAAAATGCAAGCTATGGCCTGTCGCTCTGCGCCGAAACGGTCGCGACGGCCAGGGCGAATGCCGATGGGCGGCTGCGCGACATCGTCGCGGTGGGAATCGTCGGCGGCATGATGACGGACGGTATTCCCCATGGCGCCGACCCGATCCGGCCGTGCGGCCGATGCCGCCAGGTACTCAACGAAGCCGCCCAGATGGGTGGGCGCGATCTGGCTGTGTATTGCGCGGGGGCGGAGGGGGCGGCGTTTGAGACGCACCGGCTGTCCGAGCTGTTGCCGCATGCTTTTGGGCCGGGCGATCTGGGGATCGGGTGAGTTTTCTGGCGCGCACAAAGCCACGAAGACACAAAGAAGGTTACGTTCACGCAGAGGCGCGGAGGACGCAGAGAGGTTGTCCTGCCGCGTCAGCGGCTTTCCCGCTTTCAACGGCGCCGTCGGCTGCTGCGCTGGAGATGTATGGGCGCTTTGCGCCAAGGGTGCACATCTCTGCGCTCTCTGCGCCTCTGCGTGAACAAAGCCCTCTTCCTTCGTGCCTTTGTGCGAGCAATCACCTTCTTCGGTTCCGCCCGCATCGAATCCGCACTAGACCATCGCCATGACCATTCTTTCCGACCGCTGGATTCGCGAACAGGCCCAAAATCACGGCATGATCGAACCCTTTGTCGAGGCGCAGCGGCGGGAGGGGTGCATCTCCTATGGCCTGTCCTCCTATGGCTATGACGCGCGGGTGGCGGACGAATTCAAGATCTTCACCAATATCGACAGCGCGGTGGTCGATCCCAAGGATTTCGCCTCGACCAGTTTTGTCGACCGGCAGACCGATTGCTGCATCATTCCACCCAACAGCTTCGCGCTGGCGCGCACGGTCGAATATTTCCGGGTGCCGCGCGACGTGCTGGTCATCTGCCTTGGCAAATCGACCTATGCGCGCTGCGGGATCATCGTCAACGTCACGCCGCTGGAGCCGGAATGGGAGGGGCATGTCACGCTGGAATTTTCCAACACCACGCCGCTGCCCGCCAAAATCTATGCCAATGAGGGCGCGTGCCAGTTCCTGTTCCTCAAGGGGAACGAACCGTGCGAGACGAGCTATGCCGACCGCGCGGGCAAATATATGGGCCAGCGCGGCGTAACGCTGCCGCGCCTGTAATCCGCATTGCGCTTCGCCGCGATGCGGCACCGGCCTGTTCGCCGATCCGGCCGGTCAATATCCGTTGGAGGGTCGGGTGCGGTAACGGGCGCAGTCTTGTGCAACCGAAACCCCGAAATTCCCTGCATGTGCGGGCGACGCGCCGGTCGCCCGCTTGCTGATCAGCGTGCGGCCTGACGCGCGCCGTCGAGCTGGTTGAGGCCGCGCGCGGCGATCAGGTGCGACGCGGCGACTTCGCCATCGACCAGGTCCATTTTCACGGCTTCGAGCGTCAGGACGCGATTATACAGCGCGCGCGCTTCGGCATGACGGCCCGTCTTGGTGTAGATCGCGGCGAGGTTCAGCAGGACTTCGGGCTTGCCCGGAAAAATCCGCTGTTCGGCGAGCAGCTTGCGCTCGGCCAGCGCATAATCGCCGCTCTGGATCGCGGCATGGGCATAGGGTTGGGTCTCCGCGCCCTGGGCCTGCGCGGCGGATGCCAGCGCGAACGGCGCGGCCAGAACAATTGAAGCGATAGCGAAACGCATGACATCTTCTCCCGTTTGTTACAAATTAATGACAAGAGCGTGTCACTTATGTTTCGCCTCGGCAAGTGCGAATGTTGCACTTTTGTGAATTGGGCCGGTGCATGGGGGCGGGGCGCGTAAACGGCCGGCGGCGGCGGTCCCATCGGTTGCCAGCGTCACGAGGTCGGCGGTCTTGTTCAGTCGGCAATCGGCGCACGGCCTGGCCAACAGCCCGCCGCCGACAGCGCCCGCGACACGAAACAGGCGCGCACAAAAAAGGGGCGGCAACCGCCGCCCCTCAATCTCGCGATCCTGAAATCGAAATCAGAAATCGTTGCGATACTGCTCGTTGCCGACGAAACCGAGCTTCGACACCGCCGACCGCTTGATCGTTGCCAGCACGGTGTCGACCGTTTCGTAGCGCGCCTGCGGATCGGGCTGGAAGTGCAGCTCCGGCTCCGGGCTGATCTGGACGCTGGCGTCGAGATACTGGCGCAACGTCACCAGATCGACCTGGCTGCCGTTCCAGTAGATCCGGCTTTCGGGGTCGATGGTGATCTTGTTCTTCTGCGGTTCGACCGGTGGGGGGGTGTTGTCGCCCGTATTCTGGGGCAGGTCGACCTTTACCGCATGCGTCTGGATCGGAATGGTGATGATGAACATGATGAGCAGAACGAGCATGACGTCGATCAACGGCGTCGTGTTCATTTCCATCATCGGCTCGCCATCGTCCTTGCCGCCGCTCATTGCCATTTTAACTTACTCCTGAACTGCGGGCTTATTCGGCCTGGGTGCCGGGTTCCGGCTCGGAAATAAAGCCGACCTTGATGAAACCGGCATTCTGCATCGTGTAGATGACCGCGCCGATGCACCGATAGGGCGTGTTGACGTCGCCGCGGATATGCACCTCGGGAATGTCGTCCGCCGTAATCTGGTCGCCCAGGCGATCGACGACCGCCTTCAGCTTTTCCGAACCGCGCTTCAGCAGATCCTGGCTCGCGATCGGCGCAGTGTTCCAAAATACCTGGCAGTTGCCGCCTTCGCCCGTGATGGACAGCGCGACGTTCTCCGGCTTGGTGGTGGTCGGTTCGAACCGCACCTTGGGCAGTTCAAGGTCGACCGTCTGGATCACGACAGGCACCGCGATCAGGAAGATGATGAGGAGCACCAGCATCACGTCCACCAGGGGCGTGGTGTTGATGTCCGAAAGCGGGGTGTCTTCACCGCCGCCGCCCATGCTAATCGCCATCGGATAATCCTATTCAAGCATCCCGCGCTTCTGGTGGAAGCGCAATGGCCGGGGCGCCGAAACGTCGCCCCGGCCGATATTCTTATGCGTTGGCCTGAACGCCACCCGCCTGGCCGGCGGTGGTGGTGCCGGTCACGGGCGGCTTTGCGCCCTTCTTGCCCTTGGCTTCGGGACGCACGCGGCCGTCCGAGGCGAGGAAGCCGAGCACGTCGGTCGAAAAGGCGTTGAGCTGTTCGGCGATCGCCTTGTTGCGGCGCTGCAGGAAGTTGTAGGCGAGCACCGCGGGCACCGCGACGACGAGGCCGAGTGCGGTCATGATGAGCGCTTCACCCACCGGACCCGCGACCGCGTCGATCGACGCCTGACCGGCGGCGCCGATCTTGATCAGCGCGCGATAGATGCCGACCACCGTACCGAACAGACCGATGAACGGCGCCGTCGCACCACAGGTGGCGAGGAAGGCGAGCCCGCCAGCGAGCTGCGAGTTGATCGACGCTTCCGACCGCGCCAGCGAACCGTGCAGCCAGTCATGCGCTTCGACCGGGTCCTTCAGCATCGCATATTGTTCCTGGGCGGCGATGCCGTCGTCGACGATCTGGCGATAGGCCGAGTTCTTTTCCAGCTTCGCCGCGCCTTCGCGCAGGCTGTTCGCCGACCAGAAGGTCGAACGCACGCGCTTGCCCTGGTTGATGATCTTCTGCTGCTCGAACAGCTTGGTGAAAAGGATGTAGAGCGAGAAGAACAGGAACAGCACCAGGATCGCGAAGGTCGACTGCGCGATGATGCCGCCTTCGCGGAGGGCCGCTTCGAGGCCATAGGGGTTTTCGCCGCCAGGAGCGGCAGCCGCGGCACCGGCCGCGATAAGGGTGGTGAACATGTTTCGGTCTTTCCTCTGTCTAAATCTTCTGGGCTTCAGGTTCGCTGCGACGAACCCGGGGCATCAATTTTCGGGGATCCGCCAGGTGAACCGGCTGGCAAATGTGGCGGAAATCTTGTTGCCGTTCGCATCCTCCGCCGCGCTGAACCGGGCGCGGCGCTGCAACAATCGACACGCGGTCGAATCCAGCAGCGACGACCCCGACGACGATGTGACGGTGCAATCGGTCACGCGCCCGTCCGGCCCAACTGCCAGACGGAAGCCGAGCGTACCCTGATCCCCCGAACGCAGTGCGGCGGGCGGATAATCCGCGTCCGTCACCCAATTGGCCTGACCGCGCGCCTGCAACGGCTTGGCGATGCGCGGCGGCGGCACCTCTTCGGGTGGGGGCGGCGGTGCGGGGGGCGCGGGCGGCGCGGGCGGCGTCGGCGGCTGCGACGGCGGAATCCGCGTGCTCATGTCGATCTGGATCGGCGGCGACGGCACCTGGACGATCGGCTTCTGCACGACCACGGTGGTGGGCGGCGGCGGCACCGGCGTGTCGGGCGGCGGCGGCGGCGGCACCTCTTCGGGTGGGGGCGGCGGCTCCTCGATATCGAAGACGTCCATCTTTTCGGTGGTTTTCTTGATATACTGGTAAGCAAGACCGGTCACGAACGCATAACCTGTCACCGCGAGAATTACCGCGACGACTACGATCGCAACAACGCGACTGCCACCTACATCACGATCTGCGTAGGCCATTCAGCAACATAACTCCTTCATCCGTCGCGCCGTTGCCCGGCATCTTGGCATTATTATCGGCGTGGCTCGACCGGGCAGGCGGGGGACACCGGACCGGCAGGTGGCGAGTCCTATCGCGGCGAATTGCATGACGCAAACGCTTTGTCGGACGCAATAAACGTATAACCGCTACATGTCGGAAATATTTCTGTATGGCGGGGCGCTATTCGAATAGCGTGGACGGCATGTCGAACGCCCGCCTGATCCCGCTCTGCGCCGCAATTGCCGCAATTTCGCCCGGTTTTCCGCCATCTGTTCACGCGCAGACTGTCGCTGAATCCGGCATTGTATTACCTGGCTATGTCACGGTGGCGGAACTTGTTCTGGGCGCACCGGTAATTCTCGATGCGCGTATCCGCAGCAGCACCCGGATCAAGGGGCAGGAGGCGGCGGACGTCGCCGCGGGGCGCGCCCGCTTCTATGTCGAGGCCGATGTGCTGGCATTGATTCGCGCCGGGGCGCCGATGCCCGCGCGGGTCGGTTATGTCGTCGACGTGCCGCTGGATTCGCGCGGACGTGTGCCGAAACTGAACAAACAGCGCGTGCTGTTGTTCGCGCGCCCGGTCGCGGGCCAGCCGGCGATGGTCCAGCTGACGGTGCTCGATGCGCAGCGGCCCTGGTCGGCGGAGCTCGACGCGATGGTCCGGCGCGTGGTGCGCGAGGTGGTGGCGCCCGACGCACCGCCCGCGATCACTGGCCTCGGCAACGCCTTTCACGTCCCCGGCGTCTTGCCCGGGGAAGGGGAGACCCAGATTTTCGTCCAGACCGCCACCGGCGCGCCGATTTCGCTGTCGATCCTGCACCGTCCGGGTGCCGAGCGGCGCTGGGCGGTGGCGCTGGGCGAAATCGTCGACGATGCGGCGGGGCCACCGCCGCGCGACACGCTGTTATGGTATCGGCTCGCCTGCGGCCTGCCCCGCGAATTGCCGCAAGCGAGCCTCAGCGCCGAAGACCCCGCCAATGCGGCGATCGCGCGCCAGGACTATCGTTTCGTCCTCGACCAGCTGGGGCCCTGCCGCCGCTGAATTGTGGTGGGGGAGGGGCCGGTGCCGTTCGGCGATGCCGACCGCAACGTTACGCCCGATGCCGCACCATCGTGATGCCGATCCGTTCATCGGCCTCGGCGATGGCGAGCTTGACGATTTCAATCTCCACCCGCCGCACGCGCGGATCGCCGATGAACAGCGTTTCGGCGATATGATCGGCCACCCCCTCGATCAGCGTGAAGTGGACGCCGATCGGCAGCGCCCCGGTCGCGGCATGTTTTAGGTCGATATAGCTTTTCGACGCGCTGAGCGGCGTATCCGGCGCGAACCGTTCGGGCGGGATCATGTCGACGGTGATCGAAATGCGCAGCGGCTGGGGCAGATGCGTTTCTTCGGAATAGATGCCGGTCAGCACCTGAACTTCCAGATCGCGAACCTGTAGCTGTAAAAGATCGTGCAATGTCTTGGCCGCCTTGCGGGATGAGATCGCGCCCCATAGCAGAACGCGCCGCCGCGAAAAGCCTTCAGGCGCCGGCGCTGGGTCGCGCGGACGCGGCCGCGTGCCAGCGATGCAGATGGACCAGCGATTCCGGGATGGTGAGCTTGACCCCCTTGGCGAAATCCATCGTCACCAGCGCGGTGATGTCGGCGAAGCTGTAGGTATCGTCCGCAATCCATTCGCGATCGGCGAGCCATTGGTCCAGCCCGTGCGCGAACGCCTCCCACATCACCGTCCCGCGCGCGGCGAGTTCAGGGATTTGCGGCAGCGACACGATCGCATTGGGGGTGGCGCGATTCTGGAATGCCGGGGCGGTGTTGCGCAGCACATAGGCGACGGCGGCATAGCCATCGCCCTCGATCCGCCGGGTCCAGCTTTCGATGCGGCCAATCGCGGCCGGGCTGGTGCCGAACAGCGGCGGATCGGGATTCACCGCCTCGAAATAGCGACAGATCGCCGCCGATTCGCACAGGATCTCGCCATCGTCGAGCGCCAGCGCCGGAACCGCGCCGCGCGGATTGATGCGCAGATATTCGTCGGCCAGATGCTGCCCGCTGCGCAGGTCGATCGCCTCGCGCGGCACTTCGATCCCCTTTTCGGCCAGGAAGATGCGAACGCGGCGCGGGCTGGGCGCCCAGGGGGCGTCATAAAGTTTCATCGCCATCCATCTCCTCTTTGCGCTTGGCGTCGGCTTGGCACGGGGGCTAAAGGCTGCGGCCCGCGCCGTCCATCCCCGGCGGGAGTGGAGTTTCGCGCCTTGTCCGACCTGAGTTTCGATCTGATCCCGATCGCCGATGTGCCGGTGGCGCGGATCGAATCCCTGCTCGACGCGGCGTTCGGTGCGGATCGGCACGGACGGACGGCCTATCGCGTGCGTGACGGGATGGCGGCGATTCCGGCGATGAGCCTGGCCGCGATCGAACACGATCAATTGGTGGGCAGTATTCAGTGCTGGCCGGTGGCGTTGCACGGCGATGACGGCCGGGCCGACCCGCTGATAATGGTCGGGCCGGTCGCGGTGTCGCCCGAACGGCAGAATATCGGCATCGGCCGCGCATTGATGTGGCGCGCGATTGAGGTGGCGCAGCGCGGCGGGATCGCAGGCGCCGGGGCGCTGATGCTGATCGGCGATCCCGATTATTACGACCAGTTCGGCTTCGACGCGGCGGCGACCGGCCAATGGCGCTTGCCCGGACCCTTCGAAACCCATCGCCTGCTCGCCCGCGGCGCGGCGCCCGACCGCCCCGGCATGGTCGGGCCGCGCGGCATCGCGCATCGCTGACCCTTTACCCCGACGCGATTATCGGCCTAACCCCGACCAATGCCGATGACGCCGCCGCCCGATCTTGCCACCCTGTCGCTTGCCGAGATCGCGCGGCTGGCGGACGAACAGAAGCTGCCGCCGGTGGCCAGCTGGAACCCCGATCATTGCGGGCACAGCGACATGCGGATCGCGCGCGACGGCAGCTGGTTCCATCAGGGATCGCCGATCGGGCGACCGGCGATGGTGCGGTTGTTTTCGACCATTTTGCGGCGCGAGGCGGACGGGCGGCATGTGCTGGTGACACCGGTCGAAAAGCTCGACATCGATGTCGAGGATGCGGCCTTCGTTGCGGTCGAGATGAAGGTGGAGGGCGAGGGGGCGGCGGCGGACATCGCCTTCCGGCTCAACACCGGCGATCTGGTGCCTGCGGGGCCGGGGCATGACATCCGGTTCGACGAACATGGCGACGGCCCCCACCCCTATCTCCATGTGCGTGGCGGGCTGGAGGCGCTGATCGTGCGCAGCGTCTATTACGACATCGTCGCGCTGGCGCTGAACAACGGATCGACGCCGCCGGGCGTCTGGAGTCGGGGCAGCTTCTTCCCGATCGCGCCCGCATGACGCTGGCCGAACGGCTGCGCGCGGCGTTGCACGCGCCGCATGACGACGGGCCGGTGCTGCTGACCGAAGATGTCCGCGACACCGCCTATGGCGGCGCGCCGATGCCCGCCGCGGTGCTGGTCGCCGTCACCGACCGGGCCGAACCCGGCCTGATCCTCACCCGCCGCACCGATACGCTGCGCCGCCATGCCGGTCAGGTCGCCTTTCCCGGCGGGCGGATCGACCCGGAGGATGACGGCCCGATCGCCGCCGCCCTGCGCGAGGCGCATGAGGAGATCGGCCTGCGGCCCGATGCGGTCGAACTGGTCGGTTCCGCCGATCTGTATCGCACCATCACCGGGTTCGAAGTGCAGCCGGTGGTCGGCGTCATCCCGCCCGATCTGGTGTTCCGGCCCGAACCCGGCGAAGTGGCGGCGGTGTTCGAAGCGCCGCTGGCCTTCGTCCTCGATCCCGCCAACCAGTTGCAGGTCAATGTCGAATGGCAGGGGCGCGACCGGCATTATTACGAGATCATGTGGGGCGAACACCGGATCTGGGGCGCGACCGCGGCGATGCTGGTCAATTTGTCGCGCCGCCTGAAATGGGGCCTGGCATGACGGCTGAATCGGGGGATGCGACGAACCGGCTGCTGCTGCCCGATGCGCCCTGGCGGCATTGGCCGGGGCTGGACCGGCTGATCGCCGCGCTGGGTGCGGGACAGGCGCGGTTCGTCGGCGGCGCGGTGCGCGATACGCTGCTCGGCATCGACGTGTCCGATCTCGACATCGCGAC
>CADEEK010000020.1:14505-20604 GCA_902826325.1 uncultured Sphingomonadales bacterium
TCCGCTTCATCGGCGATCCGTTGCAGCGGATTGCGGAGGATCATCTGCGCATCCTGCGCTTCTTCCGCTTCCTTGCGCGGTTCGGCGATGCGCCCGATGCGGCGGCGCTGACTGCCTGTGCCGCGCGCGCCAACGATTTGATGGCGCTGTCGCGCGAACGGATACGCGACGAACTGCTCAAGCTGCTGGTCGCGCGCGATGCGGTGGCGGTGACGGGGTTGATAGTCGATCGCGGCATTTTGCGCCCGGTAGTGCCCGAAATCGATGCGGCGGGGGTCGCGCGGCTCGACACACTGGCGCGGGCGGAGGCGCTGGCCGGGGTCGCGCCCGACGCGATCCGTCGCCTCGCCGCGCTGTTGCCGCGCGCCACCGGGCCCAATGATGCGGTCGGCGCGCGGCTCAAATTGTCGAATGGTGAGCGGGCGGCGCTGGCCAGCGCGATCGGCGATGACCTCGCCGAAAATCCCCGCGCGCTCGCCTATCGCATCGGCACGGCGCGGGCGGTCGACCGGCTGTTGCTGGCCGGGGTGGGGGCGGCGGCACGGGCGGTGGCGGACTGGACCCCGCCGCGATTGCCGATCAGCGGCGGCGCGCTGATCGAGCGCGGCCTGACCAAAGGGCCACAGGTCGCGCGCGCGCTGCGCGCGGTCGAGGATCGCTGGATCGGTGAGGGGTTTCCCGATGCGGCACGGACCGGCACGATCGCCGATGCGGTGGTGGCTCAGGCGTTGCGTTCGGACAGCAGCCTATAGGCATCGTCGGGTGCCAATGGCCGCGCATAAAGGAAACCCTGCCCATAGCTGCAGCCCAGCGCCGCGAGCGTCTGGGCCAGCTCGTTGGTTTCCACCCCCTCCGCCGTGGTGCGCATGTTGAGCGCCTGGGCCAGGCTCAGGATCGCGCGGACGATCGCGATCTTGTCGCGGTCGGCCAGCATGCCCGACACGAAACTGCGGTCGATCTTGAGCACGTCGATCGGCAGCTTCTGCAGATAGGCGAGGTTGGAATAGCCGGTACCGAAATCGTCCATCGCCAGCGTCGCGCCCAGGTCCCGCAACGCCTGCATCGTCCGTGCGATACGGTCGGGATCGGCGACCAGCGCGCTTTCGGTCAGTTCCAGCGTGAAGCGGCGGCCCTCGACGCCATGGCGCGCCACCGCCGCTTCGATCATCGGCGGTATCTGGTCGCGCTGCAGCTGGATCGCCGACAGGTTGACCGCGACATTGACGCCGCAATCGCCGCCCGCCGCCGCATCCCAGGCGGCAAGCGTGCGCGCCGCCTCGTCCATCGCCCAGCGTCCCAGCGGGACGATCAGGCCCGATTCCTCGGCGACCGGAATGAACTCGGTCGGCGACAGCGCGACGCCCTGTTCGGTGGTCCAGCGCGCCAGTGCCTCGAATGACGTGATTCGGCCGGTGGCCAGATCGCAGATCGGCTGAAAGGCAAGGCACAGCGCGCCATTGTCGATCGCGCGGCGCAGGCCGGTTTCGATGCTGAACTCTTGCCGCGCCAGATCGAAGGCGCGGGTCTGATAGATTTCGGTGCGCCCGGTTTTCTTGGCGCGCTTCATCGCGAACTGGGCGTGGCGGATCAGTTCCTCGCAATCGACGATGGCCTCGCCGCCCACGGCGATGCCAATCGAACAATCGACGCGAATCTCGAAATCCGACAGGCGGAACGGCGTCGTCAGCGCGTTGCGGATCCGCTTGGCGACGTGCAGCGCGTCGTTCGGCCCCTCGTCCAGCGCCAGCTGGATCGCGAATTCATCGCCGCCGACTCGGGCCAGAATATCATGGCCGCGCAATGCGCCCTTGATCCGGCGGGCCACCGAAATCAGCAATTCGTCGCCCGACAGCGCGCCCATACAGGCGTTGATGCGGCTGAACCGGTCGAGGTTGATGACCAGCACGGCGAACTGGGCGATACCCGCCTGTTCGACATCCGCCTCCAGCCGCTCGCCAAAGCCCGCCCGGTTGGGCAGGCCGGTCAGGCTGTCCGACAGCATTTCGCGACGCAAACTCTGTTCGGTGCGCAGCTCTGCGGTGCGATCGATCAGCGTGACCATGCAGCGACGGGAGGATTTTTCGGTCGAACGGCGCGCGATGCGGACCCGGAAATGGCGGCAATCGACCGCGTCGCCCAATTCCCAGTCCAGTTCTCGCTCGGTCGCTTCCGAATTGATCAGGGCGGCGATCTGCTGGCCAAGCTTGTCGATCAGCGGCGACTGGTCGGCGGTGGTGCCAAGGCCCGCGAGCCGGAACGGGCGGTTGACGCTTTCGAAGACAAGGCGATCGTCGCGCAGTTCGATCACCGCCGCAGGCACGGGGAGCAGGTTCAGCACCTGCGACGTTGCGGCGGGACCATAGTTGCGCGCGTCGGTATCCCCGGTGGCGGCCGGGGGCAATATGCGTTTATCGCGGGCGCGCCTCGACACGAACATCACCGAACCGCGCTAACTGCTTTTGATTAACGCCGCCTAAAGGCTGATCGAAAAAGCCATCGGTTCGAACGACTTCAAAAGCGATTGTCGCGCGGAAAGCCGGTCGGCGGCAGCTGCCCCGCCGCGCCGCGCGCCGCGCGCCAGCGGATCAGGTCGGTTTCGGTGCGCGTCCGCCCCTGTTCGCCGCCCATCCGCCAGGACAGGCCATCGGCAAAGCGGAAGGTGATGGCATCGGACAGCCCGCCGTCGCGATAGCGTTGCAGCTGTACCCCCTGGCCGCGCGCCAGTTCGGCCAGCTCGCTCATCGGAAATACCAGCAATTTGCGGTTGTCGCCGATCGCCGCGACATAATCATCCTCCGCGCCGACCGGCCTGACCAGCTTGAGCGCGGCCCCGGCGCGGGGGGTGACGACCTGTTTCCCCTTGCGCGTTTCGGCGACGACATCGTCGGTCTTGACGAGGAAACCGCGCCCGTCGCTCGCCGCGACCAGCAATTTCGTCGCGGCGCTGGCGGGCAACAGGCTGACAATGCCGGTCCCGCCGTCCAGATCGATCATCAGCCGCACCGGTTCGCCAAAGCCGCGCCCGCCGGGCAGCTTGTCGGCGGCGAGCGTGTAGAACCGGCCATTGTCGCTCGCCAGCAGCAGCTTGTCGGTGGTCTGCGCATGAAAGGCGAGGAAGGGGCCGTCGCCTTCCTTGAACTTGGCCGCATCCGCGCTCGCGAGATCGGCATGGCCCTTCATCGCGCGGATCCAGCCGCGCTGCGACAGGATTACGGTGATCGGTTCGCGCTCGATCATCGCTTCCAGCGGGATTTCGCGCGCGGGCGCCGCTTCGGCGACCAGCGTGCGGCGCGCGCCCAGCGCGGTTTGCGGGCCATAACGGTCGCGGATTTTGATGAGGTCGCGCTTCATCCGCGTGCGCTGGCGCGCGTCGCTGGCGAGCAGCGCCTGCAACTCCGCCTGTTCCTTCTCCAGCCCGTCGCGCTCCTTCCTGATCTCCATTTCCTCAAGACGGCGCAGCGCGCGCAGCCGCATGTTGAGGATCGCCTCGGCCTGCCGGTCGGTCAGCGAAAATTCGGCCATCATCACGGGCTTGGGCTCATCCTCGCTGCGGATGATGGCGATGACGCGGTCGAGGTTGAGATAGGCGATCAGATAGCCGTCGAGCAGCTCGATCCGGTCGGCGATCTTCGCGAGGCGATGTTCCGACCGGCGGCGCAGCACGATGAACTGATGATCGACCCAGGCCGAAATCGCCTGGCGCAGCCCCATCACGCGCGGCGTGCGGCTGTGATCGAGCACGTTCAGGTTGAGCGGCACCCGCGTTTCGAGGTCGGACAGGCGGAACAGGCTTTCGATCAGCGTATCGGGATCGACGGTGCGCGCGCGCGGTTCCAGCACGATGCGGATTTCGGCATCCGATTCGTCGCGGATATCGGCCAGGATCGGCAACTTGCGGTCGTTGATCAACGCGGCGATCTGTTCGATCAGCTTGCCCTTCTGCACGCCATAGGGGATTTCGCTGACGACGATCTGCCAGGTGCCGCGCCCCTGATCCTCCAGCGCCCATTTCGCACGCACGCGGAACGCGCCGCGCCCGGTGGCATAGGCGTCGGCGATGGCGGCGGGGCTGTCGACGACGATGCCCCCGGTCGGGAAATCCGGCCCGCGCACCAGTTCCAGGATCTGCGCATCCTGCGCCCTGGGCTGGTCGATCAGCAGGATCGCGGCATCGATAATCTCGGCGGCATTATGCGGCGGGATGCTGGTCGCCATGCCAACCGCGATGCCGCTGGCGCCATTGGCGAGCAAATTGGGGAACAGGCCGGGGAACAGTTCCGGCTCATTCTCCTCGCCATTATAGGTCGGGCGGAAATCGACCGCATCTTCGTCCAGCCCGTCCATCAGGTCGATCGCGACCTGCGTCAGCCGCGCTTCGGTATAGCGATAGGCGGCGGCGTTATCGCCGTCGATATTGCCGAAATTGCCCTGGCCGTCGACCAGCGGGTAACGCAGCGCAAAGGTCTGCGCGAGGCGCACCATCGCGTCATAGACCGACTGGTCGCCATGCGGATGATATTTGCCGATCACGTCGCCGACGACGCGCGCGCATTTCTTGTAACCCTGGCTGGGATCGAGCCGCAGCAGCCGCATCGCCCACAGCAACCGGCGATGCACCGGCTTCAACCCGTCGCGCACATCGGGCAGCGATCGCGCGGTGATCGTCGACATGGCGTAGACGAGGTAACGTTCGGACAGGGCCGAATCGAAAGGGGCATCGATGATGGCGTTGAAGGGATCGGGAGCCAGGTCGTCGCGGGTATCGCTCATGGCTTTGCTTGTTAGAGGCGCGGTCGGGCGTGGCAAGCCCGGTGCTGCGGATAAAATGGGGCTGGCGGCGGTCGCGGTGCTCGCCATCGTGGCAGGGCCGCCTGCGCTGGCCCAATCCTCGCCGGGCGAATCCGCCGAACGCTGGCGGTTGCCGCAAACGGTGCGGGTGATGGCCCGGGTCGGCGACAATCGCGGCGCGTTGCGCGCGATCGAGGCGGAGATCGGCAACTGCGAAGCCGCCGCCGGGGCGGGCGATTCGTGCCTCGATCTGCTGATCACCGCCGCGACGTTGGCACAGCGGGTCGGCGATGCGGCGCGCGCGACGGCGATGGCGGGCCGCGCGGTGGCGCTGGCGGAGGCGGCGCTGCCGCCCGGCCATGCCGACCGGGCGCTGACCCGGCGGCTGCTCGGCAGCATGCTCGCCGATACCGATGCCGCGCTCGCCCAATATCGCGTCGCGCTCGCCATCTATGCCGCCGCCGACAGCGTCGAGGTCGACAATGTGATCCGCGACATGCTGCGCCGCCTCGACGCGGCGGGCCGCTATGCCGAGGGGGAGGCGCTGCACCGCCGGATCGTCGATCGCGTGATCGCGCGGCATGGGGCCGATCACCCCCAGACCGCCGCCGCGCTGACCAATTTGTCGATCAACCTGTCGGCGCAGCGGCGCGGGGTGGATGCGCATCCGCTGCTGCTGCGCGCGCTCGCCATCTATGAACAGGCGTTGCCGCCGACCCATCCCTATATCGCGCTGTTGCTGACCAATGTCGGGGCGTCGCTGATCGCGCTCGACCGCGCGGACGAGGCGGTGCCGGTGCTCGAACGGGCGCTGAAGCTGCGCGAAGCGAGCCTGTCGCCCGAACATCCCGACATCCCGGTGACGCTCAACGCGCTGGCCAATGCGCTGGGCAAATCGGGCCGCCTAAAACAGGCCGAGGCGATGCATCGCCGCGCGCTCGGCCTACGCCGCGCCGCACTGCCCGCCGGATCGGCAGGTGTCGCCAACGGTATCCTCAACCTTGCGCATCATCTCAAGGAACAGCGGCGTCTGGCCGAGGCCGAACCGCTCTATCGCGAGGCGCAGGCGATCTATGCCGCCGCGCATCTGCCCGGCCATCCGCTGCGCCTCAACGCCGAATGGTCGCTGGCCGCCGCATTGCTGGCGGGCGGCGAGCGGCTGGCCGAAGCGCGCACGCTATATCGTCAGGCGGGGGCCGGGGCGCTGGCGCGCATCGGCGCCTATCGCGATTTCGGCGCGGGCGCGATGCGGGAGCTTGGCACCTGGCGCAACATCTTCGCCGGTCAGACGCAGGTCGCCTGGGCGCTGGC
>CADEEK010000021.1 GCA_902826325.1 uncultured Sphingomonadales bacterium
ATGTCGCGCGCGGCGGCATAATCGACGCCAAGCGCATGGGCGAGCAGCCCGGCGAACAGCGTCACCCGCCGGTCGCCCAGCGCTTCGGTCATCAATCCGGCCAGGTCGCGCGGCGGCGCGTCGATCGCGCTCGCCAGCCGCATCACCGCCGCCTCCAGCCGGTCGCCCTCGTCATGCGCGGCAAGGCTGCGCTGCGCGGCATCGGCCAACGCCCGGTCGAGCGCGGCGGTCGATCCATCCTCGACCTGCGCGCCACGTTCGCGCAGCGCGGCGGCGATCCACCAGACCAGCCGGTGATGCAGTTCGGCGGGCAGGTCGGTCTGCGCCAGCGGCCCGGTTTCGGGCACGCTGCGGCGGCGGCTTTCGGCGATCAACACCGCCATCGCCCCCTGCGCCAGCACGCGATCGCTATGTTCGACCAGCCGATTGATCAGGCTCGCCCGTTCGGGATCGTCATGCGCCTGGGCGGACATGCCCGCCGCCAGCAGATCCTGCCGCACCCGCGCGATCAGTTCGGCCATCAACCCGGCATCGCGCAACAGCCCCGCGTCGCGCAGCCGCGCCAGCACGCTGTCGCCATCGACCAGCGCCTGCGCCATCGCCGCCTGGTCCTGCGCCTGCAACAGCCGCGCGGCATGGCCCTTCAATTCGCCCTCGACCGTTTCGACCAGCGCGCGGATCAGCCGCGACAGCGCCGCCCGCGTCCGCTCGTCCAGCCGCGCGGTATCGTTCAGGAAATAATCGTCGATCGCACCCGCCAGCCCGCGATGCGCGGCAAGGTCCGCCGCCGCGGCATGCGCAAGCAGCGATCGGGCGCCGTCAAGGGCACCTTCGCGCATGTCGACAATCGGGTCGGACATGGTCCCCATGCTAAGGAAGTGCGGTTAAAACGAAACTAAGGTTTTTCGCGCCTGCTCTCAACCGCAGCGGCCAATGTCACGAATGCGTAGATCGCAACCGCGGCCAGTCCCCAACTGACCCGTCCGGCCACCGCAAAGGGCGCGACGGTCAGCAAATATCCCGCTGGACTGCCCCACCAGCGGCGGATGCGCGCCTGCGTCCGCTCGCCGATCGCGGTCGCCGTAACGCACACCAGCGCCAGGATCGCGCCGTCCAGCGTCGCATCGGTGCGCGATTCGAGGATGCCGAGCGCCAGGATGACGGCGGCGGCGGCGATCGCGATCATCGCCTCCTGCGCCCCGGCGCGCCGTTCCTCACCGCGCAGCGCCGCCAGCGCCGCCCCGGTCGCCAGCGCCGCGACTCCGGGCAACGCCACCCCCGCGCCCCATGGCCAGCCGAGCGCGACCAGCGTCACCGCGCCAGCCCCCAGCGCGAGGCCGCCGAGCGTCAGCAGCCAGCCGGGAACCGCCTTTTCGACGACCTTGGGCAATACCCAGCGGGCGATGCGGGTAAAGACATGCCGGTCGGCCCAGCTCGTCCGCCGTTCGGTCAGCGCCGCCAGCACGGCGTTGCTGCGCGAGGCGAGCGCCGCCCCTTCGCGCTCGACGCCATGGCCCGCGCGCACCGCGCTGGCGGGCAGCGCGATCTGCTCGGCCCCGGCCTGCACGATCGCGCGGAGCAGCGTCGACTGAAAATCATAATCGGCGGGGAAAGCGGCAATGTCGCCGATCCGCTTGGCGGGCGTGCGCGCGACCCCGGCCCAGCAATTGCGCGCATCCAGCCGTTCGAGCGAGGCCGACGGCTCCTGCGTCACCATCAGCGCGTCGCGCCCTTCACCCGACAGCCGCTCGACGACATCGTCGGTCGTCACCAGCCCATCGGCGATGACGATGAAGCTCGCCAGCGGATGCGCCTTGCCCGCGGCCTCGGCGGCGGATCGCACGACATCGATCGGCACCCCGCGCTTGCCCGCGCGGCTGACCGCACCCAGCAGGGCGGGCGTCACCCGCGTCACCGCAACCAATATCTGCCCCGCGCCCGCCGCGACCAGCAGCCGCGCCTGATATTCGAGCAGCGTCATGCCCCCGAACGGCAGCGTCGCGGCCAGCACCCCCGGCCGGTCGCCCGCATCCTCCGTCGCGAAAATCAGCCCCGCCAGCATGGCCCTTCGGTTAGGGCAAAGTCAGTAGAGAAGGAAGGGGCGGCGAATGTCTTCCCACGCCGCCTCGTCCGCGCCCGCCAGCGCGTCGAGATCGCCGGGGACCGCGCCTGCATCATCGACCCATTCGCGCAACGCCGTGCCGCCATTGATGACGTCGATCGCCAGCCTGTCGAACACATATTCATAGGGGAAATCGCGCCACAACGGATAGTCGGGATACAGCGCGCGGATCGCCTTGAACGCCAGCGCCTGCACCCGCCACGGGCGGAACGCGGCATGATCGTAACCCGGCCCCTCGGCATGGATGAACACGCCCGCGCACAATTGCCCGACATGTTTGTGAAAGGTCGGCTGGAACCAGATGTCGCGCAGCGTGCAGCCGGTCAGCCAGTGCGGCGCGATCCGGCCCATCTGCGCAATCACTGCCCGCGCGTCGATGTCCGGCGCACCGAACAGCTCCAGCGCGCGGGTCGTCCCCCGCCCCTCCGACAGCGTCGTCCCTTCCAGCATCACCGTCCCGGCATAGGCGCGGGCCATGTTGACGTTCGCCGCATTGGGGCTGGGGTTGATCCAGGGCCGCTCGACCGGCCAGCCGAATCCCGGCGCGGCATCGGGCGCCCACCCGTCCATCGCGATCACGCGATAGTCGACGTTCAGCTTGAACCGATCGATGAACCATCCGCCCATCTCGCCCAGCGTCATGCCATGGCGCATCGGCATCGGCCCCGCGCCGACGAAACTTTCCCATCCGGGCACCAGCGTCGTGCCCTCGACCGGACGTCCCGCAGGGTTCGGCCGGTCGAGCAGCCACACGCTTTTGCCATGCTGTGCAGCCGCTTCGAGCACATAGAGCAAGGTCGTGACAAAGGTATAGATGCGGCACCCCACATCCTGCAGGTCGACCAGCATCACATCGAATGTCTGCATCGACTGGCCGGTCGGACGGCGCACCTCGCCATACAGGCTGAACACCGGCACGCCGTAAACGGGGTCGGTAAAGTCCGGCGACTCCATCATATTGTCCTGCAGGTCGCCGCGCACGCCATGTTGCGGCCCGAACATCGCCGATATCCCGACCCCGGCCGCGACCAGCGCGTCGAGGCTGTGGGTCAGGTCCGCCGTGAGGGATGCGGGGTGCGCGAGCAGCGCGACCCGGCGACCGTCAAGTTCGGCGAGCAGCGAGGGGTCGGCAAGCAGCCGGTCGATACCGAATTTCATGATGCCTCAGGTGCCGGGAGTTGGATCGCAAAGCAATCGGGATGATGAAAATCGGGCTTTCCCGGCGGATGACGCAGCGCCCAATAGGATCGGGTGCCGTCGATTTCCTCGATCACCGCCGACAGGCCGATCGCGTCGGGCAAGGCGGGCCAGCCAGCCAGGTCGACATCGGCGGTCAGGGCAAGCCCTTCGGCGCTGCGTTCGACATGCAATCGCGGCATCGTCGGATCGGCCCGCATTCCCGCACGATATGCGTCGAAGCGATAACTCGCCCAATCGCCAGAGGGCGAGAAGTTGAACTCGACATAGCCGCCACCGGGCAGGCGCAAAAACGCCTCGAAACAACTATGCTGCCACAACCCGTCGGTACGCTCGCCCGCGCGCGGTGGCGCTATCGCAAGCCGGTCGATCGCGCCCGACAGCATGAAGTCGAACCGCAACTTCCTGTCCAGCGACAGGCGGACCCCGGCGTCGATGCCGATCGGCAGCGGCGGCCCATCGCGATGCATCACCAGCGTGTGTTCGCCCAATATCACCACCCAATCCCGCGCCACCACCATCGGCATGAAGGCATAGGCAAAGCCGCAACAGCGCGCGAGCGGCTTTACCGGCACCCCACCCAAAAATCGCATGCAATGCGCTGGACATCGCACCCCGACAGGGGCAACGCGCTATGGTCATGACCATGGGCAAATTCAACGATCGCCGCATCCTTGTCACCGGCGCCGCCGGGTTCATCGGCTTCCACACCGCCGAACAGCTGCTGCAGGCGGGCGCGAGCGTGCTGGGGGTCGATAATTTCACCCCTTATTATGACGTGTCGCTGAAGGAACGGCGCACGGACATCCTGTCGCAACATCCCGGCTATTCGCTCGCCCGCATCTCGATCGGCGATCGTCCGGCGCTGGCGGCGGCGTGGCGCGATTTCGCGCCCGATACGGTGATCCATTTCGCCGCCCAGGCGGGGGTGCGTTACAGTATCGAGGAACCCGAACCCTATATCGACACCAATATCACCGGCACCTTCAACCTGCTGGAACTGGCGCGCCATCATCCGGTGCGCCACTTCCTCGCCGCCTCGACCAGTTCGGTCTATGGCGCGAACACGCAGATGCCGTTCGCCGAAACGCAGCGCACCCAGACACCGATGAGCCTTTATGCCGCGACGAAGGGCGCGACCGAGCTGATCGGCCACAGCTACAGCCATCTTTATGGCATCCCGACCACCTTCTTCCGCTTCTTCACCGTCTATGGCCCCTGGGGTCGGCCCGACATGGCATTGTTCAAATTCGCCAAGGCGATGCTGAGCGGCGATCCGATCGACGTTTACAACAATGGCGAGATGGCGCGCGACTTCACCTATATCGACGACCTGGTCGCCGCGCTGATCGCGCTGGCCGATGTCGTGCCGGGCACGACACCGGTCGCGGGCGACACCCTGTCGCCGGTCGCGCCGTTCCGCGTGGTCAATATCGGCGGTGGCAAGCCGACACCGCTGATGGACTATATCGCCGCGCTCGAAGCCGCGCTCGGCATCGAGGCGAAAAAGAACCTCCTGCCGATGCAGCCGGGCGACGTCCTCGCCACAGAGGCATCGCCTGACCTGTTGCGCACGCTGATCGGGTCGGTGCCGACCACGTCCGTTGTCGACGGCGTAAGGGCGTTCGTCGACTGGTATCGCAGTCACCATGGGTGAAGGCGCGGCGGCGGCAACGCGCCGCCCGCCGGTTCAAGCGGATGAAATCGTTTCGATCCGTTCAAGGTAAAGCTGTTTCAGGCAATCGACCGGCTGAACGACCCGCGCGCAATGATTGCGCGATTGCAGCCACTGCGCCTGTTGTGCGGCGAATGCGTCGCGCCGAACCCCGGTGGCGCCCGCAGCAAGGTTGAAATAGCGCAACTCCAGTTCGTGATCGATCGACGCGAGTTCGGGGCTGGCGCAAAGCTGCTGCTCCGCCCAATTGGCGGGCAGGACGCAGCGATCGGGCGACAATCCGGCGGCCGCCCCGGCGCCGAAGGCATAGCCGCCCGACATGTCGGGTGAGGTTCGACCGGCGACTGCGCCGGACCCCAATGTCCATCGCGCCGCACCGACCAGTCCGCGCAGGCTGGCAAGGCTGGGCGCGACTTCGGCCTGCAACTGCTGCTCGGACCCGCGCGTGGCTTCGCGAAACTGGACCGCCAGATCGCTGACCAGCACTGCCTGGAACGGGCGTTGATCGCTGGCCGCCGCCAGCGTCGTCAACAGCGCGAGCGGCGCGACCATGCCGGACAGGATCAGGCCGGCCCTGGCCATATGGCGTTGTCCCGATTGCGGCGATCGGGCCGGCGCGGCGCCGGCGATCGGCAATGGTCGCCGCTGCGCGGGGACGATCCGTCGCGGCGGTCGGCCTTGCGCAACCGGCTGGGGCGGTCCGATGCGCCGATCCACGCGCCTCGCCGCACTGGCGGCCATGCGGGCCTGATGCGCGCAAAAGCCGCAGCCATTGCCGAAATGTGCATGCGCATCGGGCTTTGCGGCACAAGGGACGAGCATCCCGACCAGCGCGTCGAGATGATCGCGCCAATCCGCCGCCGATGGCCGGTCGCTACCGGACAAAAAGGCTCGGTCGAACAGCTCGCGGGTCGATCGGCGGAAACTGCGATGAATGCTCGCCGCCCCCGGTTGTGCGCCGACGATCGGCGTCAGGCCATAACCATACAGCCCCGCCTGCACCCGCCCCTGGACATCGCTCGGCTGTCCCTCGTGCGACGCACCTGAAAAGGGGTGCAAGCCGTTGTTGAGTAGTTGAAAGACAATCGCGGCCAGGGCGAACCGGTCCTGCGCCTCGCCCAGATCCTCGGGCTTCTCATGCCATCCTTCGGGCGCGATATATTCGTCGCTGACCTGTTGCGCGGCGATCCGCCTGCGCGCGCCCGCGATACTGAATCCATCGGTATCGACGACCGCGACCCAGCTCACCGCCGGATAGAAACGAAGGTTGGCGGGCTTCATGTCGATCATATGATGCCCGGCGCGATGCAGCTCGGCGATCACCGACGCGAAGTTGCGGGCGACCAGCAGGCGATAGCCATAATAGTCCGCCAGCCCCTCGGCCCGCCTGCTCGACCGTTGCAACAGATTGACCAGGCTGGTCGCGCGGTCGAAATCGATTTCGGGCATCATGAAACCGACAAAGGCGCCGGTCGCATCGTAAAGTTTCGCTTCGGGCCAGGCGAGCTGGGGATAGCCGCGCCCTTCATGCCGCGCCACCGGCAATTGCGGCGGACGGGCCAGCATGGCGTCGATCTTGGCTTCGCTGGCGCGGCACGTCGCCTCGTCATGATAGAGTTTGGCGGCATGGCCGGGTCGATCCGGCAGCGAATAGACCTTGCCCGCCGCCCCCTCGCCCAACAGGCGGCCTAGCTTAAGCCGGGGTGCGCCACGCTGCTTTGCCGTGTGGACCCAGCCGGTCATGCCTCAGCTCCGACCCGGGATCATCGCCCAATCCTGCGGCGTCGCCATCTGGATCGCATCGGACGGTGCCGCCTGCGACCCGGCCCGCGCCGAGCGGCTGAGCCACAGGAAGAATTCGCGGAAGGCCAGGCCCTTGAGCAGCAGGGGCTGGCGCGGCGAAAACCGCCCCAGCCGGTCCATATTGGCGTCGCCGACGCCGACGCAGAACACGCTGACCTGCCCACTTTCCTCGGCCGCGCGACATTCGTTGGCGGCGCGTTCCCAATCCGGGTCGGTCGGTTCGCCATCGGTCATCACGAACAGCCAGGGGCGGTTATAGGGGATGCCATTGTCGCGATAACGCGCCTTCTCTTCGGCGATTTCGACCAGCGCACGGCGCACCCCGGCGCCCAATGGCGTGGCACCGTTCGCCTCGATCTCCGGCGCTTCGAAATCGATCGCATCGACCCAGTCGGTGACGACCTCGACATCATTGGGCGCCCCGATGCGCAGCACCAGGATCCGGACCCGCTGCCGCGCGACATCGTCCGCCTTCAAATCCTGTTCCAGCAGCCGCAGCCCGTCATTGAGCGCATCGATCGCCCCGCCATTGGCCATTGAAGTCGACCCGTCGAGCACCACGACACAGGGAAGCCGCTGGCTGGTATTTTCGGCGAGCGCGACGTCCGGTATCAAGCTCAAGCTGGGTCTCCCTCCCTCTATTGCCGACCGGAACGGGACGACCGGCGGTGCAACTATGACGGCACAGCCCATTTGTCGCAAGAACCGAGCCTGGATGGGACCGAAATGCCAATGCGGAGCCGCTTTGGGCAGGATTCGCGCCATGGCGAACCAACCTCCGCGACCGGCGCCCTGCCGACAAGGGGGCGAATGTCATGGCATTGCGCAGGCCGAGGCCGCCGCGCGTTTACCGGCATCGCCACCCTTGCACAGCGGCGCGATCCGCCGCGGCGATGAACATGCGCTAGTTCCTGCGCAGCTCGATACGGTCGATCCACAAATCCGTGTTCGCCAGCGGCGCCGCGACAAACCGCACCCATTGCGCCGGGCATTTGGCGTCGGGCACGGTGAAGGTCACGCTGAAATCCTCGCCCTCAATACCCGGCGGCGCCAGTTGGCTGCGCACCAGCGCTGGCCGGTCGAGGCACGTCACCTCCACCACCAGCGGCGCCGATCCACCGCCGTCCCCCTCGACCGCGCCATATTTTCCCGACAGCGTATGGCGCCCCGGTGCCAGGACCAGCAGCTGACGGGCAACCTCGCCCCCTCGCCCGCCGCTCGCCCGCAGGACAAGGCGGAAATCCCCGTCGCCGAACATTTCACGCATCGCGGACAATTCGGAATCGTTGCGGAACCACCAATCGAGCGGCAGCAGCGCGATATCGTGATCGAAATTGCCATCGCGCACCAATGGCTGCGACGATCCGCCACGAACCTTGCCATAATAGCGCACCGCGTCGGCATAAAGCCGGTCCTTGACCAGCCGTTCGACAATCTGGCGCACATAAATCTGGTCGGGCGATGCCCGCATGTCGAGCTTCAACGCACGGCTGAACGTCATCAACGACCGCGGATCGTCGATATTGCGAACCGCAGCGCCCAGAAAATCGTGCCACCATTCGGGACGCGACGCCAACAGCGTGGCCAGCGGTTCGACAATCGCCGGATCGTTTGACGCCGCCACCAGCGTCGGGAACAGCAGATCGGGCGCCCGGCGCGACGTGCGCAGCGCCCGATCGTAATGGCGCAAGGTCCGCGGAATGTCGTTTTCCCGCACCGATTTTTCGATCATCCACAACTGGGTCGTCAGGTCGCGACGGCTCAGATTTTCGGCATAGGCGAAATATCGCTCCGCCTTGGCAAGGTCGTTGCGCTTCGCCGCGATCAGGCCGAGCGTGCGGGCCGCGACCAGATTGACCGGCTCGCGCATCAACGCTGCGCGTGCCAGCGTTTCGGCCCGCGACAGGTCGGCCGGTGTGGCATCCTGTCGCGCCGCGATCTCATTTGCCAGCGCGGCCTTGGGCGCGGCGCCCCAGGGCCACCAGCCCAGCGCCTGTTCCGGGCCATATTTGCCGAGCGCCAGGGTGAATGTGACCCCCATCGACACCCAGATCAGCGCCAGCCCGACGGCAACCACCAGTGCCGCCTTCAGCAACGGCCGCCCGGCAACGGGATTCAGGCCGACACCCACGCTGCCCTACGCCTTGTCGGCATCGTCTCTGGCGCCATAGCCATAGCCATAGCCATAGCCATAATCATAGCCATAGCCGTAATGCGCCCGCTTCGTATCGAACTTGCTGACGATCACGCCCAGCATCCGCGCATGCGCCGCCTGCAGGCGGGAAACCGACACGCGCGCCACGCTCTTGCCGGTCGCATGCGCCTCGATCACAAACACGACGCCTTCGACCTGGCTGGCGATCAGCGGCGCATCGGCAAGCCCCATCACCGGCGGCGCATCGACGATCACATGATCGAAATGCTCGATCAACTGCCCGATCAGGCGACGGAAACGATCGCCCGACAATAGGTCGGCGGCGCTTGGCGGGGGCGGACCGGCGGGCAGCGCGAACAGCCCCGGCTGACCCGAATCGTGGATCAGCGACTGGATGTCGTCCGACCCCGACAGATAGTTGCTCAGGCCCGCAGAACCGCTGATTCCGATCAGGCCATGCAATGACGGCGACCGCATGTCGCCATCGATCAGCAGCACGCGGCGCTCAGGTCGCGCCAGCGAGGATGCGATCGCATAGGCCGATGTCGACTTGCCCTCCGCCGGCCGCGAACTGGTGATCGCAAGCGAGCGCGGAAACCCGTGATCGGTGGTGAACGACAGCGCGGCCCGCAACGTGAAATAGGCCTCGCTCAGCATCTCCTTGGGATCCTTGAGCGCCTGAACGACGTCGCCATCGGCATTGCGCGGCACGGTGCCGAGCAATGGCACGCCCAGCAATTCGGACACCTCGGCGGGATCATCGACGCTGTCGCTCAGCTGTTCGAGAACAAAGGCGATGCCGATGCCCAAACCGGCGCCGATCAACAACGCCAGCGCCAGGTTGAGCGAAAGCCTGGGGCTTGACGGTCCGCCCGGCCGCTCGGCCTGATCGACCACAGAGATGTTGTTGACGCCGACCCCACCGGCGATGCCGATTTCCTTATAGCGCTGCAACAACGCATCATAGAGCTGGCGGTTGGTCTCCACCTCGCGCTGCAACACGTTATATTTGATGCTGCGGCGACGCTGGTCCAGCACGCCCGATTTGAGCGCACCGACTTCCGATGTCAGCTGCTGCTCGCGCTCCACTGCGGACTGATAGGCGTCGTCGAGCGACCGGCGAATACGCGCCTCTTCATTGCCGATCGAACGATCAATCTGTGCGATCTGTCCCTGAATTGCCTTGGCCGGCTCATATTCGGGCGTGAACTCGTTCATCAGCTTGCTGTATTGCACCGTCAACAGCGCGCGCTGGCGCCGCAATTCGACGATCACCGGGCTGGCCAGGATTTCGGGCGCAACCCGCCCCGCCTGGGCGCGTTTGCTCTGGGCTTCGATGCGATCCGCCGTCGCCTGCGACAATTCCAGGTTCAGCGACGCCAGGTCGTCGACGACCAGCGGGCGTTCCGACGACGTGGCGGCGCCACCGGCCGCCCCCTGCCCGGCGGCGGGAATCGTGACGATCCCCTCCTGCGCGGCATAGGCGACCAGCTGGCGTTCGGACTCGTCGATGCGGATCCGCAACTGGCTCAGCCGGTCTTCCAGAAACTTGCGCGCGTAAGACGTCGCCTCATAGCGCCGCTCCAGCGTCGCCTGGATGAAGTTCGTCGACCATGCATCGATGATCTGCTTGGACAGCGCCGGATCGGGACTGGTGAAGCTGATCCTGACCAGCCGCGACAGGCGATCGGGTTTTACCTCGACATTGGCCAGCAGGATCTTGGCGGCGGCGGCGACGCGCTGCTGGCGTGTGGACGCCCGTGAAACCAGCTTGCCCTCGGCGAACCAGTCATCGGCCTTTGGCGAATCGAACGTATCGAAAAACTGATAGTTTTCGGACAGTTTGAGCGAGGTGACGATCTTGTCCGCCAGCGAACGCGCCTCCAGCAACCCATATTGGGTCTGGTAATATTCCGGATCGAAGGATTGCTGCTCGCCTTCGGCGCCTTCCACATTGGTGAAATTGCGCGATTCGCGCTGCACCTCAAGCGTCGCCGAGGCGGTATAGAGCGGCGTCATCAGCAAGGTGACGATGAAACCGACGATCACCGAACTCAGGATCGACGCCAGGATCCACCATTTACGCTTGCGCGCAATCCCGATGATCTGGGCGATCGGCGAAATCCGGGGGGCTTCAAGCTCCCGGCTATCCTCATAATCCAGAAACGGATGTTCCGCTCGGTCGGCACTCTTGGCGCCGTGGCGGTCCGGTAAAGCGTTCATATTTTCCAAATCCCCAAACGCTATCGGACCAGCGCGACGATCGGCGCCGTAATCAGGCCAGACGCGGCCAGCACATCCTTGAACACGCGCCGCGCCCTGGATTCACCCACCACGACGATGTCGTTGGCGAACACTTCGGGATCGGCATAGGCGCCGGCGCGGATCGCGCGCACGTCATATAAGGTGGCGTAATCCTGCCCATTGGCGCGGCGGAACAGCACGACGTAATTCTGCCGGCTGAACTCGGTCATCCCGCCCGCGCGCGCAATCACACGCATCAGCGACATCCGCCCCTGAATCTGATAAAGACCGGGCGATTCCACCTCGCCATCGACGGCGACGGCCTGGCTGGCGGTGGTGACGACATTCACCGAAACCTTCGGATCGCGCACCTGCCGCAACAGCCGGTCCCGCACGACCGCGGCCAGTTCAGGCGCGGTCATGCCCGAAACCTGGAACGTCCCGGCCAGCGGCAGCGAAATCTGGCCGGACGTATCGACCACGACTTTCCGGGTCAGATCGGGCACGCCGAACACTTCGATCGAAATCTCGTCCGCCGGACCCAGCACATAGGGCCGCCCTTCGACCGTCATGTCCTGGCGGGTCGGCGCGGGCATTTCGGCCATCGGCACATAATTCAGGCCGGGGCGTCCGACGAACTTCGACTCCGCGCATCCCGCCAGGACCAGCGGAATCGACAGCGTGAAAATAATCAAAGATCGCACGATATCTGATCCCGTCTTTTACGAACGCCTTCAGGGCATTGGCCCGAGGGCTACCCCCCTCAAACCGCCGATGCAACCAAGGAATCATGTCTTTTGCGCGACTGCAGCAAACCGCTGGCCAGCAGCGCGCTGAGCAGCGCGAAAACCGCGCCCAGAAACGGCGTGCGCAACGGATAGTCGGAAATGCTGGCGACCAGCAAAATCCCGATGCCGAACGATGCCGCGCGCGCCAGCACCAATTCGGGCGTTTCGCGCGGCGCACGAAACAGCCGGACGCTCACAACACCCCACCAGATGACAAAGGCGAAGCCGACCAGTGCGGCGGCCAGCCCGCCAGTCAGCACGAGTTCGATAAAATCATTATGGGCATTGTTGAAATAGGCATTTCGCAACGACCCATCGGCCTCATAATGCTGGAACAGCGGCGTGAACGATCCGAAACCCGATCCCAGGGGAAAGAAGTCCCGCACCGCCTCGATCACCGCGGGCAGGTTCTTCAACCGCAACTCGGTATCGCCAATGTCGATCGCCAGCAGGCGATCGATCGAGGTCGCCCGACCGCGCAGAAACATGATCGCGAGCAATCCGCCAAGCGCGACCGGCGCCGACAGCACGACCGCCCAGAACTGACGGCGCGACAACCGCAGCCAGCGGGCGGGCCGCACCACCATCGCGCCGACGATGCCGATGCCGACCAGCACCAGGCCGGATCGGGACCCGGACACCAGCACCAGAATGATGAAGAATATGCCCAGCGCCACCGCCAGCGGCACCCGCAGCCGCGCCCATTCGGGAAGCGACATCGGCAAATAGACCCACGCGCTCAACAGCGGCAGGGCCAGCGCAAGCATCGCTGCGGCATGGTTGCGATTGGCCATGAAGCCGATCGGGCGATTGCGATGGACGAACTCATAGATGGACAGCTGCAGCCCGTCGCCGGACAGGGTCTGCACCACGCTGAAAATCGCGCTGAGACAGATCAGGGCGAGCAGAATGTCGACCAACCTGAACCGCTGCATCGGCCGGATCGCTGCATAGCCGAGCAGGACGACGGCTGCAGGCAGCAGTGCGATCAGACTGTTCCATGTCGAATCCGGCGTAAGGGTGATCGGCATGAATGTCGGCGCATCCGGCAACGCAGCCTCCGCACTGCGCAACCCGTCGCCGCCAGCCACGCCGTTGAGCAGATCGATGGGAAGCGGGACCAGCTGGATCGCGATCGTCAGCGCAAGACAGCCAAGCAAGATCGCCGGGATGCGCACCGGGCGCGGGTCGAGCGGCCCCGGACTCAACAGGATCGCCATCGCGGCCAGCACGACCATCGGGCGCAGAAAGACCAGCACCAATGCGTCGGCCCGCGCGCTCCCACCGACCAGCGCCAGCACGACCAGCAATGCCGCAACCACGGCAAATCGCGCATTCCGGGTCTGAGCCAGTTCTTCGGTCAGCGGACAAACTCCGGCACAATCGCAAGCGGGCAGGCGCCTTGCATCACCGGCCAAGCCCTACGTAGCGCATCGCCGTTTTTCAACCCGCCATCCCCGGCGGGGACCGGTGCCCGGCGCGCCTCAGACCAGTTCGCGATAGACATTGATCGTGCGCCGCGCGGTATCCGCCCAGGAAAATCGGCGGGCATGTGCCACCCCTTTCTCACGCAGCGCCGCCATTGCCGGACGATCCTGCGCGACCCGCATCATCGCTTCGCCGATCGCGGCTTCATCGCTCGCATCGACCAGAATGGCGGCATCGGCCGCGATTTCCGGCATCGACGAATTGGTCGAGGTGATGACCGGCGTCCCCGACGCCATCGCCTCAAGGATCGGCAGCCCGAAACCTTCATAGAGCGAGGGGTAAAGAAACGCATCGGCGCGAAACAACAACGCCTGCAGCACCTCGTCCGACACATAGCCGGGCGTGTGAACCATCCCCGTCGCGCGCGCCGCATCGATGTCGGCCGCCAGCTCGCCATCACCCGAACCCCAGGCGCCAACGATCACCAGATGCAAACCGATGCCGGGAACCAGCTTGCGATAGGCATTGAGCACGCGGTGTAAATTCTTGCGCGGATTGGTCGATCCGCTGAACAGCAGGAATGGTGTGTCCGGCGCGATGATCCCGTCGGCCTGCGCCAGCGCCGTTGCGGCCGGCGGGTCGAAAAACGCCTCATCGACCCCCTCCTCGATCACCCGCAGCCGCTCGCCCGGTTGCATCCCGGTGAACCTTGTCACTTCCGCCGCCGTCGAATGCGACACACACAGGACGCGATCGGCCCGCGCGGCGATCTGTTTGAGATAGGCGCGCAACAGCCAGGGCACCGCGCCTGAAAAATATTCGGGATGCACCAGCACGCCCAGATCGTGAATGGTAACGACCCATGGCTTTCCCGTCGGCGCGCGATAATCGACATCGATCGAATGCAGCAAATCAAATGGCGGCAGCATCCATTCCGCCCGTGGCAGGCCGGTATAGGTCCAGGCGGGCGCCAACAGCTTGCGCCGGATCGGCAGGCGGCAAAACCCCCGCTGGGCGAGCCAGGGCGGCGCGACGGCGAAATCGCTTTGCGAGGAAAAGGGGATCGCCGTCACCCCCTGGTCGTCCAGCGCGTCGCGCAACGAATGCGCATATCGCGACAGGCCGAACCGCGCCCGTTTGGCGAACGTATCGGCATGATAGGCGATGCGCAGCGACGGCTCGTCGGTCAACGTCGCCATTTGCACCGCCGCTCCTCGCCGCTTCCGCCGTGACCGCTCATGATCGCGCGTTCACGGCGCGACCGCCGCCGACTGCGGCGGCCTGGGACGAGGCTGTGGCCGTCGTCGCGATACGCTCGGCAACGCCTCTGCCCGGCTGGCCGCAACCACGCCCAATATCAGCGCGACCCAGGCGGTGATCGCTTCGAATTTGAAGATCGTGTTGTCGGCAAAGGTCAGGAAAATACCGGCGCCGACCAACGCCACCAGCATCGGCCTGAATTCGATCGACGCCCGCATCGCGGCGATGAACGACCATATCCAGAGCGCGACGTATAAAATGAACCCGAATATCCCGGTATAATAGAGCGACAGCAGGAAGGAGTTGGACACAAAGCCAGCCTCATTCGCGTCCATATCGAATCCGCGCCCGGCCAGCTTGTCCGCATCCAGACCGACGCCGGTGAAAAACAGATCCGGCTTGTCGACAAAGAGCGTCGCCAGACGCTGTGGGCCAAGCACCAGGCGCGCGGCCACATTCGCTTCTTCAAACCCCTGTTCGGCAACCCGCCCGAAACGGCTTCCCAGCATCTCGCTGCCACCCGTTCCGACCAGGACGACGATCACCAGTATCGCGCCCGCGACGATGTTGCGCACCGATTTGGCAACCGGCGCGAACAGTGCATAGAGCAGGCCCGCCAGGCACACCGCAATCATCGTCTGGCGCGAAACAGATGTGATGACGTTGACGCCCGCAAACAGCATCGCTGCCCAAACCCAGGTTTTGGGCAGCCGCCGCTGCATCAACAGCACCAGCGAAAGCAGCAACACCGAAAAGATCGCCAGGTTGTTGGGATTCATGAAAGGGCCTTGCGCCCGATCGGCCCAGTTCGCCGTCATCAGCGGATCGGTCAGATAGCCTTCGCCCTCGCTGCTCCGGTAAAAATCGCCATAGAATATCTGGTTGAAATACAGCGTCACGCCGACATTGCGCCACTGAACGGCAGCGACGACCGCCAGCCAGCCCAGCGCCGCGACCATCCCCTTGGCCAGCATCGGCAAATATGCCGAATAGCGCGGCATGGTGATCGCGACGCCGACGAAGAACAGGCACCACCCGGTCATCTGATGACCAAATGTCCAGCCGAATTCGGGAAGCGGACCATAGCGAAAGATCGGCACGATCACGCCGAACAGGAAATAAACGATCGCCACGCCGCCGATCCATGGCGGCACCTTGGGAAACTGACGCGACCAGAAACCGGTGCGATACAGAAAGAACAGCACCGCGATCGCCGCGCAATCATACCAGTAGATCGGGATCGGGCCGATAAAGGACCGCGCCGTCGGCATCGAAAATGCCAATGGCAGGATGAAGAACAGCCACTTGCTCCGGCTTTCCGCCAGATAGAATAGCAGCGCCAGAAATGCGGCCAGCAAAACGGGCGACAGGTTCATCTAGATGCCCGCCACATTCGCTGTCGGCTGACCGCCAGTGGTGAACAGCAGGTCAAACACATTGTTCTGCGCCAGCGGATCCTCCGCGGAAAATCTGCGGAAATCGTCGGTGGCATAGGCGACATAGCCATATCCCTCCAGAATCCTGCACACCTCGATACAGGTATCGGGCGCTCGCTTGGACGATGTGCCGCGAACTTCGCACCATAAATCGGGCCGATGCCCTTCACCCAGAAACGCTGCCATGCCGCGCACCGCTTCGACCTCAAAGCCTTCGACGTCGATCTTGACCAGCCTGACCTTGTCCTTGACCCCAAGGTCGCCGCTGTCCGCTGCCTGCGAAAAGGTCGATACGGCAACCGATCCTTCCCCTTTCACATAGCCCGGGGCCGGGGCCAGCGAGGTCGCACCCGATGCGCCGGGATGATAATAAAGCGGAAGCGCGCCCGCGGCATCGGCCATGGCGATGTCGAGCACATTGCCGAAAATATGCGTGTTGCGCTTGAGGAAGCGCGCATGCGCCGGTTCGGGCTCGACCGCGACCGCATCCATGCCGTTCAGCCGCGCGATCAGGCTGTAAATGCCGAGATTGGCGCCGACATCGACGAACATGTGTCCGGGCGCGGCAACCTTTTCGATATACCGGCCCAGCTCGCTGCGCGTGTAAAAGCGCAGCGTGTTGTAAAAGAAATAGGAAAGCGACCGCTCGGTCGAACTGCGCCAGTCGATCGCCATATCGCCCAGCGATGTCGGGATATTGCGCATCGGAAGCAATCTGGCGACCGGGTCGATCAGGGCAAACGCCCGTTCGCGCTTCCGGCCATCGACCGGCATGTCGATCGGCGCCAATCGGCTTAGCTGCCGCACCATGGTCATATGTCTAACATCCAAGCTGAAATGCGGCGCTGCGACATTGCGGGTCTAACAGCAACCCATGGGCATTGAAAGCGCGCACCGGACGGTCTGCCCATCCCGCTTCCGGACGCCGATCCTGGCCGTGCGGTGGCTGGACCAGGCCTCATCGGGCCATGTCCAGCACCGCCCGACGCACATCGCCATACAGGCGATCCCAGGATCGCGGACGGGCACGCTCGATCCGCCGGTTGCGCAGTGCGGGATCCCGGTCGGCCAGCGCCCGCTCGATCGCCGCGATAAACCCCTGATGATCCGTGGCCAGCTCGACCACGTCGCTCAGCGGCTCAAGGTTGCGCAGCGCGGTCGAAACGATCGGCTTGCCCATCGCCATATATTCGACGATTTTGAGCGGATCGGCACGATGCCGCACCTCAAGCGGCAGATGCGGCTGAATGCACACATCGATCGCATCCAGATAGCGCGGCAGGTCAAGATTATGGACCGGCGGCAACCGCACCAGACCCGGAATCCGCTCATACGCCGCCCGCACCTCGGGCTTGACCGGTCCGATCGAAATCACCTGTCCCGGCCAGCGCGCGGCGATCTTGGCCAGCAATTCGAAATCCATCCAGTTCGACGTCAGGCCGACATGGCCGATGCGGGGATGCGGCACTGACGCGAACGGATCGTCCGCCGGCTGCGGGTCGAAGAATCGCGCATCGACGCCATTGGGCACGACATGGACGTTCGGGTTGATCGCGCGCAGCCGTTGCGCCAGCGGTTGCGTGGTCGTGAAGATCATTCCGGCACGCGCCGCGATCCGGTTTTCGCGCGCCTCGGTCAGTGCCCTCGCCCGCGCCGATCCGGCATAATGTACATAATCGTCGGTCACGTCATAGACGACCCGGCCGGGCGGCAGGTGATCGAGGATATCGACCGACATCGGCAACCGGCACCAATAGATCGGATCGGCCCAGCCCGCCTGGTCCAGCCAGCGGGCGATCGGCGCGGCGAAGCGTCTGGCGTTCAGCCCACCGGCCAGCGACGAAAAGGTGGAGCCGGGGATCTGCACCGGCATCGACATGACGTTCAGGCCCGGCTCGACGTCGCGGCGAACCGTGCTGTGCCACGCTGCAGGCCCTCCCCGCATCCGCGCGCGCAGCGACACCGGGTTCTCGACATAGAGAACCCCGGCGCCGTCGGCCGCGAACCGCCGCGAAAAATGATTCTGCCGGGTCCAGACGCCGTCCCAGGGCGGCGACAACAGCCAGACGAACTTCGGATCGCTCGCCGTTTCAGACCGCACCGGCGTCCAGCTCAAAGAAATAATGATAGCTGTAATCGGCGCAGAAATATTCCTTCAGGATCGGCATTTGTCCGGCCACCGCGCGGCGGACCTCGGCCAGCGAATGGCCCTTCGTGCCCAGTTCCCAATGATGCTGGCCATCGAATTTCCAGTCCATCGGACGTGTCAGCTTGCGCGCAAACGCAAGCGAAAACCGTTTCTTGAGAAACATGCCGCGCAGTTCGACCGGATAGCCCCAATGCGGCAGCGAAATGACGACATTGCGCCGCGCGACCCGGCCCAGCTGCGCCAGCGTCGGTGCGAAATCGGCATAGGGAATATGTTCGAGCACCTGAAAGGCGCAGACCAGGTCAAAGGCGCCGGTTCCGGTCAGCGCCTCGATCTCGCGGACATCGCCGCTGATGTCGGGTTTCAGGCTGGCATCGAAATCGAACGTCGTCACATCGATGCCCATACGCCGCAACATCTGCGTCGTCGCGCCGGTGCCGCAACCGATCTCGAGCACGGATTGCGGCTTGTAGCCGGCAACCGCGCGCAGCTGATACCAATAGCTCTGCCAGCGTTCGCGGGTCATATAGGTGTCGAAGTCGTAGAACCCCTCACCCACCTGAACCCCGTCGGCGTGCCTATCCGCCATGTTCATCGCCAATGCCCCATGATTTTGCCAGCGCCGCCTCCAGCCGGTTGCGACCGATCCTGTTCTGCTCGTCCCAGGCGACGGCATACCAGTTGAACGTGCCCGAAAAGGTATAGATCGCAAAAATGACACCGCGCGTGCCGGTCCGCCAGGCACCGTGCCAAAGATAGGCGGTCAGCGCACGTTTGAGCGGGATCATCACCAGGTGCCAGGGCCGGATCGGCTTGCCCCGCGCCAGAATCTCCCGCGCCGACCGTTCCGAATAGGCCGCATTCTTGCGCAATCGCTCGCCAAAGCTCGCATCGGCGAAGTGGAGCATCATATGGGTCAGCTGGCCGGTGCGGACATCGCCGCCATCGACCGCCACCTGCTCATGAATCGCGCCGGTAAAACGGTGCGCCCCGCGACGGCCAAGCTGCGGCGCGTTCCACGTCTGCCACCCGCCCGCGGCAAAGGGCCGGTCGAGAAAATAGTTCAGCCGCCGGTAGCGGAAGGCGTTGCGATCGGCATCGCGGATCGCCGCGCGCATCTCCACCGCCAGTTCGGGCGGAATGCGCTCGTCAATGTCCATATGCACGACCCAGTCGGATCGCGCCGCATCGAGGCCATGGTTGCGCTGGGCGCCAAAACCCCCATCGGGTTCCAGCCGACGCTGCAGCACCGTGACCGGAAATCCGCAATCGGCCAGATATTCCAGCGTGCCGTCGGTCGAACCGTCATCGACGATAACGATCTCGTCGATCCAGTCCCGCAGATGCGCGATGAACCCCTTGATATCGACGATCTCGTCCCGGGCGATCGCCACGGCGGCAAGGCTCGGCCCATCGCCGCGCCTGACCAGATCGGCCTGCGACAAAGCCTGGTGTTCCGATTGGGTCCGATCCGCCATCAAACTCCCCAGGCGATCACGGCCGGTCGGCCATTTCGGCGATCAGGCCGCAATTTCCGGCAAGCGGCAAGCGGCACGAACTGCGAACGCCATCCGGTATAGTTGCCGCAATCCCGCACTGTCCACACGGATTCGCCCCTGCCGCACTGATTTTGTTGCAACGCAGCAACGCCGATGACGCGGTCAGCGATCAAGCGGCAACATCGTTCAGCAACTGCCGCATCCGCCGCAGATGAACGTCGGCGTCATGCCCCTCGACCACCGATTGCCGCGCGGCCCGGCCCATGTCGCGCGCGGCCTGCGGATGTGCCTGCAACGCCGACACCGCTGCGACAAAGCCTTCGATATCATCGGGCGAATCGACGATATAGCCGTTGACGCCATGGTCGATCGCCTCCCGCGCGGCGGGCAACGGCGAAATGATCGGCACCCGCGCCGCCGCCATCGCCTCCAGCACGACATTGGGCAGGCCGTCGCTGAAATCGGTGTTTG
>CADEEK010000022.1 GCA_902826325.1 uncultured Sphingomonadales bacterium
AGCGCCGCCAGCCCGCCCGCACCGTAGCCCTCGGCCACCCTCTTTTCGATCTGCAGCAACAGGCTGACCGATTCCTCCAGGCTGCGTTCGCCGACCAGCACGACATCGTCGACCAGCGCCGCGACGATCTGCGCGGTGACGCTGCCGGGTTGCTTGACCGCGATACCCTCGGCCAGCGTGTCGCCGCCGATCGGCTCGTTCGCCTGTTTCATGCGGTTGAACATCGAGGGATAGAGTTCGGCCTGAACCCCGATCAGCTCGATCGGCCGGTCCGCCGCCTTGGCCACCGTGCCCATGCCGGAAATCAGCCCGCCGCCGCCGATCGGCACGACCAGCGTGTCGATCTGGGGCGCATCGGCCAGCATTTCGAGCGCGACCGTGCCCTGGCCCGCGATGATCCGCGGATCGTCGAACGGGTGGACGAAGGTATAGCCGTTGGTCGCTTCGAGTGCGCGGGCATGGGCATAGGCCTCGTCAAAGGTCTCACCCTCCAGGATCACCGAGGCGCCATGCCCTTCGGTCTGGGTGATCTTCACCGTCGGGGTGGAACGCGGCATGACGATCGTCACCGGGATGCCGAGCCGGTTGCCGTGATAGGCCAGCCCCTGCGCATGATTGCCCGCAGATGCGGCGATCACCCCCTTGGCCCGCGCGGCATCGTCAAGCTGAAGCAGCGTGTTGAGCGCGCCGCGTTCCTTGTAAGCTGCGGTGAATTGCAGGTTTTCGAATTTGATCCAGACATTCGCGCCGGTCATCTTCGACAGCGTCTTGCTGTGCAGCGTCGGGGTGTGGACGACCGCGCCGGCAATGCGTGCCGCCGCCGCCTGAACGTCGGAAAGCGTGACCGGAAGGTCGTTCGGATCGGGTGCAGCCAGCGTTGCCATTCGCGCGCCCTAGACTATCTGGCGCGGCGGGGGAACACCGCCTATTCGAAGAAGCCCCCAAGCGCGGCTGGCCGCGCGAATGCCGGAGATTCTTGTGCGCTTTCCATTTTCGATCGCCCGTTCGCTAGCCGCCGCCATTTCGCTGACGATCGGCGCGCCCGCGCTGGCCGATGCGCTGGTCGACAATGTCGACGGGATGACGCTGGCTGCCGACGGCGATGTCGTGCGGTTCAACGGCATCGTCATCGATGGCGAGGGCCGTATCGTCAAGCTGCTCAAACGCGGCGACAAGCGGCCCGAAAAGCTGGACTGGAAGGCCGATCTGAAGGGGCGGACGGTCATTCCCGGCATGGTCGATGCGCATGGGCATGTCATGGATCTGGGCTTTCGCGCGCTGGCGCTCGACCTGTCGGACACCCGCTCGCTGGCGGCGGCGCAGGATGCGATCCGGCGCTATGCCGCGGAAAATGCGACGCGCGCCTGGCTGACCGGCGGCGGGTGGAACCAGGAAGTGTGGGCGCTCGGCCGGTTTCCGAGTGCGGCGGAGCTGGATGCGGCGACCGGCGACCGGCCCGCCTGGTTCATCCGCGCCGACGGCCATGCCGGATGGGCGAACAGCGCGGCGATGAAGGCGGCGGGGATCACCGCAGCGACCAGGGCGCCGGCGGGCGGGCGGATCGAACTGGTCGCGGGGAAACCGGGCGGGGTGTTCGTCGATGCGGCGATGGCGCTGATCGAACAGGCGGTGCCCAAGCCGACGCCGCGCGACCGCAACGCCGCGTTCCTGAAGGCGCAGACGATGTTGCTGAGCGTCGGCGTGACGGCGAGCGCGGATATGGGCACGACGCTGGAAGACTGGATGACCTATCGCCGGATGGGCGACCTGGGCCTGTTGCGGATGCGGGTGATGAGCTATGCCGCCGGGGTCGATGTCGCGCTGTTGGTCGGGGGCAGCGGGCCGACGCCGTGGCTGTATGACGACCGGCTGCGGATGGGCGGGATCAAGCTGTATACCGACGGCGCGCTGGGGTCGCGAGGGGCGTGGCTGAAGGCGCCCTATGCCGACGCGCCCGGCAATAGCGGTTTGCCGCTGCAGAGTGATGCGCGGCTGCTCAACCTGATCAGCCGGGGGGCGATGGACGGGTTCCAGATCGCGATCCATGCGATCGGCGACCGTGCCAACCAACAGGCGCTGGACGCGATCGACGAGGTGTCGGACACCTATAATGGCGACCGGCGCTGGCGGATCGAACATGCCCAGATCGTCGATCCGGCCGACCTGCCGCGTTTTGGCCGGCACGGCATCATCGCCTCGATGCAGCCGGTGCACCAGACCAGCGACCGCATGATGGCAGAGGCGCGGCTTGGCCCCGCGCGGCTCGACGGCGCCTATGCGTGGAAGGCGATGCTGGGCAATGGCGCCAGGCTGGCGTTCGGATCGGACTATCCGGTCGAAAGCGCCAATCCTTTCGTCGGCTGGGCGGTTGCCTTCACCCGCCAGGACGGCGATGGGCAGCCGTTCGGCGGGTGGCGGCCCGAACAGGCGGTCAGCCGTGAGCAGGCGTGGCGCGCCTTTACCACCGACGCCGCCTATGCCGGATTTGCCGAAAAGCGGTTCGGGCATCTGGCGCCGGGGCTGCGCGCCGACTTCATCGTCATCGACCGCGATCCGCTGCTTGCCTCGCCCGCCGATCTGCGCGCGACGGGGGTGCTCGAAACCTGGGTCGGCGGGGTGCAGGTGTGGCGGCGCGGTCAGGCGGCGGCGGGCGAGGGGCGCTGACCCGATCCGTCAGTGGCGTTCGCCGGGCAGGGCGCTAGACTGCGCCGATGCACTGGATGATCGAGGGGGCCGCCGTGCTGCTGGCCATGCAGGCGCCCGCGCAACGGTGGGAACCGAGCGCGCTGGCCGATGCGGCGATCGCGCGGGGCGACGATCGCGCGGCGCTGAACACGCTGCAGATCGAGTTGCGCAAGTGCGAGATCGCCGATCGCGCGCCGGACGATTGCCTGCACCTGCTGTTCCTGCTGGCCAATGCGGCGCATGGCGCCGGTCAGCCGGGGCTGGGCGAAACTTATGCGCGCCGCGCGCTGGCGATGGCGGGGGGCGAGGCGAGCGATCGCGCGGACGCGGCGATCGCGCTCAACAATCTGGCCAACAACCTTGAGGCACAGGGGCAGCTCGCCGGGGCGGAGGCGGCCTATCGGCGCGCGATCGCGATATTGGCGCGCGCGGACGGCGCCAATCCGCGCGACATCGTCGCCGGATACAGCAATCTCGGGCGCGCGCTGGCAGCGCTGGGACGGCTGGAGGATGCCGAGGCGGCGCTCAACCGGGCGATCGCCCTGTCGCGACGGCAAGGGGCGGCAGGCCTTGAGGATCTGCAGATCGCGACCAACAATCTCGCCACCATCCTGTTGGAGCAGGGCCGCTATCTCGAGGCCGAGGCACATCTGCGCACCGCGTTGCGCGAGGCGGAGGCGATCAATGGGCAAGGCCATCCCCGGATCGCCACCGCCTATGACAATCTGGCCAATGCGATCGATTTTCAGCGGCGTTATGGCGAGGCCGAGCCGCTGTTCCGGCGGGCGATGGAATTGCGGCGGCGATATCTGCCCGCCGATCATCCGTTGATCGCGGTCAGCCTGAACAATCTGGCGGGCAATCTCAACCGTCAGGGGCGACTGGCGGAAGCCGAAGCGTTGCTGCGCGACGCGCTGGCGATGGGGGAGCGCGGCCTGCCTGCGGGCCATCCGAACCTGGCGCTGCCGACGCATAATCTGGCGTATAATCTGGCGTCGCAGGGAAGGTTCGGCGATGCGGAATCGCTGTATCGGCGGGCGCTCAGCCTGTTCGCCGCCGCCCTGTCGGCGGATCACCCGGCATTGGCGACGGTTCGACATAATCTGGCGATCGCGCTGGCACGACAGGGGCGGCGCGTCGAGGCCGAAGCGATGTTGCGGCAGGCGCTCGCCACGCGAAGCCGCTTTGCCGCGTCGCACCCGCGTCGGATCGATACGCTGCGCGAACTGGGCGCGCTCCGCCTGTCGGTGCCGCAGGGCGCGGGCGAGGCGCGGTCACTGTTCGCCGCCGCCGCGCATGGCGTGATCGAGCGGGTCGGCTCGGCGACCGGCTATACCCCCGCCGCCCAGGCCGAATTGCGCGAACATCGTCCGGTGTTCGTCGGACAGGTCCGCGCGGCGTGGCTGTTGTCGGCGCGATGAGGTTCGGGGGCAGCGTCGCCGCACGACAAAAAAAGGCCGCGGCATCCTTGTCGGACCCGCGGCCTCGCGCCCCCTGCGCGTTGTCCGGTTGATTCAGGCGACGTCGGCGACCGGCATTTCGGCCCCTTCGGGTTCGCGCAGCACATAGCCGCGGCCCCAGACGGTCTCGATATAATTGTCGCCATCGCAGGCCATGCTGAGCTTCTTGCGCAGCTTGCAGATGAACACGTCGATGATCTTGAGTTCGGGTTCGTCCATCCCGCCATAAAGGTGGTTGAGGAACATTTCCTTGGTCAGCGTCGTGCCCTTGCGCAGCGACAGCAGTTCCAGCATCGCATATTCCTTGCCGGTCAGATGCACGCGCGCGCCATCGACCTCGACCGTCTTGGCGTCGAGATTGACGGCGAGCTTGCCGGTGCGGATGACCGACTGGCTATGCCCCTTGGACCGGCGGACGACCGCGTGGATGCGCGCGGTAAGTTCTTCGCGATGGAACGGCTTGGTCACATAATCGTCGGCGCCAAAGCCGAACGAGCGCACCTTGCTGTCCATTTCGTTGATGCCCGACAGGATCAGCACCGGCGTCTGGACGCGCGCGACGCGCAGTTTCTTGAGCACGTCATAGCCGTGCATGTCCGGCAGATTGAGGTCGAGCAGGATGATGTCATAGTCATACAGCTTGCCCAGATCGAGGCCTTCCTCGCCCAGATCGGTGGTGTAGACATTGAAGCCTTCGGTCGTCAGCATCAGCTCGATCGCCTTGGCGGTCGTCGGCTCGTCTTCGATCAGCAGCACGCGCATCGCGGGTTCCCCTCTGCCGGTTACGCGCCCCCTGTGACGCATAACGCGACTGATTCATTAACCTAAGCAGGTCTGAAGGCAAAAGGTTAATTTTGTCCTAACCGGCCTGACTCCACGAGTCGCGGGGAATCCGACGGACCGGTTGCGGCGGCGTTGGCGCCCGGAAAGCCGCGCGCATGGCGCGCCCATGCGGCGATGGCCATTGCCATGGCGTGTGAAACAAAGCCTTCATATTATTCGTTGGTCGCTCGAAACGAGAGGAGTTGATGCGAAGGTGCGGGTAGCGATATTTATGGCCGTTGCGGGCGCGCTGGCGACGACGGGCGCGATCGGGCAGGAGGCGGGCGGAGCCCCGGAGAAGGCGGCGGAGAAGGCGGCGCCCAGGCTGGCCCGTCCGGCGCTCAGCCGCGACATCCTGCATGTGCAGGTGATCCTCGATCATCTCGGCTTTTCGCCCGGCGTGCTCGACGGGCGCGAGGGGCCGTCGCTGACCGCGGCGCTCAAGGGCTTTCAGATCGCGCGGCAATTGCCGATCACCGGCAAGCCCGATGCGCGGACGCTGGCGGCGCTGCACGCCTATCGCGCGGTCCGCCCGACCCGCTTCGTCCGGCTGACGCCGCAAATGCTGGCCGGGCCCTATATCACCCCCTGGCCCAGCGATCCGCAGGCGCAGGCGAAGCTCAAGACGATGGGCTATCGCGCGTCGATCGAAAAGCTGGCGGAGATGTTCCACACGACGCCCGAAGTGCTGATCGAACTGAACAGCCCCGACACCCGGCTGGCGGCGGGCGTGCCGGTGCAGTTTCCAGGCGTTGCCCCCGCATCGCGCGACTATCCCGCCGACCTGAAGCCCGAATGGCGCCGGACGCTGGCGGACCTGAACGTCGCGGCGGTCCAGCCCAAAGCGGGCCGGGTGGTGGTCGACAAATCCGACAAGGTGCTGCGCGTGTTCGACCAGGCGGGCAAGCTCGCGGCGCAGTTCAACGTGACCACGGGCAGCGCGCGCGACCCGCTGCCGATCGGCGGGTGGAAGGTGAATGGCGTCGCGACCAATCCCGAATTCCATTATAATCCCAAACTGTTCTGGGACGTCAGCGACAAAAAGCCCGATGCGCTGTTGCCGCCCGGACCGAACAGCCCGGTCGGCGTGGTGTGGATCGATCTGAGCAAGCCGCATTACGGCATCCATGGCACGCCGGAGCCGCAGCATATCGGACGCACCGAAAGCCATGGCTGTATCCGCCTGACCAACTGGGATGCGGCGCGGCTGGCGCTGATGGTGCAGCCGGGGACCAAGGTGGTGCTGCAGGAATGAACGCGCTGCGCCTGGTCGCCTGGTCGCTGGGCGGGTTCGTGCTGGCGGTGCTGGTATTCCTGATCGCGACTGTGCGCGTGGTCGAGCCCCGCCCCGCGCCGGTCGGCGCGCCGGTGGCGGCCTTGGCGGGCGCGACGCGGCCGGTTGCGCCGCCGCCGACACCGGCGCCGGTGACGAGCGCGGCGATGGTGGCCACACCCTTCCCGGCGCTGATCGTCCCGGTGGCAGGTATCGACCCGGCGCAACTGCGCAGCAATTGGGGCGAGGCGCGCGGCGACGGCACGCGCGCGCATCAGGGCATCGACATCATGGCATCGGGCGGCACGCCGGTGGTGGCCGCCACGGATGGGGTGATCGAGAAACTGTTCTTTTCACCGGGCGGAGGCGGCATCACCCTGTATCAGCGCAGCACCGATCGCGGCTGGATCTTCTATTACGCGCATCTGGGCGGCTATGCGCCCGGCATGGCCGAGGGACGGGCGGTGCGCGCGGGCGAGACGATCGGCTATGTCGGCGATACCGGCAATGCGGGCGCGGGCAACCATCACCTGCATTTCGGCGTATCGGTCATGGCGTCGGGCGAACGCTGGCACCAGGGCACGCCGGTCGATCCCTATCCGCTGCTTGCGGGCAGCCACGCGGGCGGCTAAGGCGCGCGTCTGGTTTCGCCGTGCGGGCAACCGCTCGCACGGGTTTTGGTTGACCATTCGAGGAACACCTCAAATGCGTTTTGGTTGACCATTCGAGGAACACCTCGAATGGTTTGTTCTTTCTCAGCTTTACAGGTTCGATCGACATGAAGATCAGCGGCGTGGACATCCGTCCCGGCAACATCATCGAATATGAAAACGGCATCTGGCGCGCGGTCAAGATCCAGCATACCCAGCCCGGCAAGGGCGGCGCCTATATGCAGGTCGAGATGAAGAACCTGCGTGACGGGCGCAAGAACAATGTCCGCTTCCGCTCGGCCGAAACGGTCGAGCGCGTGCGGCTGGACACCAAGGATTTCCAGTTCCTGTATCCAGAAGGCGACATGCTCGTGTTCATGGACAAGGACAGCTATGAGCAGACGACGCTGCCGCGCGACCTGCTCGGCGATGCCGCCGCCTTCCTGCAGGACGGGATGGACGTGGTGATGGAACTGTACGAGGACGAGGCGATCAGCGTGCAGCTGCCCGACACGATCGAGGCGACCATCGTCGAGGCGGACGCCGTGGTGAAGGGCCAGACGGCATCGTCAAGCTACAAGCCCGCGATCCTGGAAAATGGCGTGCGCGTGATGGTGCCGCCGCATATCGGCGCGGGCACGCGGATCGTGGTCGACGTTTACGAACAGACCTACGTCAAGCGCGCGGACTGAATGATCGGCCGCCTCTCGCTTGCGGGAGGGGGCTTGGGGGTGGCGGTCGTCCACCCGATTGACCACCGTCTTGCGGCGGCCGGGTGCCCACCGGCCCCTCCCGCAAGCGGGCGTGGAGAAATATAGTGGTTTCGCATTCCGGCCTTGTCACCGTCATGGAACGCGCCGCGCGCAAGGCGGGGCCGCGGTTGCGGCGTGATTTCAACGAGGTGTCGCACCTGCAGGTCAGCCGCAAGGGACCGGCCGATTTCGTGTCGATGGCCGACCAGCGGGCCGAGGAAACGCTGATCGAGGAATTGCGGCGCGCGCGGCCCGACTGGGGCTTTCTGGTCGAGGAGCGCGGCGAGATTGCGGGCGATCCCGACAAGCCGCGCTGGATCATCGATCCGCTCGACGGCACCACCAATTTCCTGCACGGCATCCCGCATTTCTGCATCTCGATCGCGGTCGAGGACCCGCATGGCAGCCAGGGCAGGCCCGAAATCACCCATGGCTATATCTATCAGCCGATCACCGATGAAAGCTTCTGGGCGGAAAAGGGCCGGGGCGCATGGCTGCAGGACCAGCGGCTGCGGGTTTCCGCGCGCAAGGATCTGGCGGATTCGCTGATCGCGACGGGCATCCCGTTTCTGGGCCATGGCAATTTCGCCGAATGGAGCCGGATTTTCGGCGCGATCGCACCCGAAGTCGCCGGGATCAGGCGCTTCGGATCGGCCGCGCTCGACCTCGCCTGGGTCGCGGCGGGGCGCTATGACGGGTTCTGGGAAAGCGGCCTGTCGCCCTGGGACGTCGCGGCGGGGATGCTGATCGTTAAGGAAGCGGGCGGCTTCGTCACCGATTATCGCGGCGCGGAGGCATCGATCCACAAGGGACAGGTGCTGGCCGCCAACGATGCGCTGCATTCCAAGCTGCACAAGGCGCTGGCCACCTCACTTCGCTGAATCGGTGGCCTTTTCCGGCTCTTCGGGAAAGGCGCGCGCTTCGAACTGGGCGAGCAGCGACCACCAGATTTCGAGATGGTCGACGAACAGCTCGCGTTCCATGCCGCCCGGTTCGACATTGATGTCCATGCTGAGCGCGGCGAGCGCCTGCTTGTCGATATAGGCCTTGGCGAACCGCTTTTCACGGTTCCATTCATTGACCTTTTCATGGTCGAGCCGATGGTCGCGGAACGCGGCATAGAGTTCGACCGACTGGCATGACCTGCCCTTGTCGCAATTCGCGAAATACAGGCCGAACACCATCCCGTCCTTGCGCCCGGTAATGATCGGATCGGCCTCTGCCTCGACCTTGTCGAGCGTGGCCTCATAGCCTTCGACCCGCAGCAGTTCGGCGATCATGTCCGGTTCCCGCAGCGTGATCGTCTGCGCGCTCGCCGCGCTTGCCCACAGCGTCCCGGCCAGTGCCATTGCCATGCCGTCGATGAACCGCATTCGTTCGCCCCCGTTCGATTGACCCGGCGTCAGGTTAGCGATGTTCGCCCGCCGCGCCACCCCGTTTGTTGCGAGTGATTCTCACCGGTTTCCGCCCTTGTCCCGTGGGACCTGTCGGCCTAGAGAGGCGCCAAGATTCCGCAACCGCGAGCATCGTTTTGGTCGACCTTTCGCAATATCTGCCGATCCTTTTGTTCCTGGGGGTCGCCCTGGTGCTGTCCAGCGCCTTTGTCTTTCTGCCGATGATCGCGGCGCGCTTCACCGGGGCGCATCAGCCATCGCCGGAAAAGCTGACCGAATATGAATGCGGCTTCCCTGCGTTCGAGGACAGCCGCAGCCAGTTCGACGTGCGCTTCTACCTTGTCGCGATCCTGTTCATCATCTTCGACCTGGAAGCGGCGTTCCTGTTTCCCTGGGCGGTGACGGTGTTCGACCTTGGCTGGGCCGCGTGGATTTCGATGATGATCTTTATCGGCGAACTGGCGCTGGGGCTGGCCTATGCGTGGAAGGTCGGGGCGCTGGATTGGGAATGAGCAGCATGAACCAGACCTCGCCGATTCTCGATGCGCAGGGCCGCCCGATGGCGGGCGGCGCCGTGGTCCAGCCCGACCAGACGTTTTTCGACGATCTGAACGGCGAGCTGAACGACAAGGGGTTTCTTGTCACCTCGACCGAGGATCTGTTCACCTGGGCGCGCACCGGGTCGTTGTGGTGGATGACGTTCGGCCTCGCCTGCTGTGCGGTCGAAATGATCCACGTCAACATGCCGCGTTACGACATGGAGCGGTTCGGCGCCGCGCCGCGCGCCTCGCCGCGGCAGTCGGACGTGATGATCGTCGCGGGCACGCTCTGCAACAAGATGGCCCCGGCGCTGCGCCGCGTTTACGACCAGATGTCGGAGCCGAAATACGTCATCTCGATGGGCAGCTGCGCCAATGGCGGCGGCTATTATCATTACAGCTACAGCGTCGTGCGCGGCTGCGATCGCATCGTGCCGGTCGACATCTATGTCCCCGGCTGCCCGCCGACCGCCGAAGCGCTGCTGTATGGCGTGATGCAGTTGCAGCGGAAGATCCGCCGGATCGGGACGGTGACGCGGTGAAGGCGCCTGCTCCCAAATATGCCGCCAATGACGGCGTGATCGCGGCGGCGCAGGCGGCGCTGGGCGATATGCTGGTCGAGGCGACCGATCTGGTTGGGGAAGTGAACCTGACCGTGCGGCGCGACGATCTGGTCGCGGCGATGACGGTGCTGCGCGATCAGCCGATGCTGCAATATCAGCAGCTGGTCGAGATTGCGGGCGTCGACTATCCGGCGCGGGCCGAGCGGTTCGATGTCTGTTACATGTTGCTCAGCCTGACGCGCAATCACCGCATCCGCGTGCGCGTGATGACCGACGAGGTGCAGCCGGTGCCGAGCGTGACCGAGATCTGGCCGGTCGCCGGATGGCTGGAGCGCGAAGTCTACGACATGTACGGCGTGCTGTTTTCGGGCAATGCGGACCTGCGCCGTATCCTGACCGATTACGGTTTTCGCGGGCATCCGCAGCGCAAGGATTTCCCGCTCTCGGGCTTTGTCGAGCTGCGTTATTCGGAAGCCGACAAGCGCGTGGTGTACGAGCCGGTGCAGCTGGCGCAGGATTTCCGCAATTTCGATTTCATGAGCCCGTGGGAAGGCGCGCAATATGTGCTGCCCGGGGACGAAAAGGCCGCAACGGCGCCAGCCGCTGCGCCGGCGCCGCCCCCGCCCGCCGCGCCGGAGGCGAAGGGCGCGCCGACGCCTGCCAGCGCCGATCAGGTCGCCAAGGCCGATGCCGCCGAAAAGCCGGTCAAGGCGCGCGTGCGCAAGCCCAAGACGAGCGATGGTCCCAAGGATACCGGCATCGGCAAGGCGACGCCCAAGGCTGGCCCAGCGCCCGCCGATCCCGATGTGGTGAAGAAACCGCGCAAGCCCCGCGCCCCGCGCAAGCCCAAGGGGGCGGCGTGATGCGTTCGATGACGCCAGCAATCCTTCACCCCGGCCATCGAGCCGGGGTCCCGCTTTTTCTTCGCGGGGTCAAGGTAAGCGGGACCCCGGATCAAGTCCGGGGTGACGTGAAGTGTGAGGTGGCCTGTGGCTGAGTATCTCGACGAAATCGCCGGGCGCGCGGACGCATCCGACCCGAGCGCGGGCGACACCGAAATCTCCAACTACACGATCAATTTCGGGCCGCAGCATCCCGCCGCGCATGGCGTGTTGCGCCTGGTGCTGGAAATGGACGGCGAGATTATCGAGCGGGTCGATCCGCATGTCGGCCTGCTCCATCGCGGCACCGAAAAGCTGATCGAATACAAGACCTATACCCAGGCGCTGCCGTACATGGACCGGCTGGACTATTGTTCGCCGCTGGCGATGGAGCATAGCTTCGTGCTGGCGGTCGAAAAGCTGCTGGACTTGGAGGTGCCGCTGCGCGCGCAGTACCTCCGCGTGTTCTTCGCCGAGCTGACGCGCATCTGCAATCACATGCTGAACCTGGGGTCTCACGTGATGGACGTCGGCGCGATGACGCCGAACTTGTGGATGTTCGAAATCCGCGAGGATTGCCTCAACTTCTTCGAGCGCATGTCCGGCGCGCGGATGCACCATAATTATCTGCGTCCGGGCGGGGTGCATCAGGATGTGCCGCTGAAGCTGCTGGCCGATATCGCCGACTGGCTGGACACGCGGCTGCCGCAATTGTTCGGCGATGCGATTTCGCTGGTCGCGGAAAACCGCATCTTCAAGCAGCGCAATGTCGACATCGCGGTGGTGAGCCGTGAGGATGCGGTGAAATGGGGCTTTTCCGGCCCGATGATCCGTGGATCGGGCATCCCCTGGGATCTGCGCAAGGCGCAGCCCTATGACGTGTACGACCGGATGAACTTCGACGTGCCGGTGGGCACGCGCGGCGACTGCTACGATCGCTTCATGGTCCGTGTCGAGGAAGTCTATCAGTCGGCGCGCATCATGAAACAGTGCCTGAACGAGATGCCGGACGGGCCGATCGCGTCACTGGATCGCAAGGTGGTGCCGCCCAAGCGCGCCGAGATGAAACAGTCGATGGAAGCACTGATCCATCACTTCAAGCTGTATACCGAGGGCTTCCATGTGCCCGCGGGCGAAGTCTATGTCGCGACCGAAAGCCCCAAGGGCGAGTTCGGCATCTACATGGTCAGCGACGGGTCGAACAAACCCTATCGCTGCAAGATCCGCCCGACCGCGTTCAGCCATTTGCAGGCGATGGACTTCATGGCGAAGGGGCACATGCTGGCCGACGTGACGGCGATTCTGGGTGCGATGGATATCGTGTTCGGGGAGTGCGACCGGTGATTTACAGCCGCATCCGAGACTGGGTGGATCGTGGCTGGCGTGGCGGCGGCTGGCGTGCATTTGTGCTCCCCCCGGGCCTGCTATTCTTCGCGGGCGAAATTTGCTTTGGGCGGAATATCTTGGTCGTGGTGCCGACTATCTTGTTAAGCCTAGCGTGGACCGTCTTCGTTTTCTGGCGGTGGTGGGTTTACGCTAAAGAACTCAGCATTGACGGTGATCGGCGCTACGATCGCGTCGGCAAGTTCAAACTGGCGTCAGAATATCATCGCACTGAGAGCGTGACTGCCGCTCGTGCGCGCAAGAAGAAGAAAAATGGCTGACGCAAAAGCAATCGAAGACACGCCGGAACTCCGCGCACGCTGGGGCGGATTTGCGTGGACGGCGGAGAATGCCGCCAAGGCGAAGACCATCCGGGCGCGCTATCCCGAGGGGCGGCAGCAGAGCTGTACCATCCCCTATCTCGACCTGGCGCAGCGTCAGGTCGGGGCGGAGACGGATACGCAGGGATGGCTGCCGATCCCGGTGATCGAGTTCGTCGCGCGCGAGCTGGACCTGGCGGTGATCCGCGTGCTGGAGGTCGCGACCTTCTACACCATGTTCAACCTGCACCCGGTCGGCAAATATCATGTGCAGGTGTGCGGCACGACGCCGTGCTGGCTGCGCGGGTCGGATGATGTATTCGCGGCGTGCAAGAACCGCGGCATGGCCAAGGGCAAGACCACGCCCGACGGGCTGTTCACGCTGACCGAGGTCGAATGCATGGGCAATTGCGCGTCGGCGCCGATGGTCCAGATCAACGACGACAATTACGAAGACCTCGACTACGACCGCACCGCCGCGATCCTCGACGCGCTGGCGCGGGGCGAAACGCCCAAGCCGGGCACGCAGGAGCCGGGGCGGCATACCGTCGAGCCGCTGGGCGAGCCGACCAACCTGGCCGCGATGGTCAAGGAAAACCACGATTATCGGGGGGAGTGGGCGTGATGACGGCTGGTGTGGAGGCTCGCGCATGAGCAAGAACACGATCGTCACGATCCTTGCCGTCATCGGTGGCATCGTCGTGCTGGGCTGGGCATTGAAGCTGGCGGTGAAGCTGTTCGTGCCGCTGCTGCTGATCGGGATCGGCGTCGCCGTCTATCTGGCGGTCAAGGACAACAAGCGTATCGGGGGGCCGAAGTGACGGCGCGTATTTCTTCCAGCCGTCATCCTGAACTTGTTTCAGGATCCATTTCTCCCCAGGCGACGCCGTCGCTGGTGGCACCATGGACCCTGACCCGAAGGGCGGCGCAAGCCAGACAGGTTCAAGGTGACGGTCGCTTTGGTGTGAGCGCGGGAGTCCGTCATGCTCGCTGACAAGGATCGCATCTTCACCAACCTCTATGGCTATCAGCCATGGACGTTGAAGGCCGCCATTGCGCGCGGCGCGTGGGACAATACCAAGAAGCTGCTGGAGCTTGGCCCCGACACGATCATCGAGAAGATCAAGGCATCGGGCCTGCGCGGGCGCGGCGGGGCGGGCTTCCCGACCGGCATGAAATGGTCCTTCATGCCCAAGAACCCGACGCCCGAACGGCCGAGCTTCCTGGTCATCAACGCCGACGAATCCGAACCGGGTTCGTGCAAGGACCGCGAGATCATCCGCCACGACCCGCATCTGCTGCTGGAAGGCGCGCTGGTCGCGGGTTTCGCGATGCGCGCGCGGGCGGCCTATATCTATATTCGCGGCGAATATATCCGTGAGGCCGAAACGCTGTTCGCGGCGATCGAGGAAGCCTATGCCAAGGGGCTGCTGGGCAAGAATGCCTGTGGCTCCGGCTATGATTTCGACGTGTTCTGCCATCGCGGCGCGGGTGCGTATATCTGCGGCGAAGAGACCGCGATGATCGAAAGCCTGGAGGGCAAGAAGGGCCAGCCGCGGCTGAAGCCCCCGTTCCCGGCTGGCGCTGGCCTCTATGGTTGTCCGACCACGGTCAACAATGTCGAGAGCATCGCGGTTGCCCCCACGATCCTGCGCCGCAGCCCCGAATGGTTCGCCAGCTTTGGCCGCGAGAACAACAAGGGGACCAAGCTGTTCCAGATCAGCGGGCATGTCGAACGCCCGTGCGTGGTCGAGGAAAGCATGTCGATCCCGTTCCGCGAACTGATCGAGAAACATTGCGGCGGCATTCGCGGCGGCTGGGACAATCTGCTCGCGGTGATCCCCGGCGGATCGTCGGTGCCGCTGGTGCCGGCGGCGCAGATCATGGACGCGCCGATGGATTTCGACGGGCTGCGCGAACTGGGCAGCGGGCTGGGCACCGCGGCGGTGATCGTGATGGACAAGTCCACCGACATCGTTCAGGCGATCAGCCGGATCAGCTATTTCTACAAGCATGAAAGCTGTGGCCAGTGCACGCCGTGCCGCGAGGGCACCGGCTGGATGTGGCGGGTGATGGAACGGCTGCGCACCGGCGATGCGGATATTTCCGAGATCGACACGCTGTATAACGTGACCAAGCAGGTCGAGGGCCACACCATCTGCGCGCTGGGCGACGCAGCGGCATGGCCGATCCAGGGGCTGATCCGCCATTTCCGCCCGGAGATCGAGCGGCGCATCGTCGAAAAACAGGGCGGCGGCACGGCACCGATGCAGGAGGCGGCGGAATGATTGCGCCTGCGTTGACCTTGGCGCTGACCCTGGCGATGGCCGCGCCGGTGCAGGCCGCGATCGCGCCGTCGACGCCGCAGGCACTGCGTGCCGCGCAGCAGTTCGGCGCCTGTGTCGCCGATACCAGCACGGCAAAGGCGAGCGAGACGCTGGCGCAGGATTTCCGCACCCCGGCCTATCGCCGCGCGATGGACGTGCTGGTGGAGGTCAATCGCGGCTGTCCGAGCTTTCGCGGCTATAGCCGGATGCGGGTCAGCCGGTTGCTGTTCGCGGGCGCGGTCGCCGAACGGCTGATCGAGCGCGATGGCCGGCCGGTGAACGTCGCGCTGGCGCGGGCGGCGGCGGGTCCGGTGGCGGCGAGCTATTCGCCCAGCGACGCGGCGGCGATGTGCGTGGTGCGATCGGTGCCCGACGATGTCGCGAAGCTGTTCGCGACCGATGTGGCGACGCCCGAAGAAGGCGGCGCCGCGGACGCATTGAAACCGGTGTTTTCGCGCTGTTTGCAGGATCGCCCGGTCGAGGTGAACGCGGACGGGCTGCGCGCCATGCTGGCGACCGCCGCGTTCCGCAGCATTCATGCCGCCATGGCGAGGAAGAGCTGAGATGCCCAAGGTTAAAGTTGACGGGATCGAGGTCGAAGTCCCCGCCGGCGCCACCGTGCTGCAGGCATGCGAGGCGGCGGGGAAGGAAATCCCGCGTTTCTGCTATCACGAGCGGCTGAGCATCGCGGGCAATTGCCGAATGTGCCTGGTCGAGGTGAAGCCGGGGCCGCCCAAGCCGCAGGCGTCGTGCGCGCTGCCTGCCGCCGACAATCAGGAAATCCGCACCGACAGCGCGATGGTGAAGGCCGCGCGCGAGGGGGTGATGGAGTTCCTGCTGATCAACCATCCGCTCGATTGCCCGATCTGCGATCAGGGCGGCGAATGCGATTTGCAGGACCAGTCCATCGCCTATGGGCGCGGGCACAGCCGCTATACCGAGAACAAGCGGGCCGTGACCGAAAAATATATGGGCCCCATCGTCAAGACGGTGATGACCCGGTGCATCCAGTGCACCCGTTGCGTGCGCTTTGCCGAGGAAGTGGCGGGCGTGGAAGAGATCGGCGCGATCTATCGCGGCGAGAATATGCAGATCACCTCCTATCTCGAACAGGCGGTGACGAGCGAGCTGTCGGGCAATGTCGTTGATCTGTGCCCGGTCGGCGCGCTGACGTCCAAACCCTATGCGTTCGAGGCACGGCCCTGGGAGCTCAAGAAGACGCTGGCGATCGACGTGATGGACGCGGTCGGCACCAATATCCGCATCGACAGCCGCGGGCGCGGCGTGCTGCGCGCGCTGCCGCGGATCAACGAGGATGTGAACGAGGAATGGGCGCACGACAAGACGCGCCACGCGGTTGACGGCCTCGGCTTCCGCCGCCTCGACAAACCCTATGTCCGCAAGGACGGCAAGCTGGTCGAGGCGACGTGGGACCATGCGTTCGACGCGATCGCCGTCGCGGCGAAGGGCGCGGGCGACAAGGTTGCGGCGATCCATGGCGACCTGCTCGATTGCGAGACGATCTTTGCCGCGAAGAAGCTGGTGCAGGCGTTCGGCTCCGCCCTGATGGAGGGCCGCCAGACCGGCATGGATTATGACGTGTCGAGCCTGGGCGCGGTCAATTTCAACACGACCATCGCCGGGACCGAGGATGCCGACGTCATCCTGCTGGTCGGCACCAATTTGCGCTGGGAAGCGCCGCTGGTGAACACGCGGGTGCGCAAGGCGATCAAGCGCGGCGCGAAGGTGTTCGCGATCGGGCCGGAAATCGACCTGACCTACAAGGTGACGTGGCTGGGCAACGACCTTGGCCTGCTCGGCAAGCTGCCCAAGCCGACGGCGGAGGCGTTCAAGGATGCGGCGCGGCCGATGATGATCGTCGGCGGCGCGGCGCTGAAGAACGGACATGGCGCGAGCCTGGCGCTGGCGAAGAAGCTGAACCTGGTCCGGGATGGCTGGAACGGGTTCAACGTGCTGCATTTTTCGGCGGCGCGGATGGGCGGGCTGATGCTCGGTTTCGCGATGAAGGGCGGCATTGCCGATATCGTCGCGGCGGGGCCGAAACTGACCTTTTTCCTGGGCGCGGACGAGGTGGATTTTTCGAAATTCGCCAACAGTTTCAACGTCTATATCGGCCATCACGGCGACAAGGGCGCGCATGCGGCGGACGTGATCCTGCCGGGCGCAAGCTATGCCGAGAAGGCGGGCACCTGGGTCAATCTGGAAGGGCGCGTGCAGCGCGGTGACAAGGCGGTGTTCGCACCCGGCGATGCGCGTGAGGACTGGACGATCCTGCGCGCGCTGTCGGACCGGCTGGGCAAGACGCTGCCGTTCGATACGTTCGAGCAACTGCGCGCGGCGATGTTCGCCGAGGTTCCCGCGCTGGGCGAGGAAGGGCTGGCCAGCTTTGACTGGAACCCGCCGTCGCTGGACGTCAAGGGGCAGGGCGAGGTCGCCTATCCGATCGCCGATTTCTACCTGACCAACGCCATCTGCCGCGCATCGCCGACGATGCAGCGCTGTTCGGCCGAACTGATCCACGGCCAGGATTTCGCGGAGGCGGCGGAGTGATGGCCGCGCAATCGAATATCACCCTCACCCTTCCGGCGCGTTCCGCGCCTCCCTCCCTCTCCCGATGGGAGAGGGAAGGGGCCCGCTCGCCAAAGGCGAGTGGGAAGGGTGAGGGTGACGAAGGACAAAACGCATGACCGCCTTCTTCCAATCCTTCTTCGGCATGCCCTATGGCTGGGCGTGGTTCGTTTCGACGATCATCGGCATCCTGCTGATCGCGCTGCCGCTGATGCTGGCCGTTGCGATGATCATCTATGCCGACCGCAAGATCTGGGCGGCGATGGCGTTGCGGCGCGGGCCGAACGTGGTCGGGCCGCTGGGGCTGCTGCAGTCGTTCGCGGACGGGCTCAAGGTGTTCCTTCAGGAAACGATCATCCCGTCGAGCGCGAACAAGGGGCTGTTCCTGCTCGCGCCGATCATCACCTTTACCGTCGCGCTGATCGTGTGGGCGGTGATCCCGTTCCAGGCGGGGGTGGTGCTGTCGAACATCAATGTCGGGCTGCTCTATGTGCTCGCCGCATCCTCGCTCGGCGTTTATGGCGTGATCCTGGCGGGGTGGTCTTCCAACTCCAAATATCCCTTTTATTCCGCGATCCGCGCCGCGGCGCAGATGGTGTCCTATGAAGTGTCGATCGGCTTCGTGCTGATCGCGGTGGTGCTGTGGGCGGGGACGTTCAACCTGTCGGGCATTGTCGAGGCGCAGCAGGGGCATGTGCTGGGGCTGTTCAACGGGTTCGGGTTCAACCCGCTGTTGTTTCCGATGGCGGTGGTGTTCCTGATCTCCGCGCTCGCCGAGACCGCGCGCGCGCCGTTCGACCTGACCGAGGCGGAGGCGGAACTGGTCGCGGGGTATCAGACCGAATATTCGTCGATGAGCTTCGCGCTCTACTGGCTCGGCGAATATGCCAATGTCATCCTGATGTGCACGCTCAACGCGGTGCTGTTCTGGGGCGGGTATCTCCCGCCGGTCGACTGGGCGCCGCTCTATCTGGTGCCGGGGATCATCTGGTTGTTCGCCAAGATCCTGTTCTTCTTCTTCGTGTTCAGCTGGGTGAAGGCGACCGTTCCGCGCTATCGGTACGACCAGCTGATGCGGCTGGGGTGGAAGATCTTCCTGCCGCTGTCGCTGATCTTCGTGTTCGCGATTTCGGGCTGGCTGATGGTTCAGCGGGTGGGGCTGTGATTGCCGCCGCGACCCTTGCCCTGGCGCTGGTTGCGCAGGATGCGTTGCCACAGGGCAGCGGGCGCTATGCCTGTATGATGGGCACGGTGGCCGAGGGGCTGGATTACGACGCCATGCCCGCGACGATGGACCAGCCCTGGTCGATCACCATCCATGGCCTGCGCGAAAAATGGGCGGACGGCGAAGAAAATCTCGACCTGCCGACCGATCAATATGTGATGACCGGCGCGTTGTTCGACGGGGCGAAGGATGTCAGCGTCAACATCGGTGCGAGCAATCAGCTGACCATCTATGGCCGTGGCCTGATGCTCGCGATCAGCGACGGTCCCGCGCCCGATCAGCGTGTGGTGCGCGCCGGCCCGTTGCGCGACGACAAGACCGTTGCCGATGTGCGCGGGCTGTGCACGGTCACGCTGCAATGGCCAGGGGCGGTCGCCGCCGACCTGTCGCCGGAGGAAAATTGAACATGTCCGTCGCCCAACTGGTCCGTTCGTTCACCCTGTGGGAGTTCGTGAAGGCGCA
>CADEEK010000023.1:0-9855 GCA_902826325.1 uncultured Sphingomonadales bacterium
AGGAACCCGGCGGCAACTGGACGACGCCGATCAGATAGCCCTGATCCTGCGCCGGAATGAATCCCGACGGGGTCGAGGTGAACCGCCATCCGGCGACCAGGATCAGCGCGACATAGACCACGCAGATCAGCGCCAGCGCCCGCACCAGCCGCGCGGTCAGCTTGCCATAGCGTTGCGACAGCCGGTTGAACCCGTCGTTGAACCACGTCCCGAACCGCGCGGGCAGGCCACGCCAGCCCTGTGCCGGCGCCGCGCCATGATCCTTGTGCCGCAGCACCAGCGCACACAGCGCGGGCGACAGCGTCAGCGAGACGAAGGCGGAGATGATCGTCGCCGATGCGATGGTGATCGCAAACTGCTGGTAGAATGCCCCGGAAATGCCCGGAATGAACATCGTCGGCACGAACACGCCGGTCAGCACCAGGCTGATCGCGATGATCGCCCCCGACACTTCGTCCATCGTCTTGTGCGCGGCCTCCTTGGGGGACAGCCCCTCCTCTTCCATCAGCCGCTCGACATTTTCCACAACCACGATCGCATCGTCGACGACGATGCCGATCGCCAGCACGAGTCCGAACAGCGACAGCGTGTTGAGCGAATAGCCGAACGCCAGCAGCACCGCGAACGCGCCGGTGAGCGAGATCGGAATCGCCACGATCGGAATGACCGCCGCGCGCCAGCTCTGCAGGAACAGGATGACGACCAGCACCACCAGCACCAGCGCCTCGATCAACGTATGTTCGACCGCGCTGATCGATTCGGCGATATATTCGGTCGGGTTGTAATCGATCGAATATTTCATTCCCGGCGGGAAATTCTTCGACAGCGATTCCAGCTCCGCCTTCACCGCATCCGCCGTCGCCAGCGCGTTCGATCCGGGCAACTGGAACACGCCGACGCCGACCGCGCGCTTGTCGTTGAGATAGCCGTTGAAATTATAGTCGAGCGCGCCGAGTTCGATCCGCGCGACATCGCGCAGATAGGTCAGCCGCCCCTGCGCATCGCGCTTGACGACGACCGCACCGAATTCGTCGGGGGTGGTCAACCGCCCCTTGGCCTGCACGCCCAGTTCAAAGGCGGGACTGGCCGGACCATAAGGGGGCTGGCCGACGGCACCGGCGGCAACCTGTACATTCTGGGCGCGGATGGCGTTCACCACCTCGTCCACCGTCATGTCGCGCGCGGCGGCAAGGCCGGGGTCGATCCACACCCGCATATTGTAGTCGCGCCCGCCGAACGCCTGCGCCTGCCCGACGCCCGGAATGCGCGCGATGCGGTCCTGCACCTGCAGCGTCACATAGTTGGAGATATACTGGATATCGAGGCTGTTGTCGGGCGAGGTGAAGAAGGCGACCATCAGGAAGTCGGGCGAATTCTTGTTCACCGTGATGCCGATGCGCCGCACATCTTCGGGCAGGCGCGGCTCGGCGGTCGCCACCCGGTTCTGCACCAGCACCTGTGCCTGGTCGACATCGGTGCCCTGTTTGAACGCGACGGTGATCTGGGTCTGGCCGTTCCCGGTCGACGATGATGTCATGTACATCATGTTGTCGACGCCGTTGATCGCCTGTTCGATCGGCGCGGCGACGGTTTCGGCCAGCGTTTCCGCGCTCGCGCCGGGATAGGCGGCGGTGACGACCACCGTCGGCGGCGCGATATTGGGATATTGCGCGATCGGCAGCGCAGGATAGGCGATCGCGCCCACGATCACGATCAGGATCGAGAGCACCGCCGCAAAGATCGGCCGCTCGATGAAGAAGTGCGGAAATTTCATGGATCGCGCCCCTTACTGGACGGTCGCCTGGCTCGACGCCGGCTCTTCGATCGGTCGCGTCGGCGCGGCCTGTTTGGATGCGTCGGGCTTGATTGTGCCCTTTTTCGGATTGACCGGCGCACCCGGCTGCAGCCGCCCAAGGCCGGTGATGATCACCCGGTCGGTGGGGGCCAGCCCGTCGCGCACGATCCGCAGCCCTTCCGCCTTCGCCCCGATTTCCACCGGGCGCGGCGTCGCCTTGTTGTCCTTGCTGACGACGTAGACGAGGCGGCGGGTCTGATCGGTGACGATCGCTTCGTCGGGAATCAGCATCGCCTTGTAGGTGCCCGATCCCAGCAACCGCGCGCGACCGAACATGCCGGGCGTCAGGAACCGGGTGGGGTTGGGCACCACCGCATGCGCGCGGATCGTGCCCGAATTGGGATCGACGGCATTGTCGAGGAACGCCATCTTGCCGTTCCACCGATATTCGGTCTCGTCGGCCAGCTGGATCTGCACCGGATTGGCGGTGTAGCGCGACGATCCGCGCTCGCCGCGCTGGTCCTGGCGCAGATTCTTCAGGTAAAAGCTCTCGGCGCCCTCAAACTCGAACCATAGCGGGTCGATCGAGACCAGCCGGGTCAGCACCGTCTGCCCATCGGCGACCGAATCGCCGATGCTGACCTTGCGGTCGGACACGCGGCCGCTGAACGGCGCGCGGACGGTGGTAAAACCAAGGTTGAGCATCGCCGAGGATGCCGCCGCGCGCCCCGCCGCCAGATCGGCGGCGGCGCTGCGTTCGGCGGCGACATTGGCTTCAAGCTCTTCGGCGCTCACCGCCTGGGCCTGCGCCAGCGTGCGGCTGCGCGCCGTGACCTGACGGGCGTTGGTCAGCGCCGCCTGCGCCCGTGCGATCTGCGCCTGCGCCTGCATCAGCTGCGCGCGATAGGGGCGCGGATCGATGGTGAACAGCGGCTGCCCCTTGCGGACATCCTGGCCGTCGCGAAAATGGACCGCGGTGATGACGCCGTTGACCCGCGCGCGCAGCTCGACATCCTCCGGCGCGACGAACCGACCGGTATAATCGTCCCAATCGACCACTTCACGCTGAAGCGGCGTGGCGACTTCCACCTCTGCGGGCGGCGGCGCGGCAGGCGGCTGACCGCCACCGCACGCCGACAAAACCGCCAACGCCAGCATGCCAAAACCCCCGCGCATGTTCTTATTCCCCTCTTGCTGCAATGCGGCAATTGGGCGCTCGCCAAGCTGGTTTCAACCCCGCAACGGTTAATTTCTGTATTTTTTCGTTCAGTAATTATCGCGGCCCATCGACAGGGCCTGAAAATGCGTCGGATTCCGCGTTCGTGCATGGTCGATCCGCGCCCGACAGGCCCCTGCCCGCCCCCACATTCGTCCCTGTCGACGCTGATCCTTTGCGTTCGCCTTGGTTTTGCGCCAAGGCGGCAGTCACAACAGCGACTTGTCACCTTCACCGATGCCGACAACACCCCTCCCCGAACGCCGGCGGCTCAGTCCCGAAGAATCGCGCGACGCCGCGCTGGAGGCGGCGCGCGCGCTGTTGATCGAGGCCGGGCCACAGGCGGTGACGCTCAAAGCCGTGGCCGCGCGGATCGGCCGCACCCATGCCAATCTGCTCCACCATTTCGGATCGGCGGCGGGCCTGCAGCGCGCGCTCGCGCGCAGCCTCGCCGAAAATGTCTGCACCCGGATCGCGGCGTTGATCCAGACCGCCCATGCCGATCAGGCATCGCGCAGCGAGGCGCAGCCGCGCCAGGTCGTCGACCTTGCCTTCGACGCCTTTGACAAAAGCGGTGCAGGCGCGCTCGCCAGCTGGATGATCCTGTCGGGTAATGAAGACGCGCTCGACCCGATCCTCGATGTGATCCACCAGCTGGTCGATCAGATCGCCCAGGTCGAGGGCGAGGAAATGGGCGTCACGCTGCGTGAGGATACGTTGAGCCTGGTCCTGATGGCGATGGGCGACGCGCTGCTGGGTGAGGCGCTGGCCAAATCGCTCGATCTGCCGCGCAACGCCGCGCGGGACATCGCGCTGCGCCAGCTGACCGGCTCGCCGCGGTTCAAGGCGGTATGGGGCTGACATGCATTTTCTCGACCAGGCCAAGATCTTCATCAAATCCGGCTGGGGCGGCGGCGGCGCGGTCAGCTTCCGGCGGGAGAAATATATCGAATATGGCGGCCCCGATGGCGGCAATGGCGGCAAGGGCGGCGACATCGTGTTCGAAGCGGTCCCCGGCCTCAATACGCTGATCGACTTTCGCTACACTCAGCATTTCCGGGCCCAGCGCGGCCATGGCGGATCGGGCAGCAACAAGACCGGTGCGGGCGGCGACGATCTGGTCATCCAGCTGCCCGTCGGCACGCAGATCCTGGCCGATGACGATGAACGCACGCTGCTCGCCGACCTGACCCGCGCGGGCGAGCGGATCGTCTTCCTCAAGGGCGGCGATGGCGGGCGCGGCAACGCCAGCTACAAGACCAGCACCAACCGCACCCCGCGTCAGCACGGCACCGGCTGGCCGGGTGAGGAAATGTATGTCTGGCTGCGGCTGAAACTGCTCGCCGATGCGGGGCTGGTCGGCCTGCCCAATGCGGGCAAATCGACCTTCATCAACGCCGTCACCAATGCCCAGGCGAAGGTCGGCGCCTATGCTTTCACCACCACCCGCCCGCAGCTTGGCGTGGTGCGGCACAAGACCCGGGAATTCGTCATCGCCGACATCCCGGGCCTGATCGAAGGTGCGGCGGAGGGGGCCGGGATCGGCGACCGCTTCCTCGGCCATATCGAACGCTGCCGCGTGCTGCTGCACCTGGTCGATGCCAATGATGCGGATGTCGCGACCAGCTACCGCATCGTCCGCGACGAGCTCGAAGCCTATGGCGCCGGCCTGACCGACAAGCCGGTGGTGGTCGCGCTCAACAAGATCGACACGCTCGACGACGAGCTGATCGCCGCCCTGTCGGCGGAGCTCGAAGCGGCCAGCGGCGCGCCGGTCATCGCCATTTCCGGCGCCAGCGGCATCGGCGTCGACTGGGCGCTCGACAAGCTGCTCGAAGCGGTCGGCGAGGGCCATGAACAGGTCGCCGACGACGATGGCGACGAAGAGACGGTCGAATGGTCGCCGATCTGATCGGCGGCATTCAGCCGATCGGCGCCTGCGTATTCACCGCTTCGCGCTCCTGCGGCGATGCGGGCGGCGGCGGCTCCACCCCCAGATCGCGATAGGATTGCAGAACCGGACCGCCGGGCGGGGCCGGACTCGCCTCCAGCCGCGCGATCAGCGCCTTCATCTGCGCGATCTCGCGGATCTGCGCATCGATGATCCGGTCGGCCAGCCTGCGCACCTGCGGATCCCTGATCCGTGCGCGCTCGCTGGTCATGATCGCGATCGAATGGTGCGGGATCATCGCCTTCATATAGCTGATGTCGTCCACCGTCCGCTGGCTGCGCACCGCCCACAGCGATCCGCCGGACACCATAATGGCGGCGATGACGATCGCGATATTGTGCTTTCGGCCGGGATACATGCGCCACATGAAGCCCAGCATGACGATCGCCATCACCGCCCCCATCAACAGCGCCATCCAGCTGCGCGTCTGGCTGAACTCGACATGGCCGAGCGCATAGCTGTTCAGATACATCAGCCCGAACATGACCACGACGGACGTCCCGATCATGGCGGCAAAGCGTGGATAGCTCATCATTTCCTCCTGTCGGAGCGACAATGGGTGCGACCGGGCCGGGGTTCCCTTCGTTTCGGCTGACAAGCCGCGCGTCGCGCGCTAAGCGGCGCGTCGATGCACCTGTTTTCGCCCGATGCCTGTCCGCGCCTGATCGTCAAGATCGGGTCAGCCCTGCTCGTCGATGCCGATGGCGCGATCCGGCGGCAATGGCTGGACGGGATCGCGGCGGACATCGCCACGCGCGTCCGCGCGGGGCAGCAGATCGCGGTGGTCTCGTCCGGCGCGATCGCGCTCGGCGCGCGGCGATTGAACCTGCCCAAGGGCGGTCGCGCCAGCCTGGAGGATGCGCAGGCCGCCGCCGCCACCGGCCAGATCGCGCTCAGCCAGGTGTGGGCAGAGGTGCTGGCCGCCAACCGGCTCACCGCCGCACAGATCCTGCTGACGCTCGACGATCTTGAGGATCGCCGCCGCTACCTCAACGCCGCCGCGACGCTCGGTCGCCTGCTGACGCTGGGCGTGGTGCCGATCATCAACGAAAATGACAGCGTCGCCACCGCCGAAATCCGCTTCGGCGACAATGACCGGCTCGCCGCGCGGGTGGCCCAGGCCGCCGATGCGCAGGGCGTATTGCTGCTCAGCGATATCGACGGCCTCTACGATCGCAATCCGGCGCTGCCCGACGCCGCCCATATTCCGCAGGTCGACCGCATCGACACGCGGATCGAGGCGATGGCGGACCGCGGATCGGCGTCCGGCATGGGATCGGGCGGGATGGTGTCGAAGATCGAGGCGGCACGGATCGCGGCCAGCGCCGGTGTCAGCCTCGCCATCGCCAGCGGCCGGATCGACCGCCCGCTTTCGGCAGATGCCCGCCACACCATCTTCCTGCCCGAAAAACGCACCCGCGCGCGCAAGGCGTGGCTGGCGGGACGGCTGACGGCAAAGGGCGCGATCACCGTCGATGCCGGCGCGGCAAAGGCGCTGACCGAAGGGCGCAGCCTGCTGGCGATCGGCGCGACCGGCGTGCGCGGCCTGTTCTTTCGCGGCGATCTGGTGACGATCGAAGGCCCCGACGGCCCGATCGCGCGCGGCCTCGCCGAATATGACAATGCCGAAACGCAACGCCTGATCGGCACGCGCAGCGAGGATCAGGGCGACATCCTCGGTTACGCCCCGCGTGCTGCTTTGGTGCACCGCAATCACATGGTGCTGTTGTGAACGCGGTTTGGATCGCGCGAGGATGCGACGTGACGTTGTTTGGTTCACGCAGAGACGCAGAGAGCGCAGAGATGTTATCGCGCCGCGCAGCGGCTGTCCGCACTTCATCGGTGCCGCAAGCCGCCACGTCGCGAGCGAGCAGGCGCTTCGCGCCATTGACCAACTTCTCTGCGCTCTCTGCGTCTCTGCGTGAACCAAAACCGCCTTTCTCCCCGCGCGTCGTCCCACCCTCGCGTAAGCCGCAATGAAAACCCTCGCCCTCACCGGCGCCACCGGGTTCGTGGGCAAGGCAACGGTCGACCACGCGCTCGCCAGCGGCCACAAGGTCTGCGCCCTCACCCGCCGCGATCAGCCGCCGCGCGATGGCGTCGAATGGGTGCGTGGCGCACTCGACGACAGCAACAGCCTGATCCGCCTTGTAACCGGCGCGGATGTCGTCATCCACATCGCCGGTGTCGTAAATGGCACTCCGCGCGAGTTCGAACAGGGCAATGTCGAGGGCACGCGCAATATCGTCTCGGCGGCGGGAACGGCGGGCGTCAAACGCTTCGTCCATGTCTCCTCAATGGCTGCGCGCGAACCGGCGCTGTCGATCTATGGCCGTTCCAAGGCGGATGCCGAAGCCGAAGTGCGCTCGTCCGGCCTTGACTGGACGATGATCCGCCCGCCCGGCGTTTATGGCCCCGGCGACATGGAGATGCGCGACATCTTCCGCATGGCGAAGCTAGGCGTCGTTATCCTGCCCCCGCCGGGCCGCATCTCGCTGATCCATGTCGCCGATCTCGCGCGGCTGCTCGTCGCGATGGCACGGGGCGATACCGCCCGCCTCATCTACGAATGCGACGACGGGGTCGATGGCGGCTACACCCACAGCGAATTCGCGCGGATGATCGGCGCCGCAATCGGCAAGCGCGTCCTCCCTCTCCCCATGCCGCGCCCGCTGCTCAAATTCGCCGGCTGGGCCGACCCCCTCTTCCGCGACAGCAATGCCAAGCTGACCCCGGACCGCGCGGCGTATCTCTGCCACCCCGACTGGACCGCCACCCCGGACCGCCGCCCGCCCGAGGCGTTATGGGCGCCGCAGGTGGATACCGTCGCGGGCCTGGTGCAGACGGCGGGCTGGTATCGGGCGGAGGGGTTGCTGTAGAGTCGCGCCGGCTACTGAAGATGGGAACGGGCGACGGTGGAGATTCTCCCTCTCACAATCGAACATCAGAAACATCGAGAAGAGAGCCTGGCGCTGGCCGCCCGGCTAATTGATACCCCGCCTCCCTTTCCGGTGCACAAAGTGCAGGCGTTATACGATGTCGTTCTGCGCGAGTTTCCGACCAACCATGATGCAATCGGCGCGATAGGCTTCGCTTTCGGCGAGTTCTTTGTCCGTCGAGGAACCTTTGAATGGGCGACCGTTGACGATCAATGGGGTTCGGAGCCATCAATCGCATGGATCGGGTATGACGCGGTCGCCCATCCTCTCTTGATGATGCGCAAACGTATCGAGCGGGAGGAACAGATTGACCTGTCTCAACTCATTGACGACACGGTATGGACAATAGAATCCCGCTTCGGAAAGGGCGAGGTGGGCATTCGGGAAGCGGCGTTGCCCGCCCCACCGACACCCCTTTTCCGCCGCATTCGCTTGGCACTGCGGCGCCACCTCACTAAGGACCGCGCATGAGCGACCGTAACGACATTTTCGCCACCGTCTCCGGACTGATCGAACCGTTCAACAAGAAGGGCGTCGAACTGACCGAAGCCACGACCTTTGCCGGCGATCTGGAATGGGACAGCCTGACCGTGATGGATTTCGTCGCGGCGATCGAGGATGAATTCGACATCATCATCACGATGAACATGCAGGCGGAGATCGAAACCGTCGGCCAGCTGGTCGATGCGGTCGAAAAGCTGAAGGGCTGACGCGCGTGACCGACTCCCTGCAAACCGCCGACGCCCCTGCCCCGATGAGCGGCGCAAAGCCCGACCTGATGAGCAAGTTCGACGGCCTGATCGCGGAACGTCAGGCGCTGCTCGACAGCGGCGTGACCGACCCCTTCGCCATCGTCATGGAACAGGTGAAGTCGCCGACCCAGGCGGTGATCAAGGGCAAGGATACGATCCTGCTCGGCACCTATAATTATATGGGCATGACCTTCGAGCCCGACGTGATCCAGGCGGGCAAGGATGCGCTCGACCAGTTCGGGTCGGGCACCAATGGCAGCCGCATGCTCAACGGCACGTTCCGTGACCATATGGCGGTCGAGGATGCGCTGCGCGAATTTTACGGCACCACCGGCGCGATCGTCTTTTCGACCGGCTATATGGCCAATCTCGGCATGATCTCAACGCTGGCGGGCAAGGGCGACTACATCATCCTCGACGCCGACAGCCACGCCTCCATCTATGACGGCTGCAAACAGGGCGTCGCGGAAATCGTCCGCTTTCGCCACAACAGCGTCGAGGATCTCGACAAGCGCCTCGGTCGCCTGCCGCCCGACGCGGGCAAGCTGGTGGTGCTGGAGGGCGTCTATTCGATGCTCGGCGACATCGCCCCGCTGCGCGAAATGGTCAGCGTCGCGAAAAAGCACGGCGCGATGGTGCTGTCGGACGAGGCGCATTCGATGGGCTTTTTCGGCCCCAATGGCCGCGGCGTCTATGAAGATCAGGGGTGCGAGGGCGATGTCGATTTCATCGTCGGCACCTTCTCCAAATCGGTCGGCACGGTCGGGGGTTTCTGCGTGTCGAACCACCCGAAGTTCGAGGCGATCCGCCTTGCCTGCCGCGCCTATATCTTCACCGCCTCGCTCCCGCCCAGCGTCGTCGCGACCGCCGCCACCTCGATCCGCAAGCTCCAGCACGCGCACAACAAACGCCAGCATCTGTGGGAAAATGCCCGCATGCTGCACGGCGGGCTGAAGGCGATGGGGTTCAGGCTTGGGACCGAAACGCCCGACAGCGCGATCATCGCCGTCATCCTGAACGATCAGGAACAGGCGGTGATGATGTGGCAGGCACTGCTCGACAACGGCCTGTATGTGAACATGGCGCGCCCGCCCGCCACCCCGGCGGGCACCTTCCTGCTGCGCTGTTCGCTGTGCGCAGAACATACGCCCGAACAGATCGGGCAGGTGCTGGCCATGTTCGAGTCGGCGGGCAAGGCGGTC
>CADEEK010000023.1:9865-19050 GCA_902826325.1 uncultured Sphingomonadales bacterium
CGTGGCCGAGGCGCAGGCGGCGGGGACGCGCAAGATGGCGCCCTCGGTGAAGGCACAGCCGGCCGAGGCGGCGGGCAAGGCGGTCGGCGTGCTGCCCGCCTGACCGCAAGCGCGACGGTCCCGCCGCCTACAGGCTGGATTTACCCGCGCCATACGATATAGCGGCGGAACAATCCCGCCGGTGATCCGGCCCCGATGAAGCAGATCAAGGCGCGATCCACTTTCCGATGACCGCACTCGACCGGTACATGGCGCGCCTGATCGCGGTTCCGCTGATCTCGACGCTGACGATCTCGGCCATGCTGCTCGTGCTCGACCGGATGCTGCGGCTGTTCGATTTCGTCGCCAGCGAAGGCGGGCCAGTCAGCGTCGTGTGGCGGATGCTCGCCAATCTGCTGCCCGAATATCTGGGCCTTGGCATCCCGATCGGCCTGCTGCTCGGCTGTCTGCTCGCCTTTCGCCGCCTTGCCACCACGTCGGAACTCGATGTGCTGCGCGCGGTGGGGATGACCAATTTCGGCCTGTTGCGCGTCCCCTATATGTACACGATCGCGCTCGCCGCGCTCAATCTCGCGATCGTCGGCTTCGTCCAGCCCTATGCCCGCTACAATTATGAAGGGCTGCGGTTCGAACTGCGCACCGGTGCGCTCGGCGCGTCGATCAAGGTCGGCGAGTTCACCAATATGGGCGACCGCATCACCATCCGGATCGAGGAAAGCCGCAATGACGGGCGCGACCTTTCCGGCGTGTTCGTCAGCGCACGGGCGGTGGGCGGCGATACCATTTCCGCCACCGCGCAACAGGGTCAGTTCCTGCGCACCGACGATCCCGACGTCATCATCTTTCGCCTGACCAAGGGCACGCTGATCCACCAGTCGCCCAAGTTCGAGGTGCCGCGCGTTCTGACCTTCGACGCGCACGACCTGCCGATCGACCTGCCCAAGTTCGAACAATTCCGCCAGCGCGGCGAAAACCAGTTCGAACTGACCCTGCCCCAATTGGCGAAGATCGGCGGCGATCCCGGCGCATCCAGCACCGAGCGCGCGACCAGCCGGTCGACCTTCCACTATCGCATCGTCGAAATCGTCTCGATGTTCCTGCTGCCGATGCTGGCGCTGGCGCTCGGCGTGCCGCCCAAGCGGTCGACCTCGGCGCTCGGCGTGTTCCTGTCGATCGTCACCATCGTCACCTATCACAAGATCAACGAATATGCGCAGTCGATCGGCAGCCTGGGCCGGATCGACCCGATCATCGCGCTGTGGGGGCCGTTCCTGATATTCGCGGCGCTGGTGTTCTGGATGTTCTACACCGTCGCCTTCGTGCCCGGCGGGCAGCCGATCGGCGCACTCGAAAAATATTCGGCGAAGCTGTGGAAGGCGATCCGCAAATATCTGCCCGGCCGGCGACGCAAGGCAGCTGAAACATGATCAACGCCCTGACCGGTTTTTTCCCGTCGCGGACCGTGTCATTCTATATGGCGCGGTCGTTCCTCATCAACACCTTCGCGTTTCTGTTCGGGCTGGTGCTGATCCTCCAGACGCTCGATCTGCTCAGCGAATCCGGGCGCATCCTGACCTATCCCGGCAATGGCGACGCGGAGGTATGGCGCTATGTCAGCCTGCGCACGCCGCAGATCATCGCCACCTTCCTGCCCTTTTCGGTGCTGCTCGGCACGATCGTGACGTTCAGCACGATGAACCAGAACAGCGAGGTGATCGCGCTCAAGGCATCGGGCCTGTCGGCGCATCAGGTGCTCGCCCCGCTGATGCTGGCGGGCCTGGGCGTCGCGATCATCTCGTTCGGCTTCAACGACCGCATCGTTTCACGCGCCAGCGCGACGCTCGCCGCGTGGAAAAAGGTGGAATATGGCCCGCTGCCGATCGACCGGGGGGACCGCAGCAATGTGTGGGTGCGCAGCGACGACCATCTGATCCATGTGCTGCAGATCAAGGGCAAGGGCGACGCCGCGCTGCTCGGCGGGGTGACGATCTATGAACGCGACGGCGCGGCGCTCAAATCGCTGGTGCGCGGCGATCTGGCGCGGCGCGCGGGCGATGGCTGGCGGCTCGACAAGGCCGAACGGTTCGATGTCGCCAGCGGCACGCTGTCGCCGCTCGGCGGATTCGATTTCGGCCAGGGGGTGCGCCCGGACCAGTTCACCCTGGCCAATGTCGTCGCCGAATCGATGACCTTCGGCGCGCTCAACGAGGCGATCGGCGATCTGCGCGCGGCGGGCCGCCCGACCAAGGCGCTGGAAGGCGCGCTGTGGCACAAATTGTCCGGGCCGCTGTCCGCCGTGCTGATGCCGCTGCTCGGCGCGGTCGCCGCCTTTGGCATCGCGCGATCGGGCAAGCTGTTCCTGCGCGCGGTCACGGCAATGGGACTCGGCTTCCTCTATTTCGTCGCCGACAATTTCGCGCTCGCCATGGGCAATCTCGGCGCCTATCCGCCGTTCCTCGCCGCCTGGGCGCCATTCCTGCTGTTCGCGATGATCGGCGAGGCGGTGCTGCTCAAGACCGAGGAATAGCGCGCGGCGCGGCGAGCTTGACCGCCGCCGCCACGATCAGCAGCGCGACCGGCAGGATGAATTCGGGCGCGGCAACGGCCCGGCGAACATAGCTCAACAGAAAGATCGCCCAGATATACCAGGTGACGGTGCGGTGCAGGCGCAGCCAATTGCCCCGCATCGCCCGCATCGCCGTATCGGTGGACGTCGCGACCAGCGCCGCGATGCCAAGATAGCCGAGCCCGCCGCCGACCAAAGTGACGACCGGCGGCGCATCCCCGCTGATCGCGAAAAAGGCGCTGAGCGCCGCCAGATGAACGAAATGCGCCGCGGCAAAGGCCAGCCCCAAACCGCGCCGCTCACGCATCAACCCCGGCAAGCCGATCATGCGATTGAGCGCCGAGGCGAGGAAGACGATCAGGAACAGCGCAAAGGATGCTCGCGCCGTATAGCGGGCGGTCAGCCTCGCCCCCTCGACCGTCCCATCGCCGATCGCCCAACCGATCGCGATCGCCGCAACCCCACAGGCTGCGCCCGTCAGCGACAGTGCAACGGTGTGGCGCCGCGCGTTCAGCGCGCCCGCGTCTTCATCGTGTTGGCCGCCAGCCGACCGACCAGCCCGCGCAACGCCGGATAATTCGCCCGGTCATAAACCGATTCGCTCCCCAACGCCGCCGACAGGCGCCGATGCGCCGTCGCCAGCGCATGATAGGGCAGGCTGGGCAACAGGTGATGCAACGCGTGAAAACGCAGCCCCACCGGCGCCCACAGCAGCGGCAATATCCCCGTCGGCACGTTCACGCTGTCGAGAAACTGGGCGGTCACGGTCAACGGCTCGCCCTCATTCTCCCACAGATGCGCGACCAGCGTGCGCACCTGGTTGAGCACCGCGACGCCCGAAATCACACCCATGAAGATCAGCAACAGGCGCAGCGGCAGCACCCCGGTCGCCACCGTCGCGATCAGCGTCAGCGCGACGATGCTCGCCCCCGCCTCCTGCCAGCGCCATTGGCGCGCGAACACGCCCTCAGGCGCGCGGCGTTCGAACAGCGGATTGATCTGCAGCCCGGAATAACGGCCGACCACGATCCGGCGCAGCGCGGGCGAAAACCAGGACAACGGCCCCAGCACGCCAAAACGCAGCAACAGCCCGACCGGCATCAGCAGCGACACGAGCAGGAACACCGGCAGCGTCCACGGCTTCATCAGCGCCAGCGGCAGATATTCGGGGTCCTCCGCCGTGCCATAGCGCGTGCGCGAATGGTGGATCGTGTGAATCCCCTCATACATGAACGACGGCAGCATCATCGGGATGCCGAGCAACAGGTTCCAGCCCACCCGAAACCCGGGCAACAGCGCGTGTTTGACGTGCGTGATCTCATGAATGAACAGGCTCGCGCGATACAGCGCCAGCACCGCGACCGCCGCGCTCGCCACCGCCGTCGCCACCGTCGGCAGGAACATCGCGCCCGCCAGCGCGGCATAGCCGATCGCCGCCGACAGCAGGAAATCGGTCCAGTAGATCGCCGGATTGGGGGTGTGCAGGTCGCGGGTCAACTCCGCCGCCGCGCGCAGCATCGCGCGATCGTCGGCCACGCCCGACAGGCGGATCTTCGCCGCACCGGCGGCACGCGCAACCGGCGGGCCATCCGCCGTTTCAAGGGCAAGGGGGGTCATCATCGGTTGAACCTGTGGCATCCGATCGTGGCGATTGCGTGGCATGGCATCGACGACAACCAGCCAGTTGACAGACCGGTTGCAAAGCGGGACTGGTCGCGCCACCTTTTCAGCGACGGGAACGATCCTTGGCCAACGCCCCACTTGCCATCCGCCCGGTCAACGGCGCGTCCGACACGCGCGCATTCATCGACCTGGCCTATCGCCTCAATCGCGACGATCCCAATTGGGTGCCGCCGCTGCGCAGCGAGGTCGCGGGGATAATCGACCCGCGCAAAAACGGCTGGTTCAGCCATGCGCAGGCGCAATTGTTTTTGGCCGAACGCGACGGCCGCGCGGTCGGACGGATCAGCGCGCATATCGACCGGCTCGCGCTCGAAATGCCGCCCGAACAGGGCTTTGGCCCCGGCACCGGCTTTTTCGGCCTGTTCGAGGCGGAGGACGCGACCACCGCGCGCGCGTTGATCAACACCGCCGAAGGCTGGCTGCGCAACCAGGGGATGACGCGCGTCGTCGGCCCGGTGTCGCTGTCGATCTGGGAGGAGCCGGGGCTGTTGATCCAGGGGCACGATCATCCGCCAACGGTGATGATGGGCCATCATCGCCGCGACTATCGCGACTGGATCGAGGCGGCGGGGTTCGCCCCGGTCAAGCAACTCGTGACCTATGAACTCGACATCACCCAGCCCTTTCCCCCGCTCGTCCAGCGCGTCATCGCACTGGGCGAAAAAAATCCGCGGATCGTCATCCGTCCGGTGAACAAGGCAAAGTTCGATCAGGAGGCGGCGACGATCCTCGCCATCCTCAACGACGCCTGGTCGGACAATTGGGGGTTCGTTCCGCTGACTCAGCCGGAAATCGACGATGTCGGCAAGAAGCTCAAACCAATCGTGTTCGAAAGCCTGATCCGCATCGCCGAACTCGACGGCGAACCGGTCGCCTTCATGATCACCCTGCCCGATCTCAACGAAGCGATCGCGCCGCTGAACGGGCGGCTGCTGCCGTTCGGCTGGGCGAAACTGCTGCTATGGCTGCGGCGTGGCAAGGCCAGGACGATGCGCGTGCCGCTGATGGGCGTGGTCAAGCGGCTGCAGGGGTCGCGCATGGCGAGCCAGCTCGCCTTCATGATGATCGAATATATCCGGCGCAGCGCGGTCGATGATTTCCACGCGACGCGGGGCGAGATCGGCTGGATCCTCGACGACAATCAGGGAATGGTCGCCATCGCCGACACGATCGAAAGCCGGATCAACCGCATCTATCAGGTCTATGCCAAGCCGCTGTGACCGGATGGCGCCAGCTTGGCGGATCACACGAGCCATCGCGAGGTTGCGGCCCGCAGCATAGGGGCACTGCGGGCCGCGCCCTGGTCACTTTTTGGGCGACAGGGGATCAAAACCGTCGGACTCAATCCATTCGCTGCGGGTCTTGCAGACCTTTCGGTCCAGCCGCGACCCCGTCACCTTGGTGACAACGCAGTAGCGTTTGTTGGCCGCCGCAGGCTGGTCGGGCGTTGCGGTCGGCGTCGGATCGCTCGCCGGGGTATCGGCAAAGGCGGGGGTGGACAGGCCGGCAACGGCGATCGCGGCAGCGGCAAGAATATTGGTCATACGCATGTTACAGCTCCTCTTCTGCACCTGCGGGCAGAAGGTTGACCGGATGCCGACCCTGCCCTGCCTGTGTTAGTGCATTAGACGTGCCAAACAGTTGAGTTGTTCGATATCAACGACTTAGAGCGTTTCAACTGAAACGATCAGCATATTGAAAGCCGATATTTGGGAATATTCGCCAATTACTAGCGAATATCAAAAGCGCAGCTGCACCCAGGTCGGCGCATGGTCGCTGGCCTTTTCCCGGCCGCGATAGGCCTTGTCCACGCCGGCGCCGCCAAAGCGATCGGCGGCTTGCGGGCTGAGCAGCAGATGGTCGATGCGAAAGCCCGCGTCGCGCTGCCACGCGCCCGCCTGATAGTCCCAGAAGGTCCAGACCTTCCCGGCGGGAAAGCGGGTGCGCAGCGCATCGGTCCACCCCTGCGCCAGCAACGCGCGATAGCCCTGGCGCGATTCCGGCTGCATCAACGCATCATCGGCCATCGCCGCGACCGAATAGACATCGTCGTCATTGGGGATGACATTGTAATCCCCCGCCAGCACCACCGGCACTTCCGCATCGAGCAGCGCCTGCGCACGCACCGACAGCCGATCGATCCAGCGCAATTTGTAATCGAACTTCGGCCCCGGCACCGGATTGCCATTGGGCAGATAGATGGATGCGACGACCAGGCCGTTGACCTCCGCCTCGATATAGCGGCTCTGCTCGTCCTCGATCTCGCCCGCCAGCCCGCGCTGGCGCGCCACCGGCTGCGCGTCGCGCGCCAGGATGGCGACCCCGTTGAACCCTTTTTGCCCATGCCATACCGCGCCATAGCCCGCCGCGGCGATGTCCTGTTCGGGAAAGCCGTCATCGGCGGCCTTCAGCTCCTGCAGGCAGACGATATCGGGCTGCTGTTCGGTCAGATATTCGATCAGCCGCGGCAACCGCGCGCGGATGCCGTTCACATTATAGGTGACGATCTTCAACGCCGGTCAGACCGAAAAGCTGGTGCCGCAGCCACAGCCCGACGCCGCATTGGGATTGGTGACGCGAAACGCCGCCCCACCCAGCGATTCGACGAAATCGACGCTGGCGCCACGCACCAGGTCCAGGCTGATCGGATCGACCACCAGCTGCACCCCGTCGGTCTGGGTCAGGCTATCTTCGCCATCCACGCCATCGGCCAGTTCGAACTTGTATTGAAAGCCCGAACAGCCGCCCCCCTCCACCGACAGGCGCAGCGTCGCCGCCTTGCCAAGCTTCGCGGCGATCGCCGCCACCCGCGCGGCGGCGGCGGGGGTCAGCGCAATATCGTTGGACAAGGCCATGGTCATACCCCGCAAATAGGGACGCGACGGCGCCGCCGCAACAAAAAGGGCCGCCCGATGCGATCGAGCGGCCCTTCCCTCTCCTGTTATTCCGATCGGATCAGTTGGCCGCCGCTGCGGTCAGTTCCAGCCGACCCGCGCGTTCCTGAATCTGGTCGAGCACATTGGCATTGTGCATGAACGGCATCGGGTTGACGGCGGCACCGTCGATACGGACCTCATAATGAAGATGGCTGCCGGTCGACCGCCCGGTCGATCCCATCAGGCCGATCAGCTGTCCGCGCCGCACGCGCGTATTGGCGCTGACCAGGATCTTCGAAAGATGCCCGTAACGGGTCTCGATGCCCTTGCCATGGTTGACGGTGATCAGATTGCCATAGCCACCGGCGCGCCCCGCGCGACCGACGACGCCATCGGCGGTCGCATAGATTGGCGTGCCCTGCGGGCCCGGAATATCGACGCCCGCATGCATCGCGGCGCTGCCATGAAACGGATCGGAACGGATGCCGAAACTGCTGGTCAACTTCACATCGTCGACCGGCTGCATCGACGGGATGGCGATCACCGTCTGCTCCATGATGTCGAGCTTTTGCCAGGTCTGGAACAACGACCGGAACTGCGCATCCGCGCTGGCTTCGGCCGCCGCCGCATCGGCGGGCGCGGCTTCATACGGCCCGCCCATGCCACCGGCGACATAACGTTCAGGCTTGATGCCCAGCTTGCGCAGATGGCGTTCGGTCAGGCTCAACCGGACTTGCGCGGTGCGGTGCGCCTTTTTGGCAAGCTCGGCCTGGCGCGCCTCGATCTTGCGCAGCGGCGCCAGCACCTCGGCGGCCATCGCGCCCTTCACCTCGACGCTGGCCGGGATCGGTGCGCCGACTTCGGCGGGCGTTCCCTTGCCCGACAGCACGCCGGCGATGATCTTCTGATTCTGCTCGACCCGGGCGGCATGGACGATCGCCGCCTGCTTCACCGCGGCGACATCGGCCTTCATCTGGCTCATCTGCGCCTGCATCCTGGCCATGCGCGCTTCGGGCGTCACTTCGACGCCCGCAACCCCGGTCGCCATGATCGCGCCGAACGCCGCCTGCGCGACGCCATACGCGGAAAAGGTGACGGTGATGACCGCAACGCCCGCCAGGATCGCCTGGGTGCGTCCGGCGACGCTGAACCGGCGCAGGTCGCGGCCGTCATGCAGGATGAAATCACGGGTCGTGAAGAAATTGCGGAACCGATCGATCAGCTTCGCGTTGCTTGTGGTGTTGACCATGAGTCCCCGGCGCCACAGACACGCGCCAGACCTGGCACACGCCCTTTGTTGATCCAAACATCCAGGAGCAGCCCCACCCGCGCCTGATGATCCGGTTAGAACCGCTGCGCTATTCGGCAGCAAGGCCCTGATAGTAATCGCGCGTTAAACCGGCTGACTCGCGCGCCGAGTCGTTGAATGGCGGCTTAACGACACCACTGAACTGCCGCCCCACCAGCCTCCGCCAGGTCGTTTCGGGGTCGATTCGTTCGCGCATGCAGCATGATTCGAACCAGTATGTGCCCGCCGCGACATGGCGCACCTCGTCGCGCAAAATCCGGCGCAATATCCGTGTGGTGGCGATGTCGCCCGCCGCGTCGAACCGGTCGATCATCATCGGCGTGACGTCCAGCCCGCGCGCCTCGAACGCCATCGGCACCACCGCCAGCCGTGCGGTCGCATCCTGCGCGGTCGCCTGCGCCGCCTCCCACAATCCGGCATGGGCGGGCAGCGCGCCATAATGGCTCCCCGCCGCCTTCAACCGCCGGTCGAGCAGCGCGAAATGCATCGCCTCCTCCGCCCCGACCCGCAGCCAGTCGTCCGTGAACGCGCGCGGAAAGCCGTCCCCGAACCGCCCCACCATGTCGAATGCCAGGTCGATCGCGACGAATTCGATATGGGCGATGGCATGGATCGTCGCGATCCGCCCGCGCTGCGTCCCGCCGCGCCCGCGCCGGGGCATCTGCTGCGGCGGCAACAATTCCGGGCGATCGGGCCAGGCCGGACGATCGGGCATCGCGACGTCGAAGCGATGGTCCAGCCGCCCCCGCCG
>CADEEK010000024.1 GCA_902826325.1 uncultured Sphingomonadales bacterium
GGAAATTCTTCGGCCGGTATTTGCGCGCCAGCACGCGATAGGCCGCATCGCGCGGCTGGGTCGGTTCGTCGAGGCCAGGAAGTGAATCGGACATTGCGGACAACCCTAGCGGGTCAAAGGCGCGGCGTCATGGGGGGAAGGTGGGAGCCGGGACGACCCGACACGAATATCGTTACGGCTGCTTCCTTCCGGACCTGACCGGGTTGGCGACGGCATCGTCCGCCCGACTCCCATGGGCGAGATAGGCGCGGGGGAAACAGATTGCAATCCGCGCCAGGCCCGTTCGCATCCCGTACGCCTGCGAATACAGGCGCCAAGGGTCACGCAGAACGCGGCCAGCATGGGCTCCGCAGCAGCACGACGAGCGAAACTACCCGAACAACGCCCCGATCAACGCCCCCACCTGTGCGTGCGCCGCGTTCGCCCTGGCCGCCTCCAGCCCCGGGGCATCGAGGTAACAGGCGATCAGGATCGGCTTGCGCCCCGGCGGGGTCGCGATGGCGATGTCGTTGAACCAACCCTCGCCGCTCGTCCCGGTCTTGTCGCCGACCTGCCAGCTTTTGGGCAATCCGGCGCGCAGCCGGTCCTTGCCGGTCGGCGATGCCGCCATCCATCCGATCAGTTTGGCGCGCGAGGATGCCGACAGCACCTCGCCCAGCAACAGGTTATGCATCAGCCACAACATCGCCTGTGGCGTCGTCGTATCGCGCACTTCGCCGCCGCGCACGATATTGAGCGTCGGTTCGTCGCGATCGGACCGCGTGACCAGATCGCCCGCATCGCGGATGAACCTGGTCAGGCCGCGCGGCCCGCCGATCTGGCCGAACACCAGATTCGCCGCGCTGTTGTCGCTCATCGTCACGGCCGCCTCCAGCAACGCCTCGATCGACAGCGCGCCCCTGGCGATATTCGCGCGCACCACCGGGGCGTAATCGAGCAGGTCGGCGGCGCTGAACCGGATTTCGCGCGCCAGATCGATCTCGCCGCGATCGGCGCGCGCCAGCACCGCGGCGGCGAGCGGCACCTTGAACGTCGAACACATCGCAACGCGCGCCTCGGCCCCGTCGAAAAAGCGGCGCCCGGTATCGCTGTCGTAAACGGCGACGCCCAGCCGCCCGCCGGTCTCCTCGCGAATCCGGTCGAACGGCCCCTTCACCTGCGCCAGCGCGGTGGCGGGCATGGCGGCAAGGGCAGCGGCCCCGGCGATCAGGGTGCGGCGGTTGGGCATGTTCATCTTCCCTGCATATCGCGATGTTCTGAAGGCAGGCTGACCGTCATCCCGTCAAGCTCGGGCGTCAGCACGATCTGGCACGACAACCGGCTGGTGCGCGTGGCGCCAAAGGCGAGGTCGAGCATATCCTCCTCGGTCTCGCTCGCGCGGGGCAGCCGGTCGAAATCCTCCGGTGCGACGATGACGTGGCAGGTGGAACAGGCCATCTGCCCCTCGCACGTCCCCTCCAGCGGCAGGCCCGCCGCCTGCCCCAGTTCGAGCAGGCCGTCGCCCGCCTTGCCCTCGACCTGCGCGGCCAGATCGCCCGCCGCGTCAAGGAAGCGCACGCGGATCATGCCGCCACCTGCTGCGCGCGCGCGGCGCTGTCGATATGCTGGATCGCGGCCAATAATTCCTCCTCGGTCGTATAGCGGCCAAAGCCCAGGCGGATGCTCGACCGCGCCTCGGCGTCGGTTAGGCCGATCGCCTTCAACACATGACTGGGCCGACCCGATCCGCTGGCACAGGCGGATCCTGCGGAAAAGGCGATGTCGCGCAACTGCGACATCAACCGGGCGACGTCCAGCCCGACAAGGTGCATGTTGAGATTGCCGGGATAGCGTTCCTCCAGCGATCCGTTGAGCGTCCACCCCGCGCTGCCCAGCGCCTGATGCGCGGCGCGGAACAGCTGCGCGACATGCGCGCGATCCGCGCCGAACCGCTGTTTGGCGATCCGCGCCGCCGCGCCGAACCCGGCACACAAAGCGGGCGACAGCGTGCCCGAACGTCCGCCGGGTTCCTGTCCCCCGCCATGCAGCAGCGGTTCCAGCTCAATCCCGTCGCGAATCCACAGCGCGCCGATCCCCTTTGGTCCGTGGATCTTGTGCGCGGACACCGCGACCAGGTCGCAACCATCGGGCACGATCTCCCGCCCGAATCCCTGCACCGCATCGCACAGCATCCGCGCACCCGTCGCATGCGCCAGATCGGCGATCGCCTCGATCGGCTGGATCGTGCCGATTTCATTGTTGACCAGCATCGCCGCGACCAGAGCGGTGCCGGGCCGGATTGCCTCACGCGCGGCGTTCAGGTCGATCAGGCCGCCCGGACCCACCGGCACCACCCGCACCTCACGCCCATGCCGCGCCGCCGCCGCGACGGTATCGAGCACCGCGGCATGTTCGCTCGCCAGCGTGACGATCGGCCCCGCGCTGCCCTTGATCGCCCAGTTGAGCGCCTCGGTCGCGCCGCTGGTAAAGCTGACCGTCCCGCCATCTGGCATCAGTGCGGCGACCGCCGCCCGCGCCGCCTCCACCGCCGCCTTCGCCGCGCGGCCGGGGACATGCGCGGCATGGGGATTGGCGAAATTGTCGGTCATCCACGGCGCCATCGCGGCCATGGCCTCAGGCGCCAGCGGCGTCGTCGCCTGATAATCGAGATAGATCATGCCGCCCGCGCCCCCGCATCCGCCGCGACCTTGGCCCATGCCGCGGCAAAGGCATCCAGCTCGTCCGGCATGGTGTTCCAGCCGATACTGATCCGCACCGTGCGATCGGCCACCGCATCCGCCACGCCGAACGCGCCCAGCGCGCGGCTGCGCTTCAACGTACCCGACGAACAGGCGCTGCCCGCCGAAATGGCGAACCCCATCGCGTCGAACCGGATCAGCTGCGCCGCCGCCGCCAGCCGATCCATCGCAACGGCGAAGATGTGCGAGCATTGAACGCCCGGCGCGATCAACTCGCCGCCCGCATAAAGCGCGTTCTTGAAATCGAACCGCTGTTCGACACTGGTCGCCCAGCCATCAATGCCCCCGGCCTCCAGCGCCGCCGCAAACCCCATTGCACCCGGCAGATTCTCCGTCCCGCCGCGATAGCCGAACTCCTGCCCCCCGCTCGGCTCCAGCATCGCGAAATCGCGCACCAGCAGCGCACCGATCCCCGGCGGCCCGCCCAATTTGTGCGCCGACACCACGATCATGTCCGCGTCGGGCAACGCGAACTTGCCCGCCGACTGCGCACAATCGGACAGCAGCAGCCCGCCGCCCGCCCGCACCTGCGCCGCAAACGCGTCGACCGGCTGGATGCCGCCCGTTTCCGAATTGACGTGCTGGATGGCGACCACGGGACGCCCCGCGCGCTTCAAGGTATCGGCAAGCGCATCGCCATCGACCACGCCGTCGCGCATCGGCAGCACCTGTGCATCCGCCCCCGCCGCGCGGAACACCGCATCATGCTCGACCGCCGACACGATCCGCCGCGTCGCCTTTGCCCGCCCCAGCCCGATCGCCAGCGCCTCGCTCGCGCCGGAGGTAAGGATCAGTTCCCCGTCCCACCCCAGCGCCGCCTTGATCCGCGCCCGCGCTTCCTCCAGCGCCGCGCGCGCCGCGCGTCCTTCCGCATGGGGAGAGGACGGATTGGCCCAGCGCGCCATCCCCTCGGCCACCGCCGCAACCGCTTCGGGCCGCATCGGCGTCGTCGCGGCGTGGTCGAGATAGATGCGGTCGGCCAATGCGGGTTCCTTGCGGCTGGCGGGCGATCGTCGCGACAATTGCGTGTTGGCGCGTCCGGTCTATATAGCCAGCATCGTTTTTCGCGCCACCGCGCCACTCAAATCAAGCAGGTTCACTTTGCCCGAAGTCATCATTCCCGGTCCCGAAGGCCGTCTCGAAGGCCGTTTCGCCCCCGCCCCCCGCCCGCGCGCGCCGGTCGCGATGATCCTGCATCCGCATCCCGCGAACAATACGATGAACAATCGAATCACGCAGGATCTCTACAAGACGTTCCAGCGGCGCGGCTTCGCCACGCTGCGCTTCAACTTTCGCGGCGTCGGCAAGAGCCAGGGGACGTTCGACAACGGCACCGGCGAATTGAGCGATGCGGCCAGCGCGCTCGACTGGGTGCAGAGCTTTCACCCCGAAGCATCGACCACCTGGGTCGCGGGCTATGGCTTTGGCGCGTGGATCGGGATGCAGCTCTTGATGCGCCGCCCCGAAATCCGCGGCTTCATCTCGATCGCCCCGCCCGCCAACATGTTCGACTTCACCTTTCTCGCCCCCTGCCCGTCCAGCGGCATCATCATCCAGGGCGAGAATGACGAGGTGGTGACGCCCGGCGCCGTGCAAAAGCTGGTCGACAAGCTGCGCACGCAAAAGCACATCACCATCCATCACGACACGATTCCCGGCGCCAACCATTTCTTCGAACATGAAATGGATCAGCTGATGGGCAGCGTGGACAAATATCTCGACATGCGGCTCGATCCCAATTCGCCGATCCGCTGAGCCTGTTCGCCCCTTCCCGCGACGGGAAGGGGCTTTGGCGCACCCCGCCCCCTATCCTTCGCCGCGCGGGCACGCCATGATGGCGGCATGAAACAGTCCACCGCGATCAAGATCGCCGCCGGCGTCGCCGCTGCTGCCATTGGCGGCTTGTTCATCTATTCACGCTCGACCCGCCCGCCGGTCATCAATCCCAAGGTGCCGGAGCCCGCAAAGCCGGTCGATCTGGCGCGCTATGCCGGCAAATGGTTCGAACTTGCCCGCCACGAAAACCGGTTCCAGAAGGGGCTGGACAGCGTCACCGCCGAATATACGGTCGAGCGCGACGACAAGCTCTCGATCGTCAACAGCGGCCTGCGCGCGGGCGAAACCGTGCGCGAGGAAAGCGAAGGCCATGCGATCGTCGCCGACGACGCGACCGGGGCAAAGCTCAAGCTATCGTTCTTCGGCCCGCTCTACACCGGCGACTATTGGGTGCTGGACCATTGCGACGATTATGACTGGTCGATCGTCGGCGAACCGACCGGCCGTTACCTGTGGCTGCTCAGCCGCGACCCGCATCCCGACCCCGCGCTGCTCCAGTCGCTGTTCGACCGGGTCGAAGCGCTCGGCTATGACCGCTGGGCATTGCGCATCACGCAACAGGATTGAACGGTCGGCAATGGCGCGCAGCCCCGAACCGACCGTCGCACCGCCCCTGCCCCGGCGAAATCGTCGATGACGCAAATGGCCGACCCGTTGGCCATAGGCTCGCGATATGGCGTGCTGCGCGATTGGCTGCCGATCTACAGCCTGCGCCAGCTGGCGCTCAACCTTGTCGCGATCACTTTTATCTGGTGGATCGTATGGGACAGCGCCGGTCTGTCCGCCGTGGCGTTGTGCGGGTTGATGTTCGCCTGGCTGGTTCAATATCAGACCCGGCCCAGCGTCATGCAGCTTTTGCCAGTGCAGGCAGATTGGCTGATCGAAATTCTGGAAGAACAGGCCTTCTACGCCAAGGCCGAAAATGACGGGCGATGGCGCGAGAGCGGCAAGCCATGGTGGCAACGCCTGCCCCACCAGTTCATCGCGTTCGAACGGCGCGGCGACCAGATCACTGTCGTCGCACCGCGCGATATCATGGAAATGATGCGCGCCAGTCTCGAATGCGCGGATGAACAGGGCGAGGTTTATTTCACCGGCAACGGCCTGTTCGAAATGATGCCCCCCGAGAACCTGACGACGCAGCCCTGGCATGTCAAAATGCCTGCCGTCGCGATCGGCTCGCTTTGCGTGGCAGTCAACATTTGGCATGTGGCGACGGACGACACGGTGACGAACTGGGGACTGTCGTCGCACGCGCTGTCGCAGGGGCGGTTTGAAACGATCGCGCTGCACATGTTTGCGCATGGCGGCGCAATGCATCTGATCATGAACATGTCCGCCTTGGCGGTTCTGGGCAGCGCTCTGACGGCACGCCTGGGCCCGGTGCCGCTGAGCTGGCTGCGCTTCCTCATCCTCTATTTTCTGGGCGGACTAAGCGGCGCGGCCGCATTTCTGACACTGCATCCGACCGGTTCTGTGCCGATGATTGGCGCTTCGGGGGCGATATTTGCGCTGCTCGGCCTGCTGACGCGGCTCGCGCCCGATGGGCACGGGCTATTGTCGGTTCGCTCGACCAAGGTCCGGCGAATCGGGTGGAGTCTGGTCAAACAGAACGCCTTTCTGTTCGGGCTGCTCGCATTGCTGGCATCGTCGACCGGCGGCAACGGTGGCCTGGCATGGGAAGCACATCTTGGCGGCTTTCTGTTCGGCCTGTTCGTCGGCCCCTACCTGCTCCCGCGCGATCAGGGCACGGCAACTGCCAATCCGTCCGACATACGCACAGCGGGCGTGCCGGTCTAACGCCCGGCGCGTGCGACGGCGCGTCGGTTCAGACCGTCCAGATCAGCACGTTCCCGACCAGCACCACCGCACAGATCAGCATCAGCACGCCCTTTTGCCGCTCGCCCCGGCGGATCATCGTCACCCCGCCCCAGCCAAGCCCGCCCGCCGCCAGCATCAACAATGCCAGCAGGGTGGACGCGGTATTCGACAATTCGCCCATCAATCCACCCCCGCCATCACCGCGCCATAGGCGTCCGGATCGACATTGCCGCCCGACAGGATGACCAGCATGCCCGGCACCGGATCGACCTTGCCGGCGAGCAGCGCCGCCAGCGCCACCGCCCCACCCGGTTCGATCACCAGCCGCAACCGGTGCGCCGCCCAGCGCTGCGCCGCGCGCACCTCGGCCTCGCTCACGCTCAGCCCCGTCGCGCCCCGCCGCGACAGCACGTCGAACGTCAGCGGCGACACCAACGGCGTCTGCAGCGCATCGCAGGCGGTGGGCGGCGGGTTTTCGCCGACCGGCTCGATCCAGCCCGCCTCCAGGCTGCGGCGCATATCGTCCCACCCGTCCGGCTCCACCACCGTCACCTGCGCATCGGGCAGGGCCAGCGCGATGCCCGATGCCAGTCCGCCGCCGCCGCATGGCGCGACGACGTGAATGGGGTCCGGCATCTTCATCTCGACCGCCTGGGTCATCGCCTCGATCCCGACGCTGCCCTGCCCCTCGATGATCCAGGGATCGTCGAAACTCGGCACCAGCACCGCGCCGCGCGCATGGGCGAGATGCGCGCCCAGCTTCGCGCGATCCTCCTTCATCCGGTCGAACGTCACCACTTCCGCGCCCAGCGCCAGCGTCGCGTCGCGCTTCACCCGTGGCGCGTCGGCGGGCAGCAGGATGACGGCGGGCATGCCCAGCCGCCGCGCGGCCCAGGCGACGCCCTGCGCATGATTGCCCGACGAAAAGGCGACGACGCCCTTGTCCTTCAGCTGCGGCGCGATCGCCGTCAGCCGGTGCCACGCGCCGCGAATCTTGAACGCGCCGATCGGCTGCAGGCTTTCCGCCTTGAACATCACCGGCACGCCGCGCACCTCGGCCACCAACAACGGCGTCGGCGGCAGGATCGCCGCAATCTTCGCGGCCGCATCGCGCACTCCGGCCCGTGTCGGCTGTCTTAGTATCGTCACGATTCACCCCACTTCACTGGCACAGGTCCAAAGCCACTTTACAAGGGGACCCCCCGACCCTAAATGACCCCTCCGCTGCCCCATGGGACTTCCACCGCAAGGCAGTGTTTTCACCGTATGCCCAAAAGGCAATTGGAGGTCCCTTGAGTTGCACAAGCATCATAGCGCGCTCGGGCTAGCGAAAGCCCTTCGTCCCGTCGAGCCGGTAACGCTCGTTCGTCCTCATGCCGCAAGGCGAGCCGCCCGATTCTTCGTCGAGAAGTTTCCGGGAACCTCGATCTATGCCGTAAAGGCGAATCCGTCGCCCGCGCTGCTCCAGATCCTGTGGGACAGCGGGATTACCCATTATGACGTCGCCTCGATCGGCGAAGTCCGCATGGCACGCCGCGCGCTGCCCAAGGCGACCTTGTGCTTCATGCACCCGGTCAAGGCCGAGGAAGCGATCGAGGAAGCCTATTTCGTCCATGGCGTCCGCACCTTCAGCCTCGACACGATGGACGAGCTGGAAAAGATCGTCCGCGCGACTCGCGGGGCACAGGACCTGAACCTGTGCGTGCGCATCCGCGTGTCGTCCGATCATGCCAAGCTCAGCCTCGCCGCCAAATTCGGCGCGGAGCCGGAGGATGTCGCCGACCTGCTCGTCGCGACGCGCCAGGCATGCGACGCGCTCGGCATCTGTTTCCATGTCGGGTCGCAGGCGATGACGCCTGCCGCCTATGCCGAGGCGATGGAGCGCGTGCGCATCGCCATCGTCGCCTCGTCGGTCACGGTCGACATCGTCGATGTCGGCGGCGGTTTTCCGTCGACCTATCCCGGCATGGAACCGCCCCCGCTGGAAACCTATTTCGGCGTGATCCACAATGCGTTCGAGAACCTGCCGATTTCCTATAGCGCCGAATTGTGGTGCGAACCCGGCCGCGCGCTGTGCGCCGAATATAGTTCGTTGATCGTCCGCGTCGAAAAGCGGCGCGGGGACGAACTCTACATCAACGACGGCGCCTATGGCGCGCTGTTCGACGCGGCGCATGTCGGCTGGCGCTTCCCGGTCCGCGTGCTGCGCGACGATGCCGATGCGGCGGACAGCTATAGCGAATACAGCTTCTACGGGCCGACCTGCGACGACATGGACCATATGGCGGGCCCGTTCGAGCTGCCGTCGGACATTCTGGCGGGCGAATATATCGAGGTCGGGATGCTCGGCGCCTATGGCTGCGCGATGCGCACCGCGTTCAACGGCTTCGGCACCGACAGCGTGCATGAAGTGACCGACGAACCGATGGCCACGCTTTATTCGGGCATCGCCATCGAACGCCCGAGCAACGTCGTCAGCCTCGACCAGTTCAAACGCCGCGCACGGCGTTGAGCTTGGCGAGAAGGCAAGGAAAAGGCCGCTGTCCGGAACGACGGCGGTCTTTTCATATCAGCTAGACCGACGGGTCGAGCAACGCGGCAAGCTTTGGATGCGGTTTGTCGGTCAGCGGATTGATGACGGTCAGCCCGCGCGTCACAAAGCCATTTTGCATGTCCTCGGACAGCAATAATGTGCAACCCGCCTCAGCCGCTGCCGTGACGATGAGCGAGTCCCAGAATTGCAGCTTGTGATCCACGACAAGATCGGCGGCCGACAAGACCGTGCGTGCTTGCGAACTGGCGGTGCCGAACGCCTCAGTGAATTCGAGCAGGATCGCGCGGGCGTGATCGGCCGAACTGCCGCTGCGGCGCAGAACCACGAAAAGTTCGCCGAGTGCCTGCGCCGGGGCGATCAGGCTGGCGGTCTGCGAAAGCTGTGTCAGCAGCCCGCGCGCTCGATCAATCTTGTCATCGTCTTCTGCGGAATGGCTGACACCCGCCAGATAGGCAAGAATGTTGCTGTCGAGCGCGACGCGCGTCATTCGTAGAGATCGTCACGCGACCAATGTCCCGCGCGGCGACAAGGCAGGTCGGCAACGAACTTGAGAAACCGGGCGATCGATCGTCGTTCCTGATCGCGATCGACCGGGAGCACACGCGCCACCGGACGGCCACGCGAAATCACCGTGAAGCTATCGCCTTCGGCGACGTCGCGCAGAAGCTCCGAAAAGCGCTGGTTCGCTTCGCTGGCACTAATCGCACGGTCCATGCCAACAATTTAGTGAATAACACTAAAATGTTCAAGTCTCATCCGGCTTGTCTGCATTGCCAAACACGACGTCAATCGCCGTTCAGATCTTGCGTGGTTCGCCGACCTCATAAACGCGCAGATCGCGGTCGGTGATGCCAAGATCGGGCCACACCGCCCGCAATTCGCCGATATGCGGCGTGGCGAAGTGCCGGTCGAGCGCCGCCTGATCCGTCCAGCGCTCCGTCAAATGGATCAGGCCGGGTTCCAGCACATCCTCGGCATAGCCATATTCGATACAACCATCCTCGGCACGACTGCCCTCGATCACGCGCAGCATGACCGGGCGAAGGCGCGCCATATTGTGGGGCGGAATACGAAAGCTCCCGACGATCAACAGCATAAACCGGCTCCCTCTGCCCTTCCCTCGCGACGGATCGTTCGTGAGTTACCCGCGCCCGTCCAGGATCGCCTCGATCGCGTCCGTCACCACGGCGATGTCGGCCATCCCGTCAACCCGCTTCACCAGGCCGCGCGCTTCATAGATCGGCAGGATCGGCGCGGTCTTGGCGCGATATTCGGCCATGCGGGTGCGCACGGTTTCCTCATTGTCGTCGGGCCGGCGCTTGAATTCTTCGGAACCGCAAACATCACACCGCAAAGCATCGGCATCAGTATGGGCATTCCGTGGCAATTTAAACGTCTGGTGATACCCCTCGCCACAGCTGGCGCAGGTGAAGCGCCCGGTGATGCGCTCGACCAGCGCATCCTCGTCCACCACCAGCTCGATGACATGATCGAGCGTGCGGCCGCGCGCCGACAGGATTTCGTCCAGCGACGCCGCCTGTGCCGCGGTGCGCGGATAGCCGTCGAAGATCGCGCCCTTGCCACCATTCGATTCTTGGCCAAGCCCGTCCAGGCTTTCGCCGATGATCCCGCTGACGATCTCGTCGCTGACCAGTTCGCCCGCTTCCATCACCGCCTTGGCCTTCAGGCCGACGGGGGTTCCCGCCTTCACCGCGGCGCGCAGCATGTCGCCGGTCGACAGCTGGACCATGCCGCGTTCGTCCTCAAGCCGCGACGCCTGGGTGCCCTTGCCCGCCCCCGGCGGCCCCAACAGGATGATGTTCAACCGACTTCCTCTCTTGCTCGTTGCGGCGCTGCCCGCACCCGGCGACCGATGTCAAGCCATTGCGGGATGGTCAGGGTCGCCGAACGGACCGACGCCGCCCCGCCCCATGGTCAGCGCAGACGCCCGCCCTTCAGCTTCGCCTTCTTGATCAAGTCGCCATATTGGTGCGCCAACAGATGCGACTGGATCTGCGTCACCGTGTCCATCGTCACGTTGACGACGATCAACAGGCTGGTGCCGCCCAGGTAAAAGGGAATGGCCAGCGCCGAAACCAGATATTCCGGCACCAGGCAGATCGCGGTCAGATAGGCGGCACCGATGACGGTGATGCGCGTCAGCACATAATCGAAATAGGCCTCGGTATTCTTGCCCGGACGGATGCCGGGGACGAACCCGCCATATTTCTTCAGATTTTCCGCCGTCTCCTCCGGATTGAACACCACCGCGGTGTAGAAGAAGGAGAAGAAGATGATGCCCGCACCATAGAGCAGCATGTAAACCAGCGATCCGTGCTGCAGATACTGGTTCATGCCGATGATGAAATCGCCCCACCAGCCCTCGCCCGCCTGCTGCTGGCCCGAAAACTGGCTGATCGTCAGCGGCATCAGCAACAGCGAGCTGGCGAAGATCGGCGGGATCACGCCCGCGGTATTGATCTTCAGCGGCAGATGGCTGCGCTCGGACTGCACGCCGCGCTGCGTCTGGCGCTTGGGATATTGGATCAGGATGCGGCGCTGCGCCCGCTCCATGAAACAGATGAACAGGACCAGGCCCGCCACCGCGACAAAGATGCCGACCAGCTTCACCGGATCCAGGCTGCCGGTGCGCCCGCCTTCGAACAGCTGGACCAGCGTGGTCGGCAGATGCGCGACGATGCCCGCCATGATGATCAACGAAATGCCGTTGCCGACGCCACGGCTGGTGATCTGCTCGCCCAGCCACATCAGGAACATCGTGCCGCCGATCAGCGAGACGACGGCGGCGACGCGGAACAACATGCCCGGCTCCACCACCGGGGCGAGCCCCTGATTGGCGCCCAGCGTTTCCAGCCCCACCGCGATCACCCAGCCCTGCACCGCGGTCAGCCCGACGGTGCCGTAACGGGTATATTGGTTCAGCTTCTTGCGCCCGCTCTCGCCCTCTTTCTTGATCGCCGCCAGCTGCGGCGACAGCGACGTCGCCAGCTGCACGACGATCGAGGCGGTGATGTAAGGCATCACGCCGAGCGCGATCACGCTCATCCGCTCCAGCGCGCCGCCCGAAAAGGTGTTGAAGAAATCGAGCACGCCGCCCTGGGTCCGCTGCGCCAGCAGGCCAAGCTGCGTCGGGTCGATCCCCGGCAGCGGCACATAGCTCAACATCCGGAAGATGATGAGCGCCCCCAGCGTGAACCACAGGCGCTTCTTGAGTTCGGTCGCCTGTCCGAATTTGGACAGGTTCAGGCCGGATGCGAATTGATCGGCGGACGATGCCATGTGCGCGTTATTCCTGGAAACCAAAGCGGCGGAGAAGCGTTTACCGCCACCCCGCCGCTCATATAGGTCACTGTCCGGTCAGGGCAATGCGGCGCAGCGCCCCATCCACATGAAAGTGAAACCCCAAGGGCGTTAGGCCTTGCCCGCCTTCTTGGCGGCGATCGCCTTCTGCACCGTGCGATGCTTGGCCGCATGCTTTTCGGCGGCGGGCACGATCGTCGGGATGGTGACGCTGCCACCGGCCTTTTCGACCGCCTCGATCGCGCCCTTCGACGCACCGGCGACGGTGAAGGCCAGCTTCGCCTTCAACTCGCCCTTGCCGAGCAGACGGACGCCATGCTTGCCGCCGCGCGCGAGGCCAACGGCCTTGAGCGCCGCATGATCGATCTCCGTCGCGGTCAGCTTGCCCGCATCGATCAGCTTCTGGATCGCGCCCAGATTGACCTCGGCATAATCCTTGCCGAACGGGTTGTTGAAGCCGCGCTTGGGCAGGCGCATGTGCAGCGGCATCTGGCCGCCCTCGAACCCGTTGATCGCAACGCCCGAACGCGCCTTGGCGCCCTTCTGGCCGCGCCCTGCGGTCTTGCCCTTGCCCGAACCGATGCCGCGTCCGACCCGCATCCTGCGGTGGCGGGCGCCGTCATTGTCCTTGATGTCGTTCAGTTTCATGTTGTGCACTCGCTTTCGCTTCTGTCGCGCTGAAAAATTGGAAAGGGGGCCGATAGCCCCCCTTCCGTCATATGTCACCCGGAAAAGGGCGCGGGGCTCAGCCCTCGACCTTCACCATATGCTGCACCTTGCGGATCATGCCGCGAACTTCCGGCGTGTCCGTCAGTTCGCTGGTCCGGTGCATCTTGTTGAGGCCGAGGCCGATCAGCGTCGCGCGCTGATCCTTGGTCCGGCGGATCGGCGACCCGGTCTGGGTCACTTTCACGGTTTTGGCCGCTTCCTTCTTCGCCATCGCGCTTACTCCACAATCGCCGCGGCATCGGCCTCGGCGGTCTGCGAACCGCCACGGCCGAGCAGGTCGGCGATCTTCTTGCCGCGCCGCTGCGCAACCGCCTTCGGCGAAGACTGGTCGCCCAGCGCCTCAAACGTGGCGCGGATCATGTTATAGGGGTTCGACGTGCCGACCGACTTGGTCACGACGTCGGCCACGCCCAGGCTCTCGAACACGGCGCGCATCGGGCCGCCCGCGATGATCCCGGTGCCCGGAGGCGCCGAACGCACGGTGACGTTGCCCGCACCGAAATGGCCGCGGCCGTCATGATGCAGCGTGCGGCCTTCGCGCAGCGGCACGCGGACCATCGCCTTCTTGGCGGCGGCGGTCGCCTTGCTGATCGCCTCGGGCACTTCGCGCGCCTTGCCATGGCCGAAACCGACCCGGCCCTTGCCGTCGCCGACCACGACCAGCGCGGCGAAACCGAAGCGCTTGCCGCCCTTCACCGTCTTGCTGACGCGGTTGATATGGACGAGCTTTTCGATCAGCTCCTCGCCCTGTTCGTCGCGCGGGGTGCGGTCGTCGCGACGGCCACGGCCACCGCGATTGTCACGGCCGCCACGCTCGCCGCCACGCCCGCCGCGACCGCGACGAGGGGCTTCGTTGCCGGCTGCTTCCGGCGCGCCCTCGACGGGCGCCTGGTTCTGTTCGTCAGCCATATTAGAACTCCAATCCGCCTTCACGGGCGGCATCCGCCAGCGCCTTGACGCGACCATGGAACAGGAACCCGCCCCGGTCGAACACGACCTGCGTCACGCCGGCCTTCTTCGCGGCCTCGGCAATGCGCAGGCCAACCGCCTTGGCGGCATCGACATTCGCGCCGGACGTGCCGCGCACATCCTTTTCCAGCGTCGAGGCGGCGGCCAGCGTCTTGCCCTGCGCATCGTCGATCACCTGCACATAGATGTGCTTGCCCGAACGATGCACCGACAGCCGCGGACGGCTGCCCGAACGCGCGCGCAGCGCGGTGCGGTTGCGGCGACGCCGCTTCTCGAAGAGAGAGAGACCCTTGCTCATTACTTCTTCTTCCCTTCCTTGCGGAAGATGAACTCGCCGTCGTATTTGATGCCCTTGCCCTTATAGGGTTCGGGCTTACGCCAGCGACGGATTTCCGCGGCAAACTGGCCAACGGCCTGCTTGTCGTTGCCCGAGATCTCGACCGTGGTCTGATCGGGCGTCTTGACTTCCAGCCCCTCGGGGATGTCGAGGTCGACGTCATGCGAATAGCCGAGCTGAAGCTTCAGCTTCTTGCCCTGGGTGCTCGCGCGATAGCCGACGCCGCTGATCAGCAGCTTCTTCGAAAACCCTTCGGTCACGCCGGTGACGAGGTTCTGGACCAGCGTGCGCTGCATGCCCCAGAACGCGCGGGCGCGCTTGGTGTCGTTGGCGGGCTTCACCACCAGCACGCCGTCGCCCATCTCGTACGAGATGTCGTCGGACGTCGGCATGGTCAGCGTGCCCTTGGGCCCCTTGACGGAGATCTGGCCGCCGCCGATGTCGGCGGTGACGCCGGCCGGAACGGTGATCGCCTTTTTACCGGTGCGGCTCATCAGAACACCTCCGCCAGCACTTCGCCACCGACATTCTGCTCGCGCGCCTCGGCGTCCGACAGAACGCCGCGCGGCGTCGAAACGATGGTGATGCCAAGGCCATTGCGCACCTTGGGCAGTTCCTTGCTCGCCGAATAGACGCGCCGGCCGGGCTTCGAGACGCGGGCGATCGACTTGATCGCGGGCTGGCCCTCGAAATATTTCAGCTCGATGCGGATACCGGCCGCCGGGCCCATCTGCTCGGCGCTGTAACCACGGATATAGCCTTCGCGCTGCAACACATCGAGCACGCGGGCGCGCAGCTTCGATGCGGGCGTCAGGACGCTGTCCTTGCGCGCACGCTGGCCGTTACGGATGCGGGTGAGCATATCACCCAAAGGATCGGTCAATGCCATCTTCGTATGCCCTTACCAGCTCGACTTGGTGACGCCCGGGATCAGGCCCTTGTTGGCCAGATCGCGCAGCATCACGCGCGCCAGACGGAACTTGCGGTAATAGCCGCGCGGACGACCGGTGAGCTCGCACCGGTTGCGAATGCGGGTCGGATTCCCGTTGCGGGGAATTTCCGCCATCTTCAGGCGCGCGATCAGACGCTCGGTCTCATCGAGCGACGTGTCCTTCGCCATCGCCTTCAGCTTCGCGTAGCGGCCGGCATATTTCTTGACCAGCTTCTTGCGACGCTCATTCTTGTTCACGGAACTCAGTTTCGCCATGACTTAAGTTCTCTTTCCCTTACGCGGCCATCGCTTCGCCGTCCGCCTCGAGCGGGAACGGGAAGCCGAACAGACGGAGAAGCTCGCGGGCCTCCTCGTCGGTCTTGGCGGTGGTGGTGACGATCACATCCATGCCGCGCACCTTGTCGATGCGGTCATAGTTGATCTCGGGGAACACGATCTGTTCCTTGATGCCGCAGGCATAGTTGCCGCGACCATCGAATGATTTGGGGCTGAGCCCGCGAAAGTCGCGAACGCGCGGCAGCGCGATCGTGATGAAGCGGTCGAGAAACTCGTACATCCGCTCGCGGCGCAGCGTGACCTTGCAGCCGATCGCCATGCCCTCGCGCAGCTTGAACTGCGCGATCGACTTCTTCGCCTTGGTCACGACCGGCTTCTGGCCCGCGATCAGCTCCATTTCGGACGCCGCCTGCTCGACCTTCTTCTTGTCCTGGGTCGCTTCGCCAACGCCCATGTTGAGCACGATCTTTTCGATCGTCGGCACTTCCATGACGTTCTTGTAACCGAATTTCTCGGTCATCGCCTTGGCGATCTTCTCGTCATACAGCTTCCGCATCCGCGGAACATATTTGTCAGCCATCAGATGACCTCCCCGGTCTTGACCGCAACGCGCACCTTCTTGCCGTCGCGATCCTCGAAGCGGACGCGGGTCGCCTTGCCGTCCTTGGTCACCAGCGCGACCTTCGACACATGCATCGGCGCTTCGGCGCGCTTGAGGCCGCCCTGCGGATCGCCCTGGCTCGGCTTGGTATGACGCACGGCGACATTGACGCCGGCGACGATGACCTTGCCGTCCTTGGGCAGCGACTTGGTGACTTCGCCGGTCTTGCCCTTGTCCTTGCCGGACAGGACGATGACCTGGTCACCCTTCTTGATCTTGGCAGCAGCCATCACAGCACCTCAGGCGCAAGCGAAATGATCTTCATGAACCCCTTCGAACGCAGCTCGCGCACGACCGGGCCAAAGATACGGGTGCCGATCGGGTCCTCGTTCTTGTTGACCAGCACGGCGGCATTGCCGTCGAAGCGGATCACCGAACCATCGGCGCGGCGGACGTCCTTGGCGGTGCGAACGATGACCGCGCGGTGCACGTCGCCCTTCTTCACCTTGCCGCGGGGCTGCGCTTCCTTGATGCTGACGACGATCACGTCGCCGACGCCGGCGAAGCGACGCTTCGACCCGCCCAGCACCTTGATGCACTGCACCCGCTTCGCGCCGCTATTGTCCGCGACGTCGAGATTGGACTGCATCTGGATCATTGATCCGGTTCCTTCTCGTTCGGCCTTCCGGGACGCTTGGCCCGGTGGTTCCAGTTAAAACGCAAACCCGTTCGGGTCTTAAGCGATGTCGGCCCGTTCCGGCGTCGCATGGGTGTCCACCCGCTCGATCACCTTCCAGGTCTTCAGCTTGCTGATCGGCGCGGTCTCTTCGATCCGCACGGTCTCGCCCGCCTTGTATTCATTGCCCTCGTCATGGGCGTGATATTTCTTCGAGCGACGCATGATCTTGCCATAGAGCGGATGCTTGATCTTCCGCTCCACGTTCACGACCACCGTCTTGTCGCCCTTGTCGGACACGATCTGCCCGGTCAGCACGCGCTTCGGCATGTTCGTTGTCCTCTTACTTCGCAGCCGAGCGCGAACGCTCGGACTGCAACGTCTTGATGCGGGCGATGTCCTTGCGGACTTCCTTGACGCGGCTCGGCTTTTCCAGCTGGCTGGTCGCCGCCTGGAAGCGCAGGTTGAACGCCTCGCGCTTCAGGTTGCCCAGCTCTTCGCCCAGCTGATCGTCGCTCTTCGCGCGCAGATCGGATGCCTTGGTCATTTCCCTCAACCCTCCAGGTGCGACGTGTCGCCGAGGCGCGCCACGACCTTGGTCTTGATCGGCAGCTTCATCGCCGCACGCTCGAACGCTTCTGCCGCCAGCGGGCCGGGCACGCCGTCCAGCTCGAACAGGATACGGCCGGGCTTCACCCGCGCCGCCCAATATTCCAGCGCGCCCTTGCCCGAACCCATGCGGACTTCGGCAGGCTTGCTCGACACCGGCAGGTCAGGGAACACGCGGATCCACAAACGGCCCTGGCGCTTGATGTGACGCGTGATCGCGCGGCGAGCCGCTTCGATCTGCCGCGCGGTGATCCGCTCCGGCTCCATCGCCTTGAGGCCGTACGAGCCGAAGTTCAGGCTCGCGCCACCCTTGGCCTCGCCCTTGATCCGGCCCTTGAAGGCCTTGCGGAACTTGGTCTTTTTCGGTTGCAGCATCTGCCTAACCCTTAACGGCGGTCATCGCGCGCGGGGCGAACGCCCGACGTCTGCGATTCCATGTTCAGGCGATCGGTCGCCATCGGATCATGGCCCAGGATCTCGCCCTTGAAGATCCAGACCTTGACGCCGCACACGCCATAGGCGGTGTGGGCCTGCGCCTCGGCATGGTCGATGTTGGCGCGCAGCGTGTGCAGCGGCACCCGGCCTTCGCGATACCATTCCGACCGCGCGATTTCGGCGCCGCCCAGACGGCCGCCGCAGTTGATGCGGATGCCTTCGGCGCCCAGACGCATCGCCGACTGCACCGCGCGCTTCATGGCGCGGCGGAACGCGATGCGGCGCTCCAGCTGGTCGGCAATGCCCTGCGCGACAAGCTTGGCGTCGACTTCGGGCTTGCGGATTTCGACGATGTTCAGCGACACGTCAGAGCTGGTCATCGAACCGATCTTCTTGCGAAGCTTTTCGATGTCGGTGCCCTTCTTGCCGATGATCACGCCGGGGCGCGCGGCATAGATGGACACGCGGCACAGCTTGGCCGGACGCTCGATCACCACCTTCGAAATCGCCGCCTGGGGCAGCGTCTTCATGATATATTCGCGGATCTTCAGATCCTCGAGCAGCAGGCGGCCGTAATCGGCGCCCTCGGCGAACCAGCGGCTGTCCCAGGTGCGGTTGATCTGCAGGCGCAGACCGATGGGGTTGCTCTTGTGACCCATGACTTACGCCTCTTCCTGCACTTCGCGCACCACGATCCGAAGGCGCGAAAACGGCTTCAGGATGCGCGTGGACTTGCCGCGGCCACGGGTGTGGAACCGCTTCATCGTGATCGACTTGCCGACCGACGCCTCGGCGACGACGAGTGCGTCGACATCGAGATTGTGGTTGTTTTCCGCGTTGGCGATCGCGGACGCCAGCACCTTGCGCGCATCGACGGCCATCGCCTTGGTCGAAAACTGCAGGATGTTCAGCGCGTCACCGGCCTTCTTGCCGCGGATCAGGCCCG
>CADEEK010000025.1 GCA_902826325.1 uncultured Sphingomonadales bacterium
CGGTTGCCGCATCGATGATCGCCAGCCCCGTGCTGGTCGCCACCCCCGCGCTCGCCGCCCCGGCCAAGCAGACGACCACGGTCGTCAAGCACAAGCCCAACGGCAAGGTCGTGGTGAAGCAAAAGACGGTCAAGAAGGCCACCCCCGCCCGCTATCGCACGTCGTGGAAGCGCGGTGAACGGTTCGACTATCGTCAGGCCCGCAACTATCGCCAGATCGACTATCGCCAGTTCAACCGCCAGTATCGCGGCCATCTGCAGGCACCGCCGCGCGGCTATCGTTACGTCCAGTCGGGCAATGACGTGGTGCTGGTCGGCATCACCAGCGGCATCATCGCCGCGGTGCTCGCCAACCTGATCCGGTAACGCCGACACATTGTCGGGCAAGGGCGGCGGCGCAGCGATGCGCCGCCGCTTTTCGTCGAGCTTGACGCCCGTCACCCCGGCCCTGAACCGGCGTCCCGCTGCTTGAACGGCCCGAGGCAGCGGGCGGGCCGCCGCGACGAACACAGCTTGCCTTTCCCCCCGCTCCCGCGTAAAGGCGCGCGCTTCGTGGGCGGCGTGCCGCCTGCAACCAATGACGGAACGACAGCCGGAGGGGCGTTCGCATGGTGCGGCGTCAGCGATCGGCCAACAGTGAGAAGACGCATGGCTCTATACGAGCACATCTTCCTTGCGCGCCAGGATCTGGCACAGGCGCAGGTCGATGCTCTGGCGGAAACCGCCACCAAGATCGTCGAGGACAATGAGGGCAAGGTCGTCAAGACCGAAACCTGGGGTCTTCGCAGCCTCGCCTACAAGATCGCGAAGAATCGCAAGGCGCATTACGTCATGCTCGAAATCGACGCGCCGGGCGGCGTGATCGCCGAGCTGGAGCGCCAGACGCAGATCAACGAAGACGTGATCCGCTACATGACCGTCCGTGTCGACGCGCATGAGCAGGGCCCGTCGGTGATGATGCGCAAGGGCGACCGCGAACGCCGCGGCCGTCGCGACCGCGACGACAACAGCAACTTCGAAGGCTGAGGAGAAAGACCATGGCACGACCCTTTTTCCGCCGCCGCAAAAGCTGCCCCTTCTCCGCGAAGGACGCCCCCCGGATCGACTATAAGGACGTTCGTCTGCTGCAGGGCTTCGTGTCCGAACGCGGCAAGATCGTCCCCTCGCGCATCACCTCGGTGAGCGCGAAGAAGCAGCGCGAACTCGCCATCGCGATCAAGCGCGCCCGTCATCTGGGCCTGTTGCCCTTCATCGTGAAATAAGGAGCGCATCGCATGGAAATCATCCTGCTTGAGCGCGTCGAAAAGCTTGGCGCCATCGGCGACGTCGTGAAGGTGAAGGACGGCTTTGCCCGCAACTACCTTCTGCCCAACAAAAAGGCGCTGCGCGCCAACGAAGCCAACCGCAAGGTGTTCGAGGCGAACCGTGAACGGCTCGTCGCCGAAAACGCCGCCCGGCGCGACGAGGCGCAAAAGGAATCGAAGAGCCTGGAAGGCGTTTCGGTCACGCTGATCCGTCAGGCGTCGAACACCGGCCAGCTTTATGGCTCGGTCGCCGTGCGCGACATGGTCGAGGCGCTGAACGCCGACGGCCACAAGGTCACGAAGAGCCAGGTCATCCTCGACAAGCCGATCAAGTCGATCGGCCTGTTCGAAGTGAAGGTCGTGCTGCACGCCGAAGTCGCCGTGATCGTCAAGGTCAACGTCGCCCGCTCGCCCGAAGAGGCCGAGATGCAGGCCCAGGGCGTCGACGTGATGGCCGCGATGTTCGAAAAGGACGAAGCGGGCTTTACCGAGGATTACGATCCCAACGCCGAACCGGGCGAAATCGCCACGGAAGAAGCGGCGGGCGAGGAAGAAGCGCAGGGCTGATCGTCCCGCATTTCCGGCCAAAAAATCGGGCCGCCCGGATCGCTCCGGGCGGCCCTTTTTTCGCTTGGGAGCGAAAAACAAGGCAGAGGGATTGGGGGCGTATCAGGGCACCGCGATCACGACCGTCAACATCGCCAGCAACGGCCCGAGCGCGAGCACCAGCGGAAACATCTTGCTCATCGCAACCTCGCATGAACACTTCGTTCATGGTCAATAATGCGTTGCAACGGGAATGGTTGCATGGGCCGATCGCCAACGATCACGTCCGCCGCCGCCCTCCCGCCAAATCGTTCCGCCCCGATCCGCCCACCGTCATCCTGAACTTGTTTCAGGATCCATCGCGCCACAGGCGACGACTTCGCTCGTGGAACAGTGGATCCTGAAACAAGTTCAGAATGACCGAAAAGCGGGCCGCAAGTGTCGGCCTCGCGATCGCAAGCCACGTCCACCAGTTCTGCGCTTCCATTTCGCCACTCTCAAATCTAGCCGAACGAGACCAGACGTCCCGCGTCGGCGCCAAAGCACAACCGTTCAACGATGCCCCTTGCCGCAGCACCTCAAGGGTGCAGGCAGATCGACGGGTTGTTGCGCAGCAACGACCGAAGCGGCGAGCAGGGTTGTGACGAACGACATTGCGCTGAACCGCCATGCGCCAACCCTTCGCACTTCATGCTCAAACCGATCACTTCCGCCCGAACAGCTTCTCGATATCGCCATGCGCCAGCTTCACCCAGGTCGGGCGGCCGTGGTTGCACTGGCCCGAATGCGGCGTGACCTCCATTTCGCGGAGCAGCGCGTTCATCTCCGCCACCGACAGAACCCGCCCCGCCCGCACTGATCCATGGCACGCCATGGTCGCGGCGACATGGTCGAGCCGTTCCTTGAGCGAGAGCGCCTCGTCGAACGCGGCCAGTTCATCGGCGATATCGGTGACGAGCGCGCCCGCATCGCCGCCGCCCAGCATCGCCGGGGTCGCCCGCACCAGCATCGCGCGCGGGCCGAATCGCTCCAGCTCCAGCCCGAACTGCGCCAATTCGGCCAGCCGCGCCTCCAGCCGGTCGCACGCGGGTTCGTCCAGTTCGACCACTTCGGGCAACAGCAACGCCTGACTCGCCACCCCGCCCCCCTGCATCGCGCGCCGCATCCGTTCCAGCACCAGCCGCTCATGCGCCGCATGCTGATCGACCAGCACCAGCCCGTCCTCGGCTTCGGCAACGATATAGGTTTTGGCGACCTGTCCCCGCGCCACGCCAAGCGGAAAACGCGCGGTTTCGGGCACCGGCGCGGCGGCGGGTTCGGCGCGTGCCTGAGGTGGCGGGGTGAAGAACGTTGGCCGGTCGCGGACATAGGCAGGCCCCTCCCCTTCAGGGGAGGGGTTGGGGTGGGGCCTGTAGGTCTCATCGAGACCAAGGCCCGCGTGGATAAGCCCCACCTCCGCGTCCGCCCCTGAAGGCGCGGGACTCTCCGACCGCCACAACCCCATCACCGCCGCATCCGCCCGCTGCACGCTGCGATGCCCCGCCGCATCCAACGCCCGCCGCAACCCGCTGACGATCAGGCCGCGCACCAGTTGCGGGTCGCAAAAGCGCACCTCGGTCTTGGCCGGATGGACGTTCACATCGACCTGCGCCGTCGGCACCTCCAGAAACAACGCCACCACCGGATGCCGGTCGCGCGCCAGCATTTCGGCATAGGCGCCGCGCACCGCGCCGGTCAGCAACCGGTCCTTCACCGGGCGGCCGTTGACGAACAGATATTGGTGATCGGCAACCCCGCGGTTGAACGTCGGAATGCCCGCCACCCCGCCCAGCATTACGCCCTCGCGCTCGAAATCGACGCCGACGCTGTTGTCGGCCAGCGCCCGGTCGGTCAGCGCCGCGACCCGTTCGGGCCGGGACATCCCCGCCTGCACCGCCAGCACGCGGCGCCCGTCATGTTCGACCGTAAAGCCCAGATCCGCGCGCGCCATCGCCAGCCGCTTCACCACATCCAGGCACGCGGCATATTCCGCGCGGGTCGAGCGCAGGAATTTCCGCCGCGCGGGCACTTTTTCGAACAGCCCTTCAACCCGCACCCGCGTGCCCGGGGGCAGCGCCGCCGGACCCTCCCCGGTCAGCACGCCATTGTCGACCGTCCGCGCCCAGCCCTCGGCCCCGCGCACCCGGCTTTCCACCGTCAGGCGCGCCACGCTGGCGATCGACGGCAGCGCCTCGCCGCGAAAGCCCAATGTCGTCACCGCCTCGATCGCTTCATCAGGCAGTTTCGACGTCGCATGGCGTTCCAGCGCCAGCGCCATGTCGCCCGCCGACATGCCGCACCCGTCGTCGCTGACCTCGATCAGGTCGATCCCGCCGCCCGCCAGCCGCACGGCGATCCGCGACGCGCCCGAATCGATCGCGTTTTCGACAAGTTCCTTGAGCGCGCTGGCGGGGCGTTCCACCACTTCGCCTGCGGCAATCCGGTTGACAAGATGCTCCGGCAAGCGGCGTATTGACATGGCTGCCGGTGTAGCCCAATCGGCGTCATCCTGCGACCCATATCCGCCAGATTTCCACGGCCGGAGTCGATCCGCCCAGGGTGGGTCATGATAGGGATTTCAGTGCGAACAAGCGGCCCGGGCCACGCCGCGACAGGACGGTGCGACTAAATGGTTTTTTCCCGCTTTTTCAGGTTCATGTCCCATGATCTCGCGATCGATCTGGGCACCGCCAACACCGTCGTCTATCTGCGCGGGCGCGGCGTCGTCCTGAACGAACCGTCGGTGGTGGCGGTCGAAACCACCAACGGGATCAAGCGGGTCAAGGCGGTCGGCGACGACGCCAAGCTGATGATGGGCAAGACCCCCGGCAGTATCGAGGCGATTCGCCCGCTGCGCGACGGCGTCATCGCCGACATCGACGTCGCCGAAGAGATGATCAAGCATTTCATCCGCAAGGTGCATGGCGGCCAGCGCCGCTTCCTGCGCTGGCCCCAGATCGTGATCTGCGTGCCCAGCGGGTCGACCAGCGTCGAACGCCGCGCGATCCGCGACGCCGCATCGAATGCGGGCGCCAGCCAGGTGATGCTGATCGAGGAACCGATGGCCGCCGCGATCGGTGCCGACATGCCCGTCACCGAACCGATCGGGTCGATGGTCGTCGACATTGGCGGCGGCACGACCGAGGTTGCGGTGCTGTCGCTGCGCGGCCTCGCCTATTCCACCTCGGTCCGCGTCGGCGGCGACAAGATGGACGAAGCGATCGTCTCCTATGTCCGCCGCAACCACAACCTTTTGATCGGCGAAAGCACCGCCGAGCGGATCAAGCAGGAAGTCGGCGTCGCCAAGCCGCCCGCCGACGGCATCGGCCAGACGATCCACATCAAGGGTCGCGACCTGGTCAATGGCGTGCCCAAGGAAATCCAGATCAATCAGGGCCAGATCGCCGAGGCGCTGTCGGAACCGGTCGGCACCATCGTCGAAGGGGTGCGAATCGCCCTCGAAAACACCGCGCCCGAACTGGCGGCGGACATCGTCGACCAGGGCATCGTGCTGACCGGCGGCGGCGCATTGCTCGAAGGGATCGACGAAGTGCTTCGCGATGAAACGGGTCTGCCCGTTACGGTTGCGGAAGATCCGTTGACCTGTGTGGCGTTGGGCACCGGTCGTGCGCTAGAAGATCCGGTGTTCCGCGGCGTGCTGCTCGCGGTCTGATCGAACGGGGCATTTTTCGTGCCCGAATTAACAGGGATCGCCATTGCGCGTGGGAGGCAACCGACCGGGAATGCAGCGCCGTCGCCTAGCGATGCTATGCGGCGGCAACCGCCCCTGTTCGCCATCCACCCGCCGGCAATCACACCATAAGAGGCCGGTTCCGGTCGGGCACGGGCGCTAGATGGCGCCGCCACTCAAACGGCGCCCCGGATTTTCGCGGCGGGCGCAATATGGCCTGTTCATCAGCTACGGCGTCGCGGTCGGCGGCGCGCTGATCGGGGTGACGTTGCTGTTGCTGTCGACATTCAACCCGCCCGCCTATGCCGTGGTGCGCGGCGCGATTTCCGAACTGGTGACGCCGATCGCCTCGGGCCTCGACTGGACGCGCCGGGGCGTCACCAGCGTGCCGGGCGGGGTATCGAGCTATTTCGGCGTGCGGTCGGAAAATGCGAAGCTGCGCGCGGAGCTTGAGGCACAGCGCACGCTCACCGAACGCGCACGCATCATCACGCACGAAAACCGGCGGCTGCGTCAGCTGCTCAAGCTGCGCGACCGCGTGACCAATCCCGTCATATCGGCGCGGCTGGTCTATTCCAGCGCATCGAGCACGCGGCGCTATGCGACGCTCAATGCCGGATCGTGGCAGGGCGTGCGCGTGGGTCAGCCGGTGCGCGGCCCCAACGGCCTGATCGGGCGCATCCTGGAAGTCAGCCCCAATACCGCCCGCGTGCTGCTGGTGCTCGATCCCGAAAGCATCGTGCCGGTGCGCCGCGTGCGCGACGGCCTGCCCGCCATCGCCGCGGGGCGCGGCGACGGGCTGATCGAAATCCGCTCGGCCGGCGCCGCACAGGTGCTGTTCGAGGCGGGCGACAGCTTCGTCACATCGGGCACCGGCGGCCTGTTCCCGCCCAATATCGCCGTCGCACGGGTGCGCGAACGCGCCCGCGACATCGCCCAGGCGGTACCGCTCGCCAGCCCCGATGCGCTCGACTTCGCGCTGGTCCAGCAAAGCTATTTCCCAGAGGCCAGCGCCCCGCCCCCCGCCGACCCGGCGGGTCGATAGGGCGCGCGCATGACCGGATCGCGCTTCGCCGGGCTGGGCAAGGCCGACCATGGATCGCGCGCCACCTGGCTCGCGCCGCTGTCGATCGTCATCGCCTCGCTGCTGACGCTGCTGCCGTTCAAGGCGTCGTTTCCGATCCTGCCGCCCTTTGGGTTGATGATGCTGCTCGCGTGGCGGCTGCACCGGCCCGAATTGCTCAAGCCCTGGGCGGCGGTGCTGCTCGGTCTGCTCGACGATCTGGTCAGCGGTCAGCCATTGGGCAGCGCGATGTTCTTCTGGACGGTGTCGTTCCTGGCGATCGATGTGCTGGACACCCGTATCGTGTGGCGTGATTTCTGGCAGGACTGGCTGTTGGCGGCGGGCGCAATCGCGCTGTGCCTGATCGGCGGACGGCTGGTCGCCGCGCCGATCGGGGCGCATGTCGACACCGTGCTGCTGATCCAGATCCTGATCACCGTCGCGCTGTTTCCGGTGCTCTCGCGCCTCGTCGCACGGCTCGACGGTCGGCGGAAATCGCGATGAGCAAACCGCCGCGCATTCTGGGCGAAGCGCAACAGGGCTACAGCTTCTCGCGCCGCGCCTTCTTCCTCGGCGGGGCCCAGGCGGCGCTGGGCCTCGTGCTCGCCGGACGGATGACCTATCTGTCGGTGGTCGAAGGCGACAAATACACGCTGCTCGCCGAAAGCAACCGCGTCAACCTGACGCTGATCCCGCCGCGGCGCGGCTGGCTGGTCGATCGCGAAGGCGTGCCGATCGCCAACAACCGCACCGATTTCCGCGTCGACATCATCCCCGACCGGCTGGAAAAGGACAGCCGCGCGCGCGTGCTGGCCTCCTTGCGCAGCCTGCTCGCCCTGTCGGACGAGGATGTCGCGCGGATCGAGGAGGATCTGAAGGGCGCGGCGGGGTTCCAGCCGGTGCAGGTCGCCGAAAATCTCGACTGGGAACGCTTCGCCGCGGTCAGCGTGCGCCTGCCCGAACTGCCCGGCGTCGCGCCGACGCGCGGCTTTGCCCGCAACTATCCTGCGGGCGCAGCGGTCGGCCATCTGGTCGGCTATGTCGGCGCCGCCACCGCCGAACAGTTTCGCGAGACCAAGGACCCGCTGCTCGTCACCCCCGGCTTCAAGCTCGGCAAGGACGGCATCGAAAAGATGCTGGAGGACGACCTGCGCGGCAAGCCCGGCGCCAAGCGGGTCGAGGTGACGGCGCGCGGCAAGCTGGTGCGCGAACTCGCCACCCGCCCCGATACGCCGGGCAGCACCGTCCGCCTGACCATCGATGCCGGGTTGCAGGAATTCGCCGCGCGGCGGCTGGGCAATGAATCGGGCTCGGTGACGGTGTTCGACATTACCAACGGCGACATTCTCGCGATGGTGTCGATGCCCTGTTACGACCCCAACGCCTTTTCCGACGGGATCAGCCGCACCGAATGGAAGATGCTGTCGCAGGACGATCACCTTCCGCTGACCAACAAGACGCTGCAGGGGCTGTATCCGCCCGGATCGACCTTCAAGCCGGCAACCGCGCTGGCGGTATTGGGCGCGGGCATCGATCCCGAGCGGGTGGTCTACTGCAATGGCGGCTATACGCTCGGCAATCGCCGTTTCGGATGCCTGGGCCGCCATGGGCCGATGACGATGCACACCGCGATCGCGCGCAGCTGCAACACCTATTTCTACGCCATGGGCCGCGAAATCGGCATCGACGCGATCGCCGCCGCCGCGCGCAAGCTGGGCTTTGGCGCGGAGTTCGACCTGCCGCTGCCCTCGCAACGTTATGGCACCGTTCCCGATACGGCGTGGAAGATGCGTCGTTACAAACAGGAATGGACCCAGGCCGATACGCTCAACGCATCGATCGGCCAGGGCTATGTGCTGGTCAGCCCGTTCCAGCTCGCGCTCGCCGCCGCGCGGCTGGCGTCCAGTCGCGAATTGCTGCCCTCGCTCGTCATCGGCAAGCCGCGCCCGCCCGCCCGCCTCGCCTTTCCCGAAGAACATCTCGCCATCGTGCGCGGCGGGATGGACGAGGTGGTCAACGGGCGCGGCACCGCCGTCGCCTCGCGCCTGCCGTTCGAAAATATCCGCATGGGCGGCAAGACCGGCACCGCGCAGGTGCGGCGGATCATGGATCGCAATCGCGGCCAGGGCGGCGACTGGAAATATCGCGACCACGGCCTGTTCATCTGCTTCGCGCCGGTCGACAATCCGCGCTATGCCGCCTCGGTCGTGATCGAACATGGCATGGGCGGGTCGCGCGCCGCCGCGCCGGTGGCCAAGGACGTGCTGACCTATCTGTTCGATCGCCAGCGCGCGCTCGACAATCTGACCGCGCTGGAGGCGGGCTGGGGCGGCGACATCCGCACGCGCATGGCCGCGCAGGAGGCGGCGTTCCGCGCCTCGCTCGGCCTGCCCGCCGGCACGCCGACCCCCGGCGCATCGCCCACCCCCGCCGCATCGCCAACCGCCGCCGCGCCGGCACGGGCAGAAGGGCCAGACCGATGAGCCGTTTCAATCCCGACGCCGATACCGGCACCGGTTTCGTCCCCGCGCCGCTCGCGCAGCTGCCCTGGCGGATCATCCTCCTGGTCTGCGCGATCGGCGGGTTCGGCGTGCTGGTGCTGTTTTCGGCGGCGGGCGGCGAACCGCGCTGGGCGATGCCACAGGGGGTCCGCTTCGCCGCCTTCATGGGCATGGCGCTGCTGCTTTCCCGCGTGCGGCCCGATATGTGGTCGCTGCTCGCCTTTCCGCTCTACGGCCTGTTTCTCGTCATGCTGCTCGGCGTCGAGCTGCTCGGCGCGGTGGCGGGCGGCAGCCAGCGCTGGCTGGACCTTGGCATCATCCGCATCCAGCCGTCCGAACTGATGAAGGTCGCGATCGTCCTCGCCTGTGCCAAATTCTTCGAAATGCTCCCGGCGGCGGAAACGCGCGGCATCACCGCCGTCGCAATCCCCGGCGCGATGATCGCCGTGCCCGCGGGCCTCGTCATGCTGCAACCAGATCTCGGCACCGCGCTGATGATCACGGCGGGCGGCATCACCGTCATGTTCCTGGCGGGCGTGCCGCTGCGCCTGTTCATCGGCGGCGCGCTGGCGATGGCGGTGTCGGTGCCGCTGCTCGTCAACTATGTCCTGCACGATTATCAGCGCAACCGCGTGCTCACCTTCCTCAACCCCGAAAGCGACCCGCTCGGCACCGGCTATCATATCAGCCAGTCGAAAATCGCGATCGGATCGGGCGGCTGGTTCGGCAAGGGGTTCCTGAACGGCACGCAAAGCCATCTCGATTACCTGCCCGAAGGACATACCGATTTCGCGCTGGCGACGATGATGGAGGAATGGGGCCTGATGGGCGGCATCCTCGTCATCCTCGCCTTCGCGCTGCTGATCCGCTGGGGCATCGCCGTCGGCGTCCGATCACCGGGGCGGTTCGGCAAGCTGGTCGCGGCGGGCCTGTCGACCACCATCTTCTTCTATGTGTTCATCAACATGGCGATGGTGATGGGCCTCGCCCCCGTCGTCGGCATCCCTCTGCCGCTGATCAGCTTTGGCGGATCGGCCCAGATGACGACGCTGATCTGCGTCGGCATCCTGATGTCGCTCGACCGCCAGAACCGTCAACGCAACACCATCGCCCATTGGTAGGGTTTTCGCAGCACAGGGTGTTGCAATCCCCCAAGACCGATGCTAGGCGCCCCGCTCCCGACCAAAGGAAGCGCCCCAAGGGCCCTTCCCCACCCGGAACGGACGCATAGCTCAGTTGGTAGAGCAGCTGACTCTTAATCAGCGGGTCCTAGGTTCGAGCCCTAGTGCGTCCACCAAATTTCCAAATACTTACAGATAGTTAGACTATCTCCGGGATTGGGAATTCCATCCTCTTGAGTGGCTAGGTAGCTCTCTAGGTAGCGCGCTCCTGGAAACAGATTTTCTGAGCGAAAGTGCAAGAGAGCCGTAACGCTGGTTGTTTTCCGGCCCAGATCAAGCTCGCTTTCCAAGGCTGGCACGAATCGGCATTCTCAAAGTCGTCAGGCCTGCGGCTTATATTTGAGTTCCGCGATCCCATCCCTGCGGTACGAGGTGACCAAATGACAAATTCGGGTGCGATGATCGTGATCTGCCCGTCGTGCTCGACTGCAAATCGGGTGCCGAAGGATAAGCTTCTCGCGGGAGGCAAGTGCGGCCGATGCGGATCGCTGCTATTCCTAAAGCAGCCCTTGGTTCTCACCGCAGCCAACTTTGGTGCACACGCTACCAAAAGCGACATTCCGCTGCTCGTTGATTTCTGGGCAACCTGGTGCGGTCCTTGCCAGCAGATGGCTCCCGCCTTCACTGCGGCCGCCGGCCAACTCGAACCCAGAGTGCGTCTAGGAATGCTGGACACGGAAGCCGATCAGGCCGTTGCTGCCCGCTATGGAATCCGCTCGATCCCGACCCTGATCCTATTTTCAAAGGGGCGTGAGGTTGCCCGCCAATCTGGCGCGATGTCAGCTACTGCCATTGTCACCTGGGTGCGGCAGGCCCTTCCTGCATAGAATATGGTGCTAAATGCGGCGTCCGTATGCGAGAAGCTGGCGCTGCCAGCGGCACCGTCTCTGGCATGGGACCGAGACATTATTCAGATGCGCCTTGACGCAAAAGTTCGATAACCCGCGAGAGCTTGTCACGAACTACCTGCGCAGCCTTCGTCAATTCTGGATTATCGATTGCCTGCATTGAGGCCACCGGATCAATCGCGGCAACTTCGACCTCGCCGGAGCCGTACTGTTGGACAATGACATTACAGGGCAGCATCAGCCCGACCTTGTCTTCCACCTGCAACGCCTCATGGGCCAGGCCTGGATTGCACGCCCCAAGAATTGTGTAAGGCCGGAAATCGACGTCGATCTTCGACTTGAGTGTCTGCTGGATATCGATCCGGCTGATGACACCAAACCCTTCGGTTTTAAGGGCAGCTTCGGTGCGCGCAATGGCATCATCGAACGGACCCTGAAGCTTGGCGGCCATATAGTACGTCATCTTTGATCCTCTCAAATTCAGCAGTTCGGCCAAATCAGCCTATCACGCCGACTCGCCAGCTGTTTGCGGCAATCAAACCACCGCACGCGCAGTGACTGATTGGCGTTCCATCGAGTGTGCGCTTCACAGCTTCAAGGTGCCAACAAGAACTGCTGTCAAACTGCACCCGAATGCAGTCGTCTGCGTTGTTCATCGTCAGCACCTTGATGCCGTGCGTCATCCCCCGCTGGCCGGTTGAGGCTCCATTGGTCCCACGTCCGTGAGATTTTCTTCGTCCTTTTTCCGATGAACCAGAGCATAGAGCGCTGGAAGAACGAGCAATGTGAGTATCGTCGAGGAAATGATCCCGCCGATCACGACAGTCGCGAGCGGCCGCTGCACTTCGGAACCGGCACCGACGTTCAGCGCCATCGGTACGAAGCCGAGCGATGCCACGAGAGCCGTCATCATCACCGGGCGCAGGCGTGTCAGCGCGCCCTCGCGCACCGCCTCTAGTGCTCCCAGGCCGCGTTCGCGCAGGTCGCGTATGAAGGACAGCATGACGACACCGTTGAGCACCGCAACACCCGACAAGGCGATGAACCCGATCCCGGCGGAGATCGACATCGGGATCCCGCGCAATGCCAGGGCCGCCACCCCGCCAGTCAATGCGAGCGGCACGCCCGAGAAGACGATAGCCGCATCCTTCGTCGATCCGAACAGCGTGAACAGCAGCCCGAAGATCAACAGCAGCACAAGCGGCACGACCACCTGCAGCCGGGTCTTGGCCGACTGGAGCTGTTCGAACGTGCCGCCGTATTCAACGTAGTAGCCGGTCGGCAGTTCGACTTCGGCGCCGACCTTCTCCCGCAGTTCGGTGATGAAGGATCCCAGATCCCGGCCGCGCACGTTGGCGGTGATCACGGCGCGGCGCTTGCCGTTCTCACGGCTGATCTGATTGGGTCCGGCCGAGAGTGAGATGTCAGCCAGTTGTGACAGCGGTACTGTCCCGCCGGCTGCAAGCCGAACGGGCAGATTGCCGAGTGCCGGTAAGTCCGTCCGCAGCGCTTCGGGCAGGCGCACGACGACGGCAAAGCGCCGGTCGCCCTCGAACACCTCGCCCGCCTTGCGGCCGCCAGTTGCCGTGGCCACGGCATCCTGAACCTCGGCCATGCTGATGCCATAGCGTGCGAGCATGTCACGGCGCGGTGTGACCGAGAGCATCGGCAGGCCCGTGACCTGCTCGAGCTTCACATCCTCAGCCCCGGGGATAGACGCCGCCACGTCGTTGATGGCATCGCCGCTCTTTAGCAGCTGCTCGAGGTCGTCGCCGAACAGCTTGATCGCCACATCGGCGCGCACGCCCGCGATCAACTCGTTCATGCGCATCTGCACCGGCTGGGTGAACTCGTAGTTGTTCCCGGGAATCTCCGACACCGCCTTGTTCAGTTCGGCCACAAGCTGGTCACGCGGCTTGCGCGGGTCGGGCCATTCGCTCCTGTCCTTGAGCATGATGAAATTGTCCGCGACCGATGGTGGCATGGGGTCGGTCGCGACATCGGCCGTACCGATCTTCGCAAAGACGCGCTCCACCTCCGGGAACTGCCGGATACGTTTCTCCAGTGACTCCTGCATCTGCACTGCCTGGCCAAGACTGGTGCCCGGAATACGCAGCGCGTGCATCGCGATGTCGCCTTCATCGAGGTTGGGGATGAACTCCGACCCTAACCGTGTTGCTCCCGCAGCGCTGAGGGTGACAAGCAGGACGGCAAAGGCAACAGCGAGCTTCGGCCGAGCCAAGGCCTTGTCGAGGAGCGGCGCGTACCGCTCGCTCATCCAGCGCATGACGCGGTTTTCCTTTTCCTCCACCTTGCCGGTGACGAAGAGGGCAACGGCAGCGGGCACAAGCGTCAGCGAGAGGATCAGCGCCGCCGTCAAGGCCAGCACGACGGTGGTCGCCATGGGATGGAAGGTTTTGCCCTCAATGCCTTCAAGCGCGAAAATCGGCAGATACACCGCGGTAATGATGACGATGCCGAAGATCGAGGGGCGGATGACTTCGGCGCTCGCCTTGGCCACGAGGCCAAACCGCTCGTCGCGATCGAGCAAGCGGCCCATTCGATGCTGGGCTTCGCCCAATCGTCGCAGGCAGTTCTCGACGATGATGACCGCTCCGTCGACGATCAGGCCGAAATCGAGCGCACCCAGGCTCATCAGGTTCGCAGAGGTTCGGGTCGCCAGCATGCCGGTCAGCGTCATGAGCATGGCGATCGGGATCACCGCAGCCGTGATCAGAGCCGCCCGGAAATTGCCGAGCAGCAGGAACAGGACCACAATCACGAGCAATGCCCCCTCGGCGAGGTTCTTCTCGACAGTGGCGATCGTGCGGTCGACCAGTTCGGTACGGTCATAGAGCGGGTGCGCCACCACGCCTGCGGGTAGCGAAGCTGTCGCCTGCTTGAGCTTCTCCGCAGCAGCCTGGGCAACAATCCGGGGGTTTTCGCCAGTCCGCATGAAGATGGTTCCGAGCACGATCTCCTTCGCATTTTCGGTTGCGGCACCTGTGCGCAGTTCGGACCCGATCACAACTTCGGCCACGTCACCGACGCGGATCGGCACGCCGCCGCGCGTCGCAACGAGGATCTGCGAGAGGTCTGCTTCATTGGCCGCCTGCCCGGGAACGCGGATCAGGATCTGCTCGCCGCCGCGCTCGACATAGCCCGCGCCGCGATTGGCGTTGTTGCGTTCCAGTGCCTCGACAAGATCGTTCAGCGACAGATTGAGCGCGGCCAACTGCGCCGGGTTGGGCGTGACATGGTATTGCCGTTCGTAGCCGCCGATAGTGTTCACCTCGGCCACGCCGGGAATGGTGCGCATCTGCGGCCGCACCACCCAATCGGACAGGGTCCTGAGATCGGTTGCCGTCCAGGGACTGCCATCGGGTTTGGTTGCGCCGGGCTTTGGTTCGATCGCGAACATGAAGATTTCGCCGAGCCCGGTGGCGATCGGCCCCATTTCCGGCTCGATCCCGGCCGGCAGTTGCGACCTGACCGCTTGCAGGCGCTCGTTGACCTGCTGGCGGGCGAAATAGGTGTCGGTGCCGTCCTCGAACACCACCGTGACCTGGCTCAGGCCATAGCGCGAGATCGAGCGCGTGTAGGAAAGACCCGGAACGCCGGCGATCGCCGTCTCGATGGGAAATGTGATGCGCTGCTCGGATTCGAGCGGGGAATAGCCTTCGGCCTCCGTGTTGATCTGGACCTGGACGTTAGTGATGTCGGGTACGGCGTCGATGGGCAGCTTGGTCGCGCTCCACACGCCGATGGCAGATAAAAGGGCGACAACCGCGAGGACGAACCAGCGCTGGCGAATGGAAAAGCCGATGATGCGGGCAAGCATGGCGCTATCTCTCCCGCTCAATGATCATGGCTCGCGCCCGACTTCTCGATGTCGGCGCGGATGAGGAAGGAGCCCTTGGCGGCATAAGGCGTGCCCGGCTTGATGCCGCTCAGCACTTCGGTCCACTCGGGCGATGAGCGCCCCAGCTCGAGCATGCGAACTTCGTAGTCCTGGCCGAAATTGGCAAAGACGACCTTGAAGTCGCGGAACGGCTGGATGGCTTCGGTCCGCACGGCCAGTGGCACGGTGACGGCATTCACCACCACCTTGCCGCGCAATGCCATGCCGGCACGGAGCCGCCCCCCCCGATTGGGGACAGAGGTTCGCACCAGCGCCGTTCCGGCCTCGGCATTACCTTCGGGCAAATAGCCCCCGAGCTGGCTGGCCGCGACGGGCGTGCCGTCCATGGCTTCGATTTCTACCCGCATGCCGGGCTGGATCACCGCCAGATCCTTGGGGAAGATGTTGAAGACGACCGAGGTCTGGGCGGGGTCGGTGATGACATAGAGCGCGCGATCACCGGTCACGTTACCGGGGTTGCCGTTACGCTCGGCGACCACGCCGCTGACGGTCGCATAGACCGGATAGACTTGCAGGCTCTCGCTCGACTCGATGCGCGCCAGCAATTGCCCCCGCTGGACATAGTCGCCCACGGCCTTGGTCACGCTGACGACGCGGCCCGGAAACTGGCCACGGATTTCCGAACGGGCAGATGGGTCGAGTGCGACAGTGCCGAAGAGTTCGCGTGTCTCGCCGATTAACGCCGGACCTGCGGTCAGTATCTCGATGCCGCCCGCCTTGGCCGCCTCTGCCGTGATATGCGTGCGGCCTTCGGGACTGGCGTATTTCCAGACGTGCCGCTTGCCGTTTTCGACCGCGACCACCTCGACGTCGAAGCTGTGGGGTTCCTCGACCACGCCCTGACCGGCAAGGAACTTGCCTTCGGGCTTGAAAGCAAAAGTGTTGACCTCGCCCCCCAGTCGCCGGAGCGTCATGGTCAGCTGCACGGACCCCGGATCGACCGGTTGGCCACCTCGGCTGGCATAGACCCTGAACTGCGGTTCCTGCCCGGTTTCGAACACTGTGACCTCAACGGCAAAATCGCCATCCTTCAGGAGACGCCCGCCGTTGGGGCCTTGCTCGGCTTCGGCCCCCTCCTCGCCATGTTCCGCGGGTGCCGGACCGGAACCACAGGCGGCAAGCGGGAGGGCAAGAGCGAGTGCCGCGATAGCGGCGGTGAAACGGATGTTTTTCATTGTACTTCCTCCCCGGCGACGACGTCGAAGCGTCCGGTCAGCCGGTCGATCTGGGACAGGATGTCGCGGTAGCGGGTCATTGCTTCGACCCACTGCGACTGAACCTCGATGATGGCGTCGGCACCGTCCTGCACATCGCTGAAACGGAAACCGCCGCGATTGTAGCCTTCGCGGACCTGCTGGAGTGTGCGGACCGCCTTGGGATAGACATCCTGCATGATCCCGTCGGCGCGCATCCGGGCGGCATCAGCCTCGGCCCTGAGCGAGGCCAACTGGCGCAGACGGTCAAGGCGGGCCGCTTCGGCCAGCAGTTCGATCCGTTGCCGCTCGGCCTGCGCGCGCTCGATGTTGCCCCGATTGCGGTCGAAACGGCCCAGCGGGATCGAGATCCCGGCCACCAGTGCGACATCGCCCGTCTCGCGCAGATGCCGCACGCCGCCGCTCACCGTGTAATCCTGCACGCCGCGCGTCTGTTCGACCACGACCGCCGCCTGCGCCCGTTCCACCGTGGCAGATGCAAGCGCACTGTCGGCAGCGGCCAACTGGTGCAGGTGATCGTCCGGCTTCTCGATCCCGCGCGGCACCTCGACATCTTCTGCCTTGCCGCCCCAGAACGAGGCCAGCCTCGCGCGGGCGGCATTGCGGCGTGACCGGGCCTCGTCGAGCGCAAGCCGTGCCTGGGCTACGCGAGCTTCGGCGCGGGTTTCGACGAAGAGCGGATCCTTGTAGCCGCGTACCCGGCGCAGCGCTTCGGTCTGCATGGCGCGCTCGGTTTCGAGGCGTCGTTCGGCAAGCCAGACAACTTCTTCGGCGATCTGCAGGTCGATGAATGTGCGTTGCACTGCTTCGGCGAGGTCGAGCCGGGTGAGGCGCGCCGAAGCCTCCGCGACACCGATGTCACGTTCGGCATAGGCGATCCGCGCATCGCGCTTGCCCCCGCGTTCGATGGTCTGGGCATAAGTGACGGTCGTCTCGGCCTGCCGATAGACGTCATAGGCGCCGGTGCCGGCGATGTTTTCGGCTTCGACTGACAGGACGGGATTGGGACGAACATCGGCCTGGCTGCGCCCCGCCCTTGCAGACCGGATGCCTGCCTCCTGGGCCTGGATCGCGGGCGATGCCGCAATGGCGCGGCGGACGGCCTCGTCCAGACTTACGGGTTCCGCACTTGCCGCTATGGGCAAGGCCAGCGCCAAGCCGGCCAATAGGCCGGCGCGCAATGTCAAAGTCATGGGAACACTCCTGAAACGCTTTCAGTTTTCTCGCGCGTGTCTTCGACACGCGGGGCATTCAGGGCACGTCGGGAAAGCCAGCCAATCAGGGAAACCTCGGCACCCCCGACCGGCAAATCACTCATTCGAATGGTTGAAGCCATCAACAATCGGGATGCCATCTTATGCACCGCCGGCATGATGTTCGGTGTCTACAGTCGATCCCGGGCAGACTGTCATGGATATCGGGGTGCTGTCGGGCACCCGTTCATGGTCAACGTGCGAGATTTGCACACTATCGATTGTAGAGGCGGCAATCTGCACCGAACTTGTGAAACGCCACTGCCCCCGGGAACGATATCGGTACTTCTTCCAGTCGCTTTCCTGACAGGCGACCTGCTGGCCTTGCCTCATGAACGCGATGTGAAGATGGCCGCGGCTTCGGGCGAACCAGCGCTTTTGGCGAACGTAGCCACTGACAATCGTGTGGTCGCCTTCAGCCTTTACTTTGACCCAAAGCACATAGACCGATGAATTCGGGTCAATCTGAATGGGGATATCAACACGGGCCGGGCGCGCATCGACGGGGGTAGCGGCCATGAGCGCCGCAGGCGCAATTGCGCCCATAAGCAAGTATCGCATGTGGAAATAATCCTGAAAATACCAGATTCAACGCCGGGCTGCCCGGCGCGCGCAAAGCTGGGATCTCAGGCTGCTGGGGGCTCGGTTGGCGGAGTTGGCATCAGCGAGGCGAGCGCCGCAGCCTTGCTCGGCCAGAGCAACTCTTTGTTTGCGAAGGCCAGCATCGCGCCGTCGCTGCCATCAAATACCGTCGTCATGGGGCAATGGTGATGATGATAGAGTTCCTGCGAGGGATCCGAGGAAGAATCGTCGGAGAAATCTTCGTGGGCGTCAGCATGGTGCGCATCAGCCACAAGAACTGTGGCCTGACCGTGGTCGTCATGGGCAGCGGCAGGCGCATGAAAACCGGCGCAAAGCACCGAGAACAGAATCAGGAACTGGAGAACAATGCCCCTCATC
>CADEEK010000026.1 GCA_902826325.1 uncultured Sphingomonadales bacterium
ACCAATACCAGCGACCAGATCGAGGCGCAGTCGCGCGCCTTCATGACCGATGCGATGCTGTGGATCCAAAGCCACTGGCTGCAGATCCTGATCGCGGTCGGCATCGGCGCCGCGATCTTCCTGGTGCTGCACATGGTCCGCCGCTGGGGCATGAAATTGTGCGAACGATCGGAAGGCCCGACCGGCTGGGGCACGATCATCGGGCGCGCGGTGGCGCGCACCGGCCATTTCTTCATCGTCATGGTCGCGGCCAAGCTGGTCGCGGGCTATGCCGCGCCGCCGGAAATGCTCGCCAGGACGATCGATTTCCTGTTCACCCTCGCCGCCGTGTTCCAGGCCGCGATCTGGGCGCGCGAGATCATCCTGGGCGCGATCGAAAAGCGCACCGCGGCGGACAATTACCATGGCGAGGCGCTGTTGTCCGCGCTCGGCCTGATCCGTTTGCTCGTCACCGTGGTGCTGTTCGCGATCGCGCTGGTCGTCGTGCTCGACAATCTGGGCGTCAACGTCACCGGCCTGGTCGCGGGCCTTGGCGTCGGCGGCATCGCCATCGGCCTTGCCGCGCAGGGCATCTTCGCCGACCTGTTCGCGGCGCTGGCGATCATCTTCGACAAGCCGTTCCGGCGCGGCGACAAGATCCAGTATGACGACACGATCGGGCTGGTCGAGGAAATCGGGCTGAAATCGACCCGCGTGCGATCGTTCAACGGCGAAGTGCGGATCATCTCGAACAAGAATCTGCTCGACAAGGAGATCCAGAATATCTCCGACCGCAACCATATCCGGATCAAGCTGCCGATCGGCCTCGCCTATGAAACCCCGCCCGAACAGCTTGAGGCGCTGCCCGACATGCTGACCGGCATCGCGGAGGAAGCAGGCGGCACCGTCGCCCGCGCCAGCTTCGAGGATTTCGGCGACAGTTCGGTCAACTTCAACCTGTGGTTCGACATTCCGGGCGACGACTGGCCAACCGCGCACAAGGTGCGCGACCGGATCATCATCGGCGTGCTGCGCCGCTTCGCCAGCGAAGGGATCAGCATCCCCTTCCCCACCCAGACGACCTATACGTCCGACCCGTCGGGCAAGCTGATCCTGCCCTATCCCGAGGTGCAGCCGGTGATGCGCGTGGACAAGGACGCCGACGAACGTTGAAACGCCGCCACCCATGCCGTTTCGAAAATCGGGTTTGGTCGTTTGATGGCGCAATCAGAACGCGCCATCGCACCCTTTCGCATGTTCAGTAGGGCAAGGCTTGCCCGCATCCTGATGGCGGCGTAAGGCCGCGCAAACAGTTCGGAGAGGGCGAATGGCCGAAACGATCACGATTCAACAAATGGCGTCGGACGATCGCGGCGTGCAGGTGTCGGACTGGGTCGAAGTGACCCAGGAGATGATCGACAAGTTCGCCGACGCGACCGGCGATCATCAGTTCATCCATGTCGATCCCGCCGCCGCCGCGATGACCCCGTTCGGCGGCACCATCGCGCACGGCTTCCTTACCGTGTCGCTCGCGACATTGCTGCTCGCCAAGGTCGACGGGCCGCAGATCGCGGGCCTGAAAATGGGCGTCAATTACGGCCTCAACAAAGTCCGCTTCATCTCGCCCGTCCGTTCGGGCAAGCGCGTGCGCGGCCACTTCCGACAGCTCGAACTGATCGAAAAACGCCCCGGCCAATGGCAACAGACCAAGGAACTGACCGTCGAGATCGAGGGCGAGGAAAAGCCCGCGATGATCGCCGAATGGATCACCCAGCTGTTCGTCTGAGCCCACGCCCAATTCCGCCCGCAAAAAGGACCCTGCCATGCGCTCTGCCGTTATCGTCTCCACCGCCCGCACCCCGCTGACCAAGGCGGCGCGCGGCGCGTTCAACAACACCACCTCGGCGACGCTCGGCGCCTTTTCGCTGCGTGCGGCGGTCGAACGCGCCGGGATCGATGGCGGCGAAATCGACGACGTGCTGTTCGGCGCATCGGTGCAACAGGGGTCGCAGGGGTCGAACATCGCCCGCCTGGTCGCATTGCGCGCGGGCCTGCCGGTCAGCGTCGCGGGCATGTCGATGGACCGGCAATGTTCGTCGGGCCTGATGAGCATCGCCACCGCCGCCAAGCAGATCATCGTCGATCGCATGGACATCTGCGCCGCGGGCGGGGTCGAAAGCATCTCGCGGGTGTCGGGCAGCGGCAAGCTGTTCGTCGAACCCGATCGCGAGCTGCTGGCGATGCACAAGGACATCCATATGCCGATGATCGGCACGGCGGAGGTGGTGGCGAAACGCTATGGCATCGGGCGCGAGGCGCAGGATGAATATTCGCTGCGCTCGCAACAGCGCACCGCCGCCGCCCAGGCCGCGGGCAAGTTCGACGACGAAATCGTGCCCTGCACGACGACGATGGCGGTGGTGGACAAGGAAACCAAGGAAGTTTCCTATCGTGAAGTCACCGTCGCGCGCGACGATTGCAACCGCCCCGACACGACGCTGGAAGGCCTTGCCAGCCTCAAGCCGGTGATGGGCGAAGGCTATACCGTCACCGCGGGCAACGCCTCGCAACTGTCCGACGGATCGGCCTCGGTCGTGCTGATGGAAGAAAAACTCGCCGAAAAGCGCGGTTTCCAGCCGCTCGGCCGCTATGTCGGCATGGCCGTCGGCGGGACCGAGCCGGACGAAATGGGCATCGGCCCGGTGTTCGCCATCCCCAAGCTGCTCGAACGTTTCGACCTCAAGATCGACGATATCGGCCTGTGGGAATTGAACGAGGCGTTCGCGGTGCAGGTCATCTATTGCCGCGACAAGCTCGGCATCCCCGACGATCTGCTCAACGTCAATGGCGGGTCGATCTCGATCGGCCACCCGTTCGGCATGACCGGCGCGCGCTGCACCGGCCATGCGCTGATCGAGGGCAAGCGGCGCGGCGCCAAATATGTCGTGGTGACGATGTGCGTCGGCGGCGGTCAGGGCGCGGCGGGCCTGTTCGAGGTCCTGTAGTTTCGACGCCGGGGGCGGAAACCCTTCCGCCCCCGCACGTTCTCTCCACAACCCCAGTCATGGAGAGACGCAATGACCGATGTGCAGGAAATCAAACGCACCTTCTGGGCAAAGCTCGCCGACAGCCCGTTCGTCATGGTCGGGCTGGACGCCGGCGGGCACGCCGAACCGCTGACCGCGCAGCTTGATGACGAGGCGGTGGATACGCTGTGGTTCTTCATCGCCCGCGACAACCGCATGGCGGCGGGCGGCCCCGCCATGGTCCAGTTCGCGGCGAAAGGGCATGACTTCTTCGCCTGCCTGTCGGGTCAGGCGCGGATCGACAATGATTTCGCCCAAATCGACAAATTGTGGAACAAGCAGGCCGAGGCCTGGTTTCCCGGCGGCAAGAGCGATCCCAATCTGGCGCTGCTGCGCATCGACATTGCGGATGCCGAAATGTGGGAAGCCGACGTCTCGCTGACCGGCAAGCTCAAGATGCTGTTCGGCGGCGATATTCGCGCCGATGAAGCGGGCAGCCATGCCAGGGTCGAAACCACCGCCGCATCATCGCCCCACTGATCGCGACCTCCGGCCCGTCGCGGGATCGCTACGGGCCGGATTTGCCCGTCACTGCCGCACGGTCGGCTTGCGCTTTACCGGCGGAGTCTTCGCCGCATCGCCCATACAATCGGCAGCCTTCTGCTTCACCGCAAAGGAATCCACCTTCCCGGCAGCATGGTCGTGGCCATCGCCGGTCACATCGCCAACCGCCACACGCACCCCGCCGGACGATGCCGCTTGCGGTTCCGGCGTCGCCTGCGACGTGGATGGACGGCGCGGCACGCGGCGGATGATGTCGCGGTCCAGCGCGCCCTGGATCGCCGTGCCATCCCCGTCCGCCGCCATCTTGACCTTGCCCGCGCCGCCGCCACCGGCCGACGCAGCCGATGGCGACGTCGGCGCGCGGCCATCCTCGCATCTGGCCGCTTTTGACTCGCCGGGAATGTCGTCAATCTTCAGATACTGGCCGCTCGCGGCGGGAAATGCGACCGCGGCCATCGCCGCGATGATCGCCAGTCGAATCATGTCACCCTCCCACAAGTCTTTCAGATCATTGCGCGCCTTGCGCCACGCCCCTGGGTTGCAAGCGATTACCAACTGGAATTATGATCTAGATCATTAATCCAAATTCGACGATTGCGAAAGCGTAATGACGACCAGGGCGCAACAAACCCGATCCCGCGTGCTCGACGCCGCCGCCACGCTGTTCGCACGGGCGGGGCTGGACGCGGTGTCGATGCAGGACATTCGCGACGCATCAGGCGTGTCGAACGGCAGCATCTTTCATCATTTCGGGTCGAAAAACGGCGTCGCGCTGCACGTCTATCTCGCCGAACGGCGCAGCTATTGGGACCATGCGGCCTCTGCGCTGAAGGCGTTTGACGGCGATCCGGTCGATGCGCTGGGCGCGGCGGCGCGAGCGACGCTCGCCTATCAGCAGGCGCATCCCGAACGGCATAATTTCATGATCGAATGCGCCAGTTCCACCTGGACGCACGCTCATGCCGACCCGGTCAAGGCGCTCAATGCCGAATTCACCGAACGGTTCATGACCTGGGCGGCGCCGCATGTCGCGGCGGGGCGGCTCGCCCCGCTGCATCCCGAACTGGTCGCGGCGCTGGTGTTCGGGCCCAGCCAGTGGCTCGCGCGGTCGTGGCTGACCGGCCTGACCGCCGATCCGCCGACCGCCTATGCCGATCAGCTGGTGGCGCTCGTCACCCGCGCGCTGCGGCCTGACCCGGCGATGCCCGCTTGACGACCGGCCCGCGCCGGTCGATGCCCGACGCATGAAGCGCCCCAGCATCGCCCACCGCATCCGTGTCGAGGCCCATGCGGTATGGCTGGCGGTGCGCGATCCCCGCACACCGCTGCTGGCGAAACTGGTCGGGCTGTTCGTCGCCGCCTATGCGCTCTCGCCGATCGACCTGATCCCCGACTTCATCCCGGTCATCGGGCTGATCGACGACGCCGTGCTGATCCCGGCGGGCGTGTGGCTGTTCGAAAAGCTCGTTCCGCCCGAACTGCTCGCCGAACATCGCGCCACCGCCGAAGCCGCCGCCGAACGCCCGTCGAGCAAATGGGGTATCGCCATCGTCCTCGCGCTGTGGGCGGGAATCGCGCTGCTGGTCTATGAATTCCTGATGCTCGGCTATGACTAAGCGGGCCGGTGCGGTGGCGATCCGCGCGCGGCTTGCCGGGTCTGAGACACTGGGCGACCGAATCATCAAGGTGAACCATGCGGGTGAACATGGCGCGGTTTCGATCTATGCCGCGCAAATCCGGATTGCACGTTGGCGGGCGCCGGATATGGTCGCGGATCTGACGCACTTCCTTGGCCACGAACGTCGGCATCGCGCGCTGTTCGCGGCTGAACTCGCAGCCCGGGGACGATCGCGTTGCCGCAGCTTCCATTTGTGCGCGCTCGGCGGCACCCTGCTGGGCCTGATCACCGCCCTGATCGGCCACCGCGCGATCGCTGCCACGACCGTGGCGATCGAACGGGTCGTGCTAGAGCACCTTACCCGACAACTGCGCGCATTGATCGCGATCGATGACCGCGCCGCCGCGATCATCCGCACGATCATCGCCGACGAACAGGAACATCACGACCGCTCGCTGTCACGGATCGGCGCGCCGTCGATCGTTGGGCGATTGATCGACGGCATCGTCGCGGCATCCACCGAAACGGTCATCTGGCTGGGGATGCGCCTGTAATTCAGGCGTGTTTCGCGATCCAGTCTTCGACCACCGGCGCGATCTTGGTGCGCCATTTGCTGCCGTTGAAGATGCCGTAATGGCCGACATTGGGGGCCATATGATATTTCTTCATTTTCGCGGGCAGGCCGGTGGAAATGGTCAGCGCCGCCTTGGTCTGGCCCAGCCCCGAAATATCGTCGCGCTCGCCCTCGATCGCCAGGATCGCGGTGTCGCTGATCGCGGCGGGATCGACGCGGCGGCCGCGATGCAGCATCTCGCCCTTGGGCAGCGCATGCGACTGGAAGACGATGTCGATCGTCTGCAGGTAGAATTCCGCCGTCATGTCGCACACGGCGCGATATTCGTCGTAGAAGCTCATGGTGCTTTCGGCGCTTTCGTCATCGCCCTTGACCAGATGCTTGAACATTTCCCAGTGCGAAATCATGTGGTTGCCAAGGTTCATGGTCATGAACCCGGCCAGCTGCAGAAAGCCCGGATAAACGCGGCGGCCCGCGCCCGAATAGGTGGCGGGCACGGTCGCGATGACATTCTGTTCGAACCAGCTGTGCGGCCGTTCGGTGGCCAGCGTGTTGACCGCGGTCGGCGCCTCGCGCGTGTCGACCGGCCCGCCCATCATCGTCAGCGTCTTCGGCCGGTTGGGATGCTGGTCCGCGTTCATCAGCGCGGTGGCGGCATAGGCCGGGACCGAGGGCTGGCACACGGCGAGCAAATGCGGGCGCGGATCGCCTTCAGCACCGATCGTCGCCAGGAATTCGATCAGATAATCGACATAATCGTCCAGGTCGAACCGCCCATCGGCCAGCGGCACCAGCTTCGCGTCGCGCCAGTCGGTGATATAGACATCGGCGACCGGCAGCATCCGCTCGACCGTGCCGCGCAGCAGCGTGGCGTAATGGCCGCTCATCGGCGCGACGATCAGCAGCTTTGGCCCGCCCTCGACCCCGTCGCGCACGAAATGCTTGAGCTGGCCGAACGGCTTGCGCAGCACGACATCCTCATGCACCTCGACCGGCTTGCCGTCGATGATCGTGCGGGTCAGCCCGAATTCGGGCTTGCCGCGCGGCGCGGAGGCATGGGCGAACACTTCAAGCGCAGAGGCGAGAATCGGCCCGCCACCGAAATAGGCGAAGGGATTGGCCGGATTGTTCAGCAGACCGGCGCTGAAATTGGCCAGCGCGCTGGCGCCCGCCAGCATCGATCGTTGCAATTCATAGGCATTGTAGAGCATCGGCAACCGAAATCCTGGCCACACCGCCCGAGTCCGGCAGCCGCGCACGCCTATCACGCCGCCATGTTGCGGCGCAACAGCCGATCCCTGCGCGCGGCCCGATCCGGGGCAGTCGCTGCCCTGCGATCAGGCCTGCGATCAGGCCTGCGATCAGGCCTGCGATCAGGATAGTGGTTCCCTTGGCCAGCCGTTCGGGCTAGGCGGCGCGCATGGCCGCGCCCATCTCAAAGCCCGCACCCGCCGCGCCGACGCGCAAGCTGTCCAACCTGATGATCGTATGGGGCTATACCAGCCGCTATCCGCTGCAGCTCGGCCTCGCCATCGTCGCGCTGATCCTTGCGGCAGGCGCGACCCTGTGGATCCCCCGCACCTTCAAGGAAGTGGTCGACAAGGGGTTCGGGCCGGGTGCCGACCCGTCGCGCATCGGCGGCTATTTCGAAGGGCTGCTGCTCGTTGTCGTGGTGCTCGCCTTCGCCACGGCGATGCGCTTCTTCTTCGTCTCCTGGCTGGGTGAACGCACGGTCGCCGACATGCGCGTGGCGGTGCACCGCAACCTGTTGCGCCTGCCGCCCAAATGGTTCGAGGAAAACCGCCCGTCGGAAATCGCCAGCCGCCTGACCGCCGATACCGCGGTGGTCGAACAGATTGTCGGGACGACCGTGTCGGTGGCGCTGCGCAACCTGCTGATCGCGATCGGCGGCACCATCTACATGTTCGTGCTCGCGCCACGCATCGCCGCCTATCTGATCATCGGCATCCCGGTGATCGTGCTGCCGATCATGTGGCTCGGCCGCCGCGTGCGCCAGTTTTCGCGGACCAGCCAGGATCGCGTCGCCGATATCGGCTCGATCGCATCGGAAACGCTGGGCGCGATGCGGATCGTGCAGGCCTTCGGGCAGGAGGCGCGGGAGGGCGAACGGTTCCGCGACGCGGTCGACCGCGGCTTCGCCACCGCGCGCAAGCGGTTCGGCACGCGCGCGCTGATGACCGCACTCGTCATCCTGCTGCTGTTCACCGCCATCACCCTCATCATGTGGGACGCCGTCTATGGCGTGGCAGAGGGGCGGATTTCCGGCGGGTCGATCACCGCCTTCGTGCTCACCACCGGCCTGGTCGCAGGCGCGTTCGGCGCGCTGACCGAAGTCTATGGCGACCTGCTCCGCGCATCGGGCGCGGCCAGCCGCCTCGCCGAACTGCTCGCACAGCAACCCGACATCGCCGCCCCCGCCGATCCCGTCCCCCTGCCCGATCCCCCGCTCGGCGCGATCGCCTTCGACAACGTCACCTTCCGCTATCCCACCCGTCCCGAAGTCGCCGCGCTCAGCGACTTCACGCTCGCCGTTGCACCCGGCGAAACGGTGGCGGTGGTCGGCCCGTCGGGCGCGGGCAAATCGACGCTGTTCCAGCTTGTCCAGCGCTTCTACGATCCCGAAGCTGGCACCGTGCAGGTCGACAATATCCCCGTCCGCGCCGCCGATCCCGCACAGATCCGCGCCCGCATGGCGATGGTGCCGCAGGACACGGTGATCTTCGCCGCCAGCGCGCGCGACAATCTGCGCTATGGCCGCTGGGACGCGAGCGAGGAGGCGATCTGGCAGGCCGCCGAAGCCGCCAACGCCGCCGAATTCCTGCGCGAACTGCCACAGGGGCTGGACACGTTTCTGGGCGAGGATGGCGCCCGCCTGTCGGGCGGCCAGCGCCAGCGCATCGCCATCGCCCGCGCGCTGCTGCGCGATGCGCCGATCCTGCTGCTCGACGAAGCGACCAGCGCGCTCGACGCCGAAAGCGAACGGCTGGTGCAGAATGCGCTCGAACATCTGATGCACGGTCGCACCACCCTGGTCATCGCCCACCGCCTCGCCACCGTGCGCGCGGCCAAGCGGATCGTGGTGATGGACGAAGGCCGCATCGTCGAAACCGGCACCCATGCCGAACTGGTCGCCAAAGGCGGCCTCTACGCCCGCCTCGCCACCCTGCAATTCAGTGAGGCGGGCGCGGCGTCCGGCTGAACAGCCCCCACTACGCTCACGTCCAATAAAGCATCAGCGCAAGCCAGATCAGCACGATCCCCGCGCCCGCCGCGATCGCCAGGCGCGGGTCGCGGCGGCGCGGGCGCTGGCGCCCCATCCGGTCGAGATCGAACCAGAAATGCGCGGGCGAGGTCTGGCGGATCACGCCGCGCGCACGCAACTGCTCGAACGCCTGCCGCTCGGCGGGGCCGGATGGCGCGAACTCGATCGCGCCGTCGGGCGACAGCGCGCGGTGATCGGCGAAATGCCGCTGCACGCGATGCTGGGCCAGATCCAACGGCGCCATCCCCATCACCCCTGATAAAACAGCATCGCCACCCCGGCGATCGCCAGCGCCACGCCGATCGCCACCGGCACCATCCGCCGCCGCCGCGCCGCCAGCGCCGCGTCCCAGGCGTTGCGGTCGAACCAATAATAGGCCCGCCCCTCCCGCCGGATCAGCCGCGCCGCCACCATCGCCGCGAACGCATCCCGGTCGCGCGGCGCGGGCGTATAGAGGATCGTGTCATAGGGTGTCACCGCATGCGCATCGCAAAAGTCGCCGATGATCCGCCCCTGCGCCCGGCCCCGGGCCGACAGCGCGGGCGATAACCGAACCGGCGCCACCGTCAGGCCGTGAACGCCGCCCCGAACAACAGCACCTCGGCATCGGGCGGCGACACCTGCAACTGCCCGCCGCCCTGCTTGACCAGTTCGTTGGCAAGATAAGCGGCGGCGGCGCGCGGCGTGACGGCAACATCGCCCGCATCGCCGGTCAACGCACCGCGCAATTCCTGGTCGAGCACGATCCGCGCGCCGGTCGCGCGCACGACGATCTCGACCATCCCGTCGCGCATTTCCGCGCCGATATCGAGCTGTCCGCCGCGCACCAGCGCATCCCCGCCGATCAGCGCGAGGTTGAGCAGCACCTTGATCGCCTGTTTGGGCAACACCGGGTCCTCGATCATCCACCCGATCGACACGCGGTGATTGTCGCCGAACAGCCCCTCGATCGCCGCCTGCGCCTCGCGCGTGTCGACGGTATCGCCAAAGCCGCCCGCCGCACCGAATGCCAGCCGGAAAAACTTCAGCTTGTTCGCGCTCGCCTTGGCGCTTTCGGCCAGCAATTCCAGGCACCGCTGGCGCATTTCGGGATCATGTTCGTCGGCAAGCAGTTCCAGCCCGTTGTTGAGCGCGCCGACCGGGCTGAGCAGATCGTGGCACAGGCGCGAGCATAACAGGCTGGCGAAATCGGTCGGGGAGATATTCAAGCGGTCCGCTCCGTCATTCGGCTGATCCGGCGCCACCGAACCGGCGCCGCAACAAAACTGCGCGCCTTTTGGCGCAGCGGCGCCGATGCTGCAAGGTTCGCCGCGCCGCTCATCCCGCGCGATCGTCGAACGCGGCGCGCGCCGCCGCCACCGTATCGACATGCGCCTCCGCCCAATGCCACACCCCGCAAAAGGCTTCGCCAAGGCTGTGGCCAAGATCGGTCAGGCGATAATCGACCCGCGGCGGCACGACCGCATGAACGGTGCGCGTCACCATCCCGTCGCGCTCCATCCGCCGCAATGTCTGGGTCAGCATCTTCTGGCTGATCCCCGGCACCGCCCGCGCAATCTGGGTGAAGCGCAGCTCGCCGCGTTCCTCCAGCGTTTCCAGCAGGATCATCGTCCATTTGTCGGCCACCGCACCGATCAGGTCATGGACCAGCGCGTCGACGCGCGGGTCCGATGCATGCCATTCGCCCGATGCCGCCATACTCTCCATCGGGTGCGTATAAATCTTTCGGGTGCCTTCTTACCAGCGGTTTGTGAACGCCTAGATCCGTGCTTCGCAGCAAGGAGCAAGCACATGAAATCCACCGGCAACACCATCCTCATCACCGGCGGCGGATCGGGCATCGGCGCCGCGCTGGCGCACCGGCTGCACGATGCGGGCAATGTCGTGATCGTCGCGGGACGCCGCCGCGACGCGCTGGATCAGGCAATTGCGGGCCGCGCAAACATGCATGCAATGCCGCTCGACATCGACAGCGCGGCGGGCATCGCCGATTTTGCACGGCGGGTCGTCGCCGAACATCCCGCGATCAACGTCCTGATCAACAATGCCGGAATCATGCGGCACGAAAATCTGTCGGGCGCGCGCGACCTTGCCGATGCCGAAGCGACGATCCGTACCAATCTGCTCGGCCCGATCCGCCTGACCGACGCGCTGGTCGATCACCTCAAACGCCGCGCCGACGCCGCGATCGTCAACGTGACGTCCGGCCTCGCCTTCGTCCCGCTCGTCACCGCCGCGACCTACAGCGCGACCAAGGCGGCGCTGCACAGCTACACGATTTCGCTGCGCGACGCGCTGGCGGGGCAGGTCGAGGTGCTCGAACTCGCCCCGCCCGCCGTGCAGACCGATCTGACCCCCGGTCAGCGCACGCGCACGGGCTATCAGCCGCTCGACGATTTTGCGGACGAGGTGATGGCAATCCTCGACCGGCAACCCACGCCGCGCGAAATCCTGGTGGAACGGGTCGGCTTCCTGCGCCATGCCGAAGCCGAAGGCCGGTTCGACGACGCCTTGGCGGCGATCACCGCGCTCGCCAGCGATGGAGGGAGTGGCGGGGGAAGCTGATCCCCTGCCGCGTCAGACGCGCCGCCCCTGCAGGAACTGCACGACGATCACGATCAGCGCGATGACCAGCAGCAAATGGATGATCCCGCCCGCGACATTGAGCGAAAAGCCCAACAGCCACAGGACAAGCAGGATGACGGCGATGGTCCACAACATGATCGAATTCCCTTCTTGGTCGGGGGCAGAACGACGCGCGGGGGCGAAACGTTCCAGCCCTAACCGACTGAAATATCGACCGGATCGAACCGCCCATGCCGTCCCGCTGCGACCGCCCGCCACAGGGTGAACGCCGTGCCGGTGGCGATCAGCCACAACATGCCATCGTCCCGCGCCATCGCCGCGTCGGTCGGCGACGGCGCGGCATCGCCCGATGGATGCGAATGCCAATATCCCACAACGCGCGCACCCCCCGCGCGTTCGGCGCGGATCGCGGCGAACAGCGCCGCCGGGTCGATCTCGAACCGGCGGCGCGGATCGGCGGCGACATTGGCGGCGATGGTCGCGCGATCGATCGCGTCGTCGTCACCGAACAACAGGCCGCACGCCTCGTCCGGTGCCGCCGCGACAGCGGCCCGCTGGATTAGGTCGATAACACAGCTTGAAATCCGGATCGTCATGCCCATTTCACCTATCAGAATGGACCAGGGGGTGGCCACTTTCGAAGCGCGGATCGCGGACGGTGCCGATGGCTGGCGGCTCGACCGTGCGCTGGCCGATGCGCTGCCCACACTGTCGCGCGAACGGATCAAGGCGCTGATCTCCACCGGCAACGTCACCGGACCCGACGGGCTGGTGCGCGATCCCAAGAAAAAGGCGCCCGCCGGCGCGCGCTTCACGCTCAACGTCCCCCAGCCCGATGCCGCGCACAACACGCCGCAGGACATTCCGCTGAACGTGGTGTTCGAGGATGAACATCTGATCGTCATCGACAAACCGGCCGGGCTGGTCGTCCACCCCGCGGCGGGCAATCTCGACGGCACGCTGGTCAACGCGCTGCTCCATCATTGCGCGGGCAGCCTGTCGGGCATCGGCGGCGTCGCGCGGCCGGGCATCGTCCATCGCATCGACAAGGATACGTCGGGGCTGATGGTCGCGGCCAAGACCGATCCCGCCCATGTCGGCCTCGCCCGCCAGTTCAAGGCGCATTCGATCGACCGCCGCTATCGCGCGATCGTGTCGGGCCGACCGAAACTGTCAGGCGGCACCGTCGATGCGCCCCTTGCGCGCTCCCCGCAAAACCGCAAGAAGATGGCGATCGTTGCGGGCGGGAAACGGGCCGTGACACATTGGCGTTTATGTCAGCTTCGTCAGCTGCACGCGGCGGCGCTGGTCGAATGCCGGCTGGAAACCGGGCGCACCCACCAGGTGCGCGTGCACATGGCGTCGATCGGCCACCCGTTGATCGGCGACCCGGTTTACGGTAGAACGAAGAAGGAACACCGTGAGACATTGGAAACGATCGGTTTCCATCGTCAGGCCTTACACGCGGCGCATTTGGGGTTTATTCATCCCATAAATGGCCACGCTCTGGCGTTCGATAGCGAAATGCCTGCCGATATGCAGGAACTGTTCAACAGGCTCGTCGTATAAAGAGGGCCGCAACGGCAGCGTCGCCTGACAGGGACGCAATGCCCAGCAAAGGGAGTAAGTGATCATGGCAAGCGGCAGCAACGTCCCGGCGACGATACCTGCATTGGGTGGTGAGCAAAGCCTCAACCGCTATCTGGCCGAGATCAAGAAATTTCCGATCCTCGCGCCCGAGCAGGAATATATGCTCGCCAAGCGGTTCGAGGAACATGGCGACGCCGATGCCGCGGCCCAGCTCGTGACCAGCCATCTGCGCCTCGTCGCCAAGATCGCGATGGGCTATCGCGGTTATGGCCTGCCGGTGTCCGAACTGATTTCCGAAGGCAATATCGGCCTGATGCAGGGGGTGAAGAAGTTCGAGGCCGATCGCGGCTTCCGCCTCGCCACCTATGCGATGTGGTGGATTCGCGCGTCGATCCAGGAATTTATCCTGCGTTCGTGGAGCCTCGTCAAAATGGGCACCACCGCCGCACAGAAAAAGCTGTTCTTCAACCTGCGCCGGATGAAGGCCAAGCTGGATGCGTTCGACGATGGCGATCTGAGCCCCGAACATCTCGCCAAGATCGCCAGGGATCTGGGCGTGACCGAGGATGAAGTGACCTCGATGAACCGGCGCATGGCGATGGGCGGCGACACCTCGCTCAACGTGCCGATGCGCGAGGATGGCGAGGGCCAGTGGCAGGACTGGCTGGCCGATGACAGTGCGCTGCAGGACGAAGTGGTCGCCGAAGCGCAGGAAAGCGATGTCCGCCACGGCATGCTGGTCGAGGCGATGGACGAATTGAACGAGCGCGAAAAGCACATCCTGACCGAACGGCGCCTGACCGACGACCCCAAGACGCTGGAAGAATTGAGCCAGGTCTATGGCGTCAGCCGCGAGCGCGTCCGCCAGATCGAGGTCCGCGCCTTCGAAAAGCTGCAAAAGGCGATGATGCGCCTTGCCGGCGACCGCCGCTTGCTCGCCATCGGCTGATCCGCCGCAAATTCCGACGTACCGTCACCCCGGCCTTGAGCCGGGGTCCCGCTTCTGTCAGCAGTCGTGACAGCGGGCGTCCGCTCCAAGGCTGGGTAACGATGGGGTGCGGCAGTTGATGGATCGGCGAAGAAATGCGGCACAAGAGGCGGCGGGCGTTTACAGCGCCTCGACATCGCACTGGCGCATGCCCTCATCCGACCCTGAGCCGGAACTCGAACCTGTGCAGCGACCCGCCAGACCCGCCAGATCGATCCGCCGCCGCATCGGGCTATGGGCAGGCAAGGCCCTCCTCGCCTTCATCGCCCTGTCGGTTACGATGGTTGTCATCTACCGTTTCGTGCCCCCGCCCATAACCTGGACGATGATCGGCGACGTGCTGGCGGGCCATGGCGCGACGAAGCGATGGGTGCCGATCGAACGGATCGACCCGGATATGGCGCGCGCCGCGATCGCGGGGGAGGATTCGCGTTTCTGCACCCATGGCGGCTTCGATTACGACGCCATGGCCGCGGCGATGTATCGCAATGCCAGGGGCGGCAAGGTGCTGCGCGGCGGATCGACAATCAGCCAGCAGACGGCCAAGAACGTGTTCCTGTGGCAGGGCGGCGGCTATTTCCGCAAAGGCCTTGAGGCCTGGTTCACGCTGCTGATCGAGCTGATCTGGCCCAAGCAGCGGATCATGGAAGTCTATCTCAACGTCGCCGAAACCGGCATCGGCACCTATGGTGTGGAAGCGGGCGCGCGCCGCTATTTCAAACATGGCGCCGACCGGCTGACCCGCGCCGAGGCGGCCCGCATCGCTGCGGTGTTGCCGCTGCCCAAGAAGCGCGCGGGTATCGCACCGCAAGGGTTCACCCGCCGCTACGGCAACTCGATCGCCGCACGGATCGGCGTGGTGCAAAGACAGGGGCTGGATGCCTGTTTGAGATAAGCGCCGATCGCCACTCGCCCCATTCCCGTCACCCCGGCCTTGAGCCGGGGTCCCGCTACCGGGGGCAATCGACGAAGCGGGACTCCGGCTAAAGGCCGGGGTAACGAAAAGATGGCGGGGCAGACCAGATCGTCCCCCCGCGCCACCTTCACTCCTTCGGGGTCGCCTTGTCGATCGCATCGCCCGCCTTGTCCGCGGTATCGCCGACGCTCTTGGCGGCTTCGGCAATGGCATCGTCCTTGCGCGCCTCGCTGCCGGTCTCGCTCAGAAAGTAAAAGGCGCCGACGACCACGATCACCAGCGCGATGATGCCGATGATCAGCCCTCCGCCGCCACCGCGCCGCTCGACGATCGTCGTCGTATGGCTGGGCGTTTCCGCGCGGGTCGTCTCGGTCCGGTCGTCACTCATCTCGCATCTCCAAATATGTTCAGTTGCGAGCCGTAACGACCACGCCATCGGGATTGTTCCTTGCCCGCCGCTTTGGCCGACCGAAGAAAACCCCGCTTGCGAGCGATCCATGTATCATATACGATACGCCCTGCGTCCCAGGTGGATGTCAAAGGAGAACAGGAAATGTGCGTGATCAAGTTCGATCCGGCACCGCGGTCCGCGGTCAGACCGGGCCAATGTGCCGACAGATGGAGACACATCAATGCGCGAGGTGTATTTCTACAATGACGGGGCTGAAATCGATGTCGGCCGCTTTCTGATTTCCCTTGGGGACCACCAGCATCCGGTTCTGGAGGACCTGTTCGTCATCGCGAATGCAGGTCCATCGGCGTTGAATTGTCGCGACATGGGCGACGGGATCTGGGAATATTCCCGCTCGATCGCGAATGGCCGCCACGCCGTCCTGCTGTTCGCCCTTCTGTCGGAAAGCGATTGCTACATAGTCCTTCACGGATTCAGAGCGGGGCATGAGGGCGCGACGCGGGAAGATATTCGCCGCGCCCAGCTGATCCGGAAGGCATATAAATAGGCGATATATGTCTGATACCGATGTGGAATTGGATCCACGCGAGACGCTTCCCTCCCTGTCGCAGGCGCTGCAGCGCGAGGGGATAGGCGAACTGGTCAGGGCGCGAGCGTTCAAGCGCATCCTGGCGCTGAAGCTGGTGACCGAAATGAACGATCAACAGCTGTCCAAAACGGACATGGCGAAGCGAATGGGCACCAGCCGCGCCCAGCTCGACCGGCTGTTGAACCCCGACGTCTACAATGTGACGCTGGAGACCGTCGCACGCGCAGCGGCAACGCTGGGCAAGCGGCTGGAACTCGACCTGGTCTGACGGCCCGGCCCGCCGCGCCGATTTCAGAACGGCAGCTTGAACCCCGGCGGCAACGGGATACCGCTCGACAGCTTCGACATCTCGCTCTGCGCCGCGGCATCGGCCTTGGTCCGCGCATCGTTGAGCGCGGCGGCGATCAGGTCTTCGAGCATCTGCTTTTCCGACGGCGACAACAGCGATTCGTCCAGGTCGACGCCGATGATCCGTCCCTTGGCGGTCGCCTTCACCTTGACCAGCCCGCCGCCCGACACGCCCTCGACCTCGATCCCGTCAAGGTTGGCCTGCGCCTTGCTCAGCTCGTTCTGGACGTTCTGCGCCATCGCCATAATGTCTTCGATACTCTTCACGCGGTCCTCCTGTCTGGGGTCCAGCCGATCAATTCGGCGTCGGGAAAGGCTTCCATGGCGGCGGCGACCAGCGGCGATTCGAGCACCGCGTCGCGCGCCGCCTTGGCATCGGCGGCCCTGGTTTCGCTCAGCGTCGCGCCGCCCGGCACATCGCTCACCTTGAGCTGCCAGCGTTTGCCGAGCACGCGGCGGATCGCCGCCTCGAAATCGCTGACCAGATCGGCGGGCAGATGGTGGCTGCTCACTTCGATCACCGGCGCTTCGAACGCAATCACGCGCATCAGGTTGCGGGCGCGCGCCGCGACATGATGTTCGTGCGCCGCCTCCAGCCGCTCCAGCGTTTCGGCCAGGTCGCGGGGCGCCGCGGCCTGGGCGGGCGCGGCAGGCGCCGTGGCCGGTCCTGCCCCGATCGGCGCGCCATCGGCCAGCCGCCGCGCCAGTTCGCCCGGATCAGGCAGCGTCGATGCATGAATCACGCGCAGCAGCGCCATTTCGCACGCCTCGATCGGCAGCACCGCGCGCAGCACCTCGTCATGCCCCTTGAGCAGCAATTGCCACAGCCGGTGCAGCGCCGGAAAACCAAGCTTGCCCGCCCAATCGGCCAGCGCCGCCGTCTCCTCCGCCGCCTGCCCCGGAATCGCATCATTGCCCAGCCGCGCCAGCGTGATGCGATGCACCGTTTCCAGCAGCGCCTTCATCACCGCCTGCGGATCGACGCCCAGATCATATTGGCCGCGCAACGCCGCCAGCGCGGCGGGCGCATCGCCGATGACGATATGATCGAACAGCGCGCGGATCGCGTTGCGGTCGGACAGGCCCAGCATGGTGCACACGGCGTCGGCGGTGACGGCCCCGCCCTCCATCCCGGCATGGGCGATCGCCTGATCCAGGATCGACAGCCCGTCGCGTGCCGATCCCTCGGCGGCGCGCGCGATCATCGCCAGCGCCTCCGCCTCCGCGTCCGCGCCCTCCGCCTCCACCACCTGCGCGAAATGCGCGGCGAGCGTTTCGGCGGGAATGCGGCGCAGGTCGAACCGCTGGCATCGCGACAGCACCGTCACCGGCACCTTGTCCACCTCGGTCGTCGCCAACAGGAATTTCACATGCGCGGGCGGTTCCTCCAGCGTTTTCAGCAGCGCGTTGAACGCGGGCTTCGACATCATGTGAACTTCGTCGATGATATACATTTTGTAACGCGCCGACACGGCGGCATAGCGCACCGCCTCGGTCATCTCGCGCACATTGTCGACGCCGTTGTTGGAGGCCGCGTCGATCTCGATCACATCGATATGCCGCCCCTCGGCGATCGCGCGACACGGTTCGCACACCCCGCACGGGTCGATCGTCGCCCCGCCCTGCCCGTCCGCGCCGATACAGTTCAGCGCCTTGGCGATCAGCCGCGCGGTCGATGTCTTGCCCACCCCGCGCACGCCGGTCAGCAGGAACGCATGCGCCAGCCGGTCGCGCCGGATCGCGTTGGCCAGCGTCTGCACCATCGCATCCTGGCCGATCAGCTCATGAAAATTCTTCGGCCGATATTTGCGCGCCAGCACC
>CADEEK010000027.1 GCA_902826325.1 uncultured Sphingomonadales bacterium
ACCCAACAAACGGGAAACACACCGCCCGAAAATGGTTCCGCCCGCGTGTTCGGCGCGGGCGGATGGGAGAGACCATGAAGATTTGAGCGGTCAGTATTTCTGCTGGCGCTCGTAAAGCGATTTGTAATGCTGGATGCGGGTGACGCGCAGGCCGGGCATGCCCGACCGGTCGATCGCGCGCTGCCACCCGGCAAATTCCTCGACCGTCAGATTATAGCGGTCGCACACTTCATCGACGGTAAGCAGCCCGCCATTGACCGCGGCCACCACTTCCGCCTTGCGCCGCACGACCCAGCGGGTCGTCATCGGCGGCGGCAGCGTTTCGAGCGTCAACGGCTCGCCAAGCGGTCCGATCACCTTTGCCGGTCTGATTTTCTGGTTTTCGATCATCACCTACCTCGATCAGGGCGGGGGGCCCCCGTCTTTGTTCTGTAACGACCATAAGCGCCGCGACTTGAGCATCGACTAAGCGGCAGGGTAAACGGCGTCTTCATCGGTCTTTCCAGCCGGTTAGCGCGGTGGCGACGGCGGCATTGAACGCGCCGTGCACGGGCGCGAGCAGGCCGCGCATCGGCTGCGCGCGGGCCAGATGGCCCTGCAGCCGCGCGGTCGGACTGGCCGCCTGACGCGCGGCGACGCCGACCATCAGCACCGCCAGCCCGGTGGGAATCGCCGTCACCGAAATGTCGCGGTCGAATCGGAAGCTCAGGTCCACGAACGCCACTCACCTTGAGTCGAAATCATGCAGCCGGGATAGCGGCGAAGGCTGAAAGGGCGGTAAATGCCCGCCGCTTTTGCATCGCGACCGGCGGCACCCTATGTGCGCGGCGATGGACGATGGCGTTTTCCCCCTGGGTGATTTTCAGCTCGACGGCCCGGTTTCGGCGCGGCGGATCGTCGTCGCCATGTCGGGCGGCGTCGACAGTTCGGTGGTCGCGGCGCTGGCGGCGCGGACCGGGGCGGAAACGATCGGCGTTACGTTGCAGCTCTACGACCATGGCGAGGCGGTCGGGCGCGCAGGCAGCTGCTGCGCAGGCCGCGACATTCGCGATGCGCGCGCGGTGTGCGATCGCCTGGGCATCGCCCATTATGTGTTCGACCATGAAAGCAGCTTTCGCGACGCGGTGATCGACGATTTCGCCGACGAATATCTCGCAGGGCGCACGCCGATCCCCTGCGTCAAATGCAATATGGGGCCGAAATTCACCGATCTGTTCGCGCTCGCCCGCGATCTTGGCGCCGATTGCCTCGCCACCGGCCATTATGTCCGGCGGGTGATGGGACCGCAGGGGCCGGAATTGCACAAGGGCGCCGATCCGGCGCGCGACCAGAGCTATTTCCTGTTCGCGACCACGGCGGCACAGCTCGATTTCCTGCGCTTTCCGCTGGGCGGCATGCCCAAGGCACAGGTGCGCGAAATCGCCGCGCAGATCGGCCTTGGCGTCGCGGGCAAGCCCGACAGCCAGGACATCTGTTTCGTCCCCGACGGCGATTATGCCGGACTGCTCAAGAAACTGCGCCCCGATGCCGACACGGCGGGCGATATCGTCGATGAAGGCGGGCGCAAGCTGGGCGAACATCGCGGGACGATCCATTTCACCGTCGGCCAGCGCCGCGGGCTGGAGATCGGCGGCAGTCCCGAACCGCTTTATGTCGTGCGGGTCGATGCCGCCGCGCGACAGGTGGTGGTCGGCCCCAAATCGGCGCTGGCGGTGCGCGCGGCGCGGATCGGCGGGATCAACTGGCTGGGCGGCGATTATACGGGGCCGATCAGTGCGAAGGTGCGGTCGATGGCCAAACCCGCCCCGGCGCGACTGGCGGGCGACCGGGTGATCTTCGATTCGCCCGAATATGGCGTCGCGCCGGGTCAGGCCGCGGTGCTGTATGCGGGCGAGCGCATCCTGGGCGGCGGCTGGATCGAGGCGACCGAACGCGCCGAACTGGCCGCCGCCTGAGCTACAGCGCGAACACCCCTTCGATCACCGTCACGCAGTTGCCGCGCAGCAGGACGCCATCGCCGGTCAGCTCGCAATCGACATGGCCGCCCCGCGCACTCGCCTGAAACGCGGTGAAGCGCGCGCGGCCCAGGCGCGATGTCCAATAGGGGGTCAGCACGCAGTGCGCCGATCCGGTGACGGGATCCTCGTCAATCCCGGCGGCGGGGGCGAACACCCGGCTGACCACATCGGTGTCGATCCCCGGCGCGGTGACGATGTTGAGCGTGTGCCCGATCCGCCCGAGCGCGCGAAAATCCGGGCGCAGCGCCAGCACCGCGTCGGCATCGTCGAGCACGGTCAGGTCATAGCCATTGGAATGGCACAGCACCGTCCCCCGGTCGACGCCGAGCGCCGCAAGCAGTTCCGGCATCGCCACCGGCGTCGGCGGATAGGCGGGCAGCGCCATCGCATAGCCATCGCCCGCGCGCGCGACCGACAAGATGCCCGCCCGCCGCGTGCGAAAACGCACCGCCGACCGCGCCGGATCGTCAGCGAGCAGGAAATGGCCGCTCGCCAGCGTCGCATGGCCGCACAGATCGACCTCGACCGCCGGGGTGAACCAGCGCAGTTCATAATCGGCGGCCCCGGTCTCGTCCGGCACCAGAAAGGCGGTTTCGGCAAGGTTGTTCTCCTGCGCGATCGCCTGCAGCACCGCATCGTCGAGCCAGCGGTCGAGCGGCATGACCGCCGCCGGATTGCCGGTGAACGGCCGATCGGCAAAGGCGTCGATCTGAACGAAGGGCAGCCGCATCATATGTCCTTTAGCCTGCCGATCTCATCGGCCTCGCGCAGCGGATCGCCGGGCTGGTCGACCTGGCCGACCGGATCGATATGAATCAGGATTTCGGTGCCGGGAAAGGCCGCCTCCAGCCGTTGTTCGAGCGCCTCGGTCACGTCATGCGCGCTCGCCACGCTCATTTGCGCGGGCAGATGGATGTGGAACTGGACGAAATCCCGGTTGCCGCTGGTGCGCGTGCGCAGATCGTGCAGGCTTTCCAGCCCCGGCTGCTGCGCCGCGATCTCGACGAATGCGCGCCGTTTGTTGTCGGGCCATTCGCGGTCCATCAGCTGATCCATCGCCGCGCTCGCCGCGCGCCACGCGCCATGGAGCAGCCACAGTGCGATCAGGATGCCGAATGCCGGATCGGCACCGCGCAGCGCGAAATATTGTTCGGCGACCAGCGCGACGATCACCCCGCCATTGAGCAGCAGATCGGATTGATAGTGCAGCCGGTCGGTCTTGATCGCGATCGATCCCGACGCCGCGACCGCACGCTTCTGATAGCTGGTGAGCGCCAGCGTCGCGACGATCGCGACCAGCGATACCGCGATCCCCGCCTCGGCCTGCGCCGCGACATCGCCCGATACGAACCGTTCGACCGCGCGCACCGCGATGAAGGTGGCGGAGACGGAGATCAGCGCGACCTGGAACAGCGCCGCCAGCGCCTCAGCCTTGCCATGGCCGAAACGGTGTTCGCGATCGGCCGGTTGCGCGGCGATCCGCACCCCGGCGAGCGTAACGAGCGAGGCGAACAGGTCGAGCAGGCTGTCGGCAAGGCTGGCGAGCATCGCCACCGACCCGGTCTGCCACACGGCATAGCTTTTCAGCCCGCCGAGAAGGATCGCGGTCGCGACGCTGGCGATCGCGGCGCGGGTCGCGGTGACGGTCATGGATAAAGCATGCCGCGATCCCAGCCGGTCGGCGTGCGCACATAAAGGTTGCGTTCGTGCAGCCGGTGTTCGCGGTCCTGCCAGAATTCGATCCGTTCGGGGCTGACGCGATAGCCGCCCCAATGCGGCGGGCGGGGCACCGGCCCGCCCTCGAACCGTTCGCGCATCGCCTGATAGCGCGCCTCGAACGTCGCGCGGCTGTCGAGCGGGCGCGACTGGTCGCTGGCCCAGGCGCCAAGCTGCGAATCGCGGCTGCGGCTGGCGAAATAGGCGTCGGACAGTGCATCGTCGACTTGCGTCACCGGTCCTTCGATCCGGATCTGTCGCCGCAGCGATTTCCAGTGGAACAACAGCGCGGCGCGCGGATTGGCGGCAAGATCGGCGGCCTTGCGCCCCTGATGGTTGGTGTAGAAGATAAAGCCGTCCGGGCCATGACCCTTGAGCAGCACCATCCGCACCGCGGGCTGGCCCGCGGCATCGACCGTGGCGAGCGCCATCGCGTTCGAATCGTTCGGCTCGCGCGCGCGGGCGGCGTCATACCATTGGTCGAACAGGGTGAAGGGATCATCGGTCATCGCCGCGCCATAGCCAAAGATGCGCCGCGATGGGAGCGGGAACGGCGGATCGGTCGCTCGCCGGGGCGTTCTTTATTGCACCGCCGCATCAATGCCGCCAAAACGCGCTTCACGGGCCGTCAAGTCAAGCCAGGGGGAATGTTCGGGATATGGCGAGCGCGGTGGTGAGATCGGTGGACGACGCGGCGACAATTGCGGCGCGCTGGATCGCCGATTATCGCGCTGCGAACCCGGCCACCGACATGCTCATCGCCGCCGGGACGGACGGCCCGGCCTGGCAGGCGGCGTTCGAGGAACTGGCCGAGCGATCGGGCGGCGATCTGGTCGGCGCGCGCGAGCGGGCACAACGCCATGCCGAGGATATCGGCACCGGTTTCCGCATCGCGGGAGAGGGGGAGGAGCGCCCCTGGCCGCTCTCGCCCATCCCGCTGCTGATCGCCAGGGACGAATGGACGGACATCGCGCGCGGCGTCGCGCAGCGTGCCGAGCTACTCGAAACGGTGCTGGCCGATTGCTATGGGCCGCAGCGGCTGGTGTCGGGCGGGCATATTCCCGCCGCGCTGGTGACGGGCAGCCCCTATTTCCTGCGCCCGATGGCCGGGCTGACGCCACCCGGCGGCTATCACCTCAACTTCATGGCGGTCGATCTGTGCCGGGGGCCAAGCGGCGACTGGCGGGTGCTGGCGGACCGGCTGCGCGCGCCGGTGGGGGCGGGCTATGCGCTGGAAAACCGGCTGGCGATGTCGCGGCTGGCGGGCGGGCTGCAGACGCGGCTGAATATCGAGCGGCACGCCCCGTTCTTCGTGGCGTTTCGCGATGGGATGGCGGCGCGCTGCCGCCGCAGCGATCCGCGCATCGGCCTGCTGACGCCGGGGCGGCTCAACCCCAGCTATGCCGAACAGGCGCATCTCGCCCGGTATCTGGGGCTGTTGCTGGTCGAGGGCGGCGATCTGGCGGTGCTGGACGACCGGCTGTATCTGCGCACCATTGCGGGGCTGAAGCGCGTCGATGCGCTGTGGCATCGCGTCGATCCACGGATGATCGACCCGCTGGCGTTCGATTCGCATTCGGCGATCGGCGTGCCGGGGCTGATCGATGCGATGGCGGCGGATGAAGTGGTGATCGCCAATGCGCCAGGTGCGGCGATGCTGGAGGCGCCCGCCTTCGCCGCCTTCCTCCCGCGCCTTTCCACCCGGTTGACGGGCCGGGAACTCGGGCTCGCCAATATCGCGACCTGGTGGTGCGGCCAGCCGCGGGAATGCGCCGAAGTCGCGAGCGAGCTCGACAATATGGTGATCGGATCGGCCTTTGGCGTGCCGACCAATGTGCTGACCGATGGCGCGGCGGTGCTGGGGTCGCAGATGTCGCCTGAACAACGCGCCGCGCTGCTCGCCGATTTCGCGCGGCGGCCACAGGATTATGTCGGGCGAGAGGTCGTGCGGCTGTCGACCATGCCGGTGGTCGGCGAACAGGGGCTGGCCGCGCGCCCGTTCACGCTGCGCGTGTTCGCGGCGCGCGGGGCCGATGGCGGCTGGCACATCCTGCCCGGCGGCTTTGCGCAGATCGGCGAACATCCCGATGTGCGCGCGGCGGTGATGGGCGCGGGCGACTGGTCCGCCGATGTCGTGATCCACGGACCCGACCCGGTGGAACCGGTAACGCTGCTGCCCAGCGACGATACGACGCAGCTGCGGCGCAACCCCGGCACCTTGCCCAGCCGGGTCGCCGACAATCTGTTCTGGCTCGGCCGCTATCTTGAGCGGGGCGAGGCGCTGCTGGGGCTGGTGCGCGCGCTGCTCGGCCATTCGATCAGTGCCGATACCGGCGCCGCGCTGTCGAGCGCGAGCGTGCAGCGGCTGGTCGACCTGGTGGTCGGCGCGGGCGCCGCCCCGGCGCCGGACAGCCTGCGCCGCGCCGACCTGACCCGTTTTGCCGCGCTGGCGATGGATGCGGCGGACGGGTGCAACAGCGTGCGCGCGATCAACCGTCAGGCGCGCGGCATCGGCGCGGTCAGCCGCGATCGCCTGCCCGCCGACATGATCCGCCTGCTCGACGCGCCGTTCCCGACCAAGGGCAGCGAGCTTGACCGCGCCGGATCGTTGCAACGGCGTTACTATGCGCTGGCCGGGATGAGCGCCGAGCATCTGGGACGCACCGATGCGTGGCGCTTTCACGATCTGGGCCGCCGCATCGAACGGGCGGGCGCGGCGATCCGGGCGGTGCTGGCGCTGGGCACGGCGCAGGCGACCAGCGACGATCTGTCCACCCTGCTCGATGTCGCCGACAGCCAGATCAGCTATCGCCAGCGCTATCTGACCGGCATCGCGCGGGTGCCGGTGCTCGATCTGGTCGCGCTCGACCCCGGCAATCCGCGCAGCATCGGTTTTCAGGTTGCGGCGATCGCCGATCACCTCGCCAAATTGCCGGTCCTGTCCGACGACGGGCTGGCCGAGGCGCAACAGGCACAGGCCGCCGAACTCGGCGCGATCATCGCGACGACGCAGGCGGCGGGCCTGGGCGAGGCGCCGATGATCGAACTCGGCAACCGGCTGGCCAATCTGTCCGATGCGATTGCGCGGCGCTATTTCCTGCAGGGGGCGGAACCGCTGCGCGCCAGCGGCCTCGTCCTCGCCTGATGCGTTACGCGATCCGCCACGTCACCCGGTTCGACTATGCCAAGCCGGTCGCGTTCGCGCGCTGCAATCTGCGGCTCAAGCCGATCATCTGGTCGGGCCAGCGCATCCATGACTATACGCTCAGCGTCGAACCGGGCGGCCGGATCGCCCCGGCGCGGGCCGAAGCGGGCCTGGCCAATGTCGTGCGGCTGGTGGTCGAGGCGGCGGCGACCAGTTTGACCATCGAAAGCCGGTGCGAGATCACCGTGGATCGCGCGGTGCCGATGCCCTCGCCCGACGATCCGACATTGGGCGAGGTCGCGCGGCTGGCGCGCGACAGCCGCGACGCGGGTCCGGCCAGTCCGGCGGCCTATCTGTTCCCCTCGCCGCTGATCCCGCTCGATCCCGACATCGCGGCATGGTGCGCGCAGGAACTGGATCCTGACCGCAACGCGCTGGAAGCGGCGATCGCGCTCGCCCAGCGCATCCAGCGCGACTTTACCTTCGACCCTGCCGCGACGCTGGTCGACACTCCCCCGCATGAGGCGTTCGCCAAGCGTGGCGGGGTGTGCCAGGATTTCGCACAGATCATGATTTCCGGCCTGCGCGCGGCGGGGCTGCCCGCCGCCTATGCCTCGGGCTATCTGCGCACGCTGCCCCCGCCCGGCCAGCCGCGCCTGGTCGGGGCGGATGCGACCCATGCCTGGGTGCTGCTGTGGTGCGGCCCCGCGCGCGGCTGGGTCGGGGTCGATCCGACCAACGGCATCTGGATGGCGAGCGATCATGTCGTCGTCGCGGTCGGTCGCGACTATACCGACATCGCCCCGATCGACGGCATCGTGCTGGGTTCGGGGGCGCAGGACATGCAGGTTTCGGTGGATGTCGAGCCGCTAGACGCGACGGCCTGACTTGCAACCATCGGTGCCCGATCCGATGTAGCGGGGTAAGCGTCGTTCGCGGCACCGGCCCGGTGCGGAACGACCAGCATCAACCGGGGAAGAACGTGGCCGATCCGTATTCGACATTGGGCGTCTCGCGCGGGGCCAGCGAGGACGAGGTCAAGAAGGCGTATCGCAAGCTCGCCAAGGAACTCCATCCCGACCGCAACAAGGACAATCCGAAGGCAGCCGAGCGGTTCAGCATCGTGACGCAGGCCTATGACCTGCTGATGGACAAGGACAAGCGCGCCCGGTTCGATCGCGGCGAAATCGAGGGCGAGGGCAATCCGACATCGCCGTGCGGTGCAGGGTTCGGCGGCGCGCGCGGCGGGCCGCAGGGCGGCTTTCGCCCCGGCGGCGGGGGGTTCGATTTCGGCGGCGGCGGCGGCGGCGAACCGGATATGGGCGATATTTTCGAAGGGCTGTTCGGCGGTCGCCCCGGCGGCGGTTTCGGCGGCCAGCAGGGCGGCGGCTTTTCCAGCGGCTTCGGGCGGCGCCCGCCACCGGCCAAAGGCGCCAACATCGCCTATCGCCTGCGCGTCCCGTTCGAGGATGCCGCGGCATTGAAGCCCCAGCGCATCCAGCTGCGCGACGGCGGCACGATCGACCTGAAACTGCCCAAGGGCGTCGACACCGGCACGCAGATGCGCCTGGCGGGCAAGGGCGATGCGGGTCCCGGCGGAAATGGCGATGCGATCGTCACGATCGAGATCGAACCGCACCGTTTCTATTCCCGCGACGGCGACAACATCCGCCTCGACCTGCCGATCACGCTGAAAGAGGCGGTCGAGGGCGCCTCGGTGCGTGTGCCGACGCCCGAAGGCGCGGTGATGCTGACCGTGCCCAAAGGCGCATCGTCGGGCATGACGCTGCGGCTGAAGGGGCGGGGCTTTCACGGCAAGGCGGGGCGCGGGGATCAGCTGGTCACGCTGATGGTCGATCTGCCCAAAGACGATGCGCAGCTCGCCGAATTCGTCGCGCAATGGACGCCGTCAGGGAACCCGCGCGCCCCGCTCGGCGTCTGATCGGGTGTGACCGACCCGATCTCGCCTGAATCGCCCGAAGCGCGCCGCCGCGGCTTCAAGCGGCGGCTGTCGGACCTGGGCGTCACCGAACGCGCGATCGAGGTCGGCAAGCGGGTGGCGGTCGGCACCTATACCGACGGCTTCACCCAGGCGGGCAATCTTGCCTATCTCAGCCTGTTGACGCTGTTCCCCTTTTTCATCGTCGCGACCGCGATCGCGCGGCTGGTCGGGAGGACGGGCGACGGGCTTCAGGCGGTGGCGGCGTTCCTGCGCACCGTGCCGCCAGAGGTCGCGGACCTGTTGCGCCCCGCCATCCTCGAAGTTCTCGAAGCGCGATCGGGGTCGCTGTTGTGGCTCGGCGCGCTGGTCGGGCTGTGGACCACATCGGGCTTCGTCGAAACGGTGCGCGCGATCCTGCGCCAGGCCTATGGCATCGCGTCGAGCACGCCGTTCTGGCGCCTGAAACTGGGCGCGATAGGCATGGTGATCGGATCGGTCATCCTGGCGATGATGGCGTTCAGCTTTCAGGTGCTGCTGGTCGGCGCCGAACAGTTCATCGATCGCGTCATCCCGTTCGCGTCGGACACGGCACGCATCGTGTCGATCACGCGGCTGGCACCCGCGATCGCGCTGTTCGGCGCGCTCTACATCCTGTTCTATACGCTGACGCCGACCCGCTATCGCCGCGCCAATTGCCCGAAATGGCCCGGTCCCGCCTTCGTCACGGCGTGGTGGATGGCCTGCACCATGGCGCTGCCGTGGGTGATTGCCGGTTTCGGCGGCTATGGCCTCACCTATGGCAGCCTTGCCGGGGTGATGGTCGCGCTCATCTTCTTCTTCCTCATCGGCTTTGGGGTCGTTATCGGCGCGGAATTGAACGCCGCGCTGGCGGAAACGCCCGAGAAGGCGCTAGAGGAACGGCAAGAAGGGCCGGAGGGTAAGACGTGACCGGATTGATGCAGGGCAAACGCGGGCTGATCATGGGCCTGGCCAATGACCGTTCGCTGGCATGGGGGATCGCGCAAAAGCTGCACGAACATGGCGCGGAACTGGCGTTCAGCTATCAGGGCGAGGCGCTGGAGCGGCGCGTGCGCCCGCTCGCCGAACAATTGGACAGCGATTTCCTGATCGACTGCGACGTCGCCGACATGGTCGAGCTGGACAAGGCGTTCGCGACGCTGGCCGCGCGCTGGCCGACGATCGATTTCGTCGTCCATGCGATCGGCTTTTCCGACAAGAACGAACTGCGCGGCGGCTATGTCGACACCAGCCTCGACAATTTCCTGATGACGATGAACATTTCGGTCTATTCCTTCGTCGCGGTGGCCAAGCGCGCGGCGGCGATGATGCCCGATGGCGGATCGCTGCTCACCCTGTCCTATTACGGCGCGGAAAAGGTCATCCCGCATTACAACGTCATGGGCGTGGCCAAGGCGGCGCTGGAGACCAGCGTTCAGTATCTGGCGGTGGACCTTGGCCGCGACAATATCCGCGTCAACGCGATTTCGGCGGGCCCGATCAAGACGCTGGCGGCCAGCGGCATCGGCGATTTCCGCCTGATCCTCAAATGGAACGAGCTGAACTCGCCGCTCAAGCGCAACGTGACGATCGAGGATGTCGGCGGTGCGGGCCTGTATTTCCTGTCCGATCTGTCGCGCGGGACGACGGGCGAGACCCATCATGTCGATGCGGGCTATCATGTCATCGGGATGAAGGCCGAGGACGCGCCCGACATCGCGCTGGCCTGACATGACCATCGCCATCCGTCCCGCGACCGGCGGCGATGTCGCCGCGATCGACGCGCTGTTGCGGCGCGCCTTTCGCGCGGCGGACGAGGCGATGCTGGTGCAGCGGCTGTGCGTCGACGGCGATATGGTGCTGACGCTGGTCGCCGATGACGAGGCGAGCGGCGAGCTTGCCGGGATGGTCGCGTTCAGCCGGATGCAGGTCGAGGCGGACGGGCGCGTCATCCCCGGCGTCGCGCTCGCCCCGGTCGCGGTCGCCGCCCCCTATCGCCGACAGGGCGTGGCCGAAGCGCTGATCCAGGGCGGCCTCAACCATCTCGGCGATGCCGGGGCGGCGGTGTGTTTCGTGCTCGGCGACCCGGCCTATTATGGCCGGTTCGGTTTTTCGACCGAGCATGCGGCGGGATTTTCCTCGCCTTATGCCGGGGAACATTTCATGGCGGTGCCGCTGCAGGGCGACCGGCTGGCGTGTCGCGCACGCGGCGCGGCGAACCATGCGGCGGCGTTCGCGATGCTGGGTCAAGATACGGAAGCACAAGCGTGAGTTTCAACACCTTCGGGCGGGCATTCCGCTTCACGACCTGGGGCGAAAGCCATGGACCGGCGATCGGCGCGGTGGTGGACGGATGTCCGCCGGGGCTGGCGCTGGCGGAAACCGATGTGCAGCCCTTTCTCGACAAGCGCCGCCCCGGCCAGTCGCGCTTCACCACACAGCGGCAGGAGCCGGACCAGGTCCGCATCCTGTCCGGCGTGTTCGAGGGGCGGACGACCGGCACGCCGATCAGCCTGATGATCGAAAATGTCGATCAGCGATCGAAAGACTATTCGGAAGTCGCCAACGCCTATCGCCCCGGCCATGCCGACTATGCCTATGACGCCAAATACGGCCTTCGCGACTATCGCGGCGGCGGGCGTTCCTCGGCACGCGAAACGGCGAGCCGGGTGGCGGCGGGCGCGGTCGCGCGGCTGGTGGTGGCAGAGGTGACGATCACCGCCTGGGTCGAGGCGATCGGGGGCGATGCGATCGACTATGGTAATTTCGACGCGGCGCAGATCGGCGAAAATCCCTTTTTCTGTCCGGATGCCAAGGCGGCGGCACGCTGGGAGGCGCTGGTCGACGATGCGCGCAAGGCGGGCTCCTCGCTCGGCGCGGTGATCGCGTGCGAAGCGACCGGCGTGCCCGCCGGATGGGGCACGCCGCTCTATGCCAAGCTCGACAGCGAACTGGCGAGCGCGATGATGAGCATCAATGCGGTCAAGGGTGTCGAAATCGGCGACGGGTTCGCCGCCGCCGCCCTGACCGGCGAAACCAATGCCGATCCGATGCGCCCCGGCGATGCGGGGCCGCAATTCCTGGCCAACCATGCGGGCGGCATTGCGGGCGGCATTTCGACCGGCCAGCCGGTGACGTGCCGCGTCGCGTTCAAACCGACCAGCTCGATCCTGACCCCGGTCGAAACGATCGGTCGCGATGGGCAGGCGACGGAAATCCGGACAAAGGGGCGCCACGACCCCTGTGTCGGCATTCGCGGCGTGCCGGTGGTCGAGGCGATGATGGCGATCGTGCTCGCCGACCAGAAACTGCTCCACCGCGCCCAGTGCGGCTGATCGTCCCGCCGCGCGCACCGGGCGGCTGGGGCATGAACGGGTGGTGACGGGCGACGGGCCGATCGGCAACCCTGCGTCCGCCTGACCGATTGCGCGTTTCTTCTGCGCCATTCGAGCAGGAGTTTGTAAATGCGTACACGAACATTGTTGAGCCTGTTGATCCTCACCGGATCCAGCGCGGCGGTCGCCAATATGGCGGTGCCGCAGCAGGAACCGATGATGACGAACGAGGCGGCGAACGAAACCGTCCCTGCCCCCGCTGACACAATGGGCAATGACACGATGTCGAACGCGACCGATGTCGAACCGAGCGCCGAACCAACCGAACCTGCCGACAACAGCAGCGAAACCCCGCCCCCGCCCGAATGATCGTCCGGCGGGCCGGTTCGCAACCCTGCGTAACCGGCCCGCATCGGCCCGTAACTGTCCCTGCAACGCCGCGACAGGTTCGCGGCGTTTGTCATTTCAGCCCACGAACGGATCGCGGGCGTTTGTTGGTCAGTCCGCGAACGGATCGCGGACGAGAATCGTATCCTCCCGTTCCGGGCTGGTCGAAACCAGCGCGACGGGACAGCCGATCAGTTCTTCGATCCGCCGGATATATTTGATCGCCTGTGCCGGCAGCTGCGCCCAGCTGCGCGCGCCCGCGGTGGATTCGCTCCAGCCTTCGAAATCCTCATAGACCGCCTGCGCGCGCGCCTGATCCTGCGGGCTGGGCGGAAGATAGTCGTAATATTTGTCGCCGACCTTGTAGCCGGTGCAGATTTTGAGTTCGGTCATCCCGTCGAGAATGTCGAGCTTGGTCAGCGCGACGCCAGTGACGCCGCTGACCGCGACCGATTGGCGCACCAGCACCGCGTCGAACCAGCCACAGCGCCGCTTGCGCCCGGTGACGACGCCGAACTCATGCCCCTTGGTGCCGAGCAGCTGGCCGACCTCATTGTCCTGCTCCGACGGAAACGGGCCGGAGCCGACGCGCGTCGTATAGGCCTTGACGATGCCGAGCACGAAGCCGACCGACCCCGGCCCCAGACCCGATCCCGATGCCGCCGACCCGCTGACCGTGTTGGACGAGGTGACGAAGGGATAGGTGCCGTGATCGACGTCGAGCAGCACGCCCTGCGCCCCCTCGAACAAAATCCGCCGCCCCTTTTCCTTGGCGTCCTTCAGCGTCAGCCACACCGGCGCCGCATAGGGCAGCACCGCATCGGCGATGTCGCGCAGCTCATCGATCAGCTTGGCGCGGTCGATCGGCGGCTGGCCGAACCCGGCGCGCAATGCATCGTGATGCGCACACACCCGGTCGAGCTGCGCGTCGAGATCGTCGAGATGGGCGAGGTCGCACACTCGGATCGCGCGGCGGCCGACCTTGTCCTCATAAGCCGGGCCGATGCCGCGCCGCGTCGTGCCGATCTTGCCCGCGCCCGACGCATCCTCGCGCAATGCGTCGAGATCGCGGTGGAACGGCAGGATCAGCGGCGCGGTTTCGGCGACCTGAAGATTCTCCGGCGTGATCGCCACGCCCTGCGCCCGCAACCGCGCAACCTCGTCGCGAAAATGCCAGGGATCGAACACGACGCCATTGCCGATGGCGGAAAGCGTGCCACGCACCAGACCGGAGGGCAGCAGCGACAGCTTGTAGGTCTTGTCGCCGACGACCAGCGTGTGTCCGGCATTGTGCCCGCCCTGAAACCGGACGACCAGATCGGCGCGGCTGGCCAGCCAGTCGACGATCTTGCCCTTGCCCTCGTCACCCCATTGGGCGCCGATCACTGCGACATTTGCCATGGATACACGTCTCCGCCTGCCAGGGCGAACCCAGGGCCGCCCTTCGACAGGACTCGGCGGCCGGGCGTTTCGGAAATGCGCGGGCGGCATTGGCGCGCATGGCGGCGCAGGTCAAGCGTCGATGCGGCGTCGCGCCGTATCCGGCGTGCCGACGCCAACCGCTCAGGTCACGGGATAGGGCACCGGCGCCGCGCGATTTTCATCGATCGCCAGCGTCCGGCCGATCGGGGGGAAAGCGCGCTGGGGACAGGCGGGGCGCTCGCACACCTTGCAGCCCGCACCGATCGGCGTGGCGGCGGACGGATCGGCAATGTCCAGCCCGCGCGAATAGACCAGCCGGTCGGCATGGCGGATGTCGCAGCCCAGGCCGATGGCAAAGGTCTTGCCCGGCATGCCGAAGCCGCCACCGCTGCGCGTTACGGTGCGCGCGACCCACAAATAGGTCCGGCCATCGGGCATCTGTGCGATCTGGCGCAGCACCCGGCCGGGCTGGGCGAACGCCTCATAGACTTTCCACAACGGACAGGTGCCGCCGACGCGCGAGAAATGGAAATCGGTCGCCGACTGGCGTTTGGAGATATTGCCCGCCCGATCGACCCGGACGAAGAAGAACGGCACGCCCGCCGCCCCCGCGCGCTGCAGCGTCGACAGCCGGTGACAGATCGTTTCGAAGCCGACGCCGAACCGCTCGCCCAGCCGTTCGATGTCATAATTTTCGGCCTGTGCCGCGGCGAGAAAGGGGCCATAGGGCAGCATCAGCGCACCCGCGAAATAGCTGGCCAAGCCGATCCGCGCGAGGCGGCGCGCCTGGGCCTCGACCAGAATCGGGCTGTCGGTCAGCCGGTCGAGCAGGTCGGGCACTTCCAGAAAGGCGAGCTGCGTCGCCATCTGGAATGCCTGTTGCCCGCGCGACAGACCAGCCGACAGGTGCAGCGTCCGGCTGGCCGGATCGAACCGCCGCTGCGCCGTCGCGGTGTCGTCGATCCGCAACACGATGCCGTGCTGGCGTGAAAGCCAGTCGGCAAGGCCGCCATGGATCGTGCGCGGCGACAGGCCGACGGCGCGATAGAGCCGCTCGGCCGCCTCGTCGAGCGGATCGACATGGTTGCGCCGCGCATAGAAGAAGTCGCGGACCTGTTCGAACGGCTGGCGGGCGCGGGTGCCGCGCATCCCGTCATCGCCCAGCTGCGCGGCCATCGCATCGCCGCGCTCCAGCGCGTCGCGATAGCGGCGATGCAACGCCACCAGCGTGCGCCCCACGGTGGGCATGTTCGCCGCCAGTTCGCGCAATTCGGCAAGCGCGACATGCTCGCCCCCATCGGTGATCGCATCGCGCATATCGGTGATCAGCCGCGCTTCGCGATCTTCCGAAAACGGCTCCATATCGATCCCGAACGCCGCATTCAGCCTGAGCAGCAATGCCATGGTCAACGGCCGCTGATCGCGCTCCAGCTGGCTCAGATAGCTGGGCGAAATACCCATCCTCTTGGCAAGCTCAACCTGCCTGACGCCGCGCTCCTCCCGCAACCGCCGCAGCCGCACCCCCATGAACATCTTGCGCATCGGCCATCCCGTATTTGCAAAATTTGCAAAGTCGCGCGGCGCGCTTCACACTATTTTGCGCTTTTCACCTTTCAATTGCCATGCATCTTGCGGATTATGCAAATGTGATTGCGCGCACGTCTTTACCGGGTGTCGATCCGTTCTGCAGCGTCATCGATGTGGTGGCGATCGATGGCGGCGTCCCGGCGTTCCCTATCGCCGCCGCAACGCCGGTGGCGGTGCGCGCGTTGACCGCGACCCGCCGTTCCTGCCTGGATTTGTGGAAGACATGACCAACCGATACCGCAAGCCGCTGGCCGGCACCGATCTCGATCATTTCGACGCGCGCGCCGCGATCGAGGCGCTGCGTCCCGGCGTTTACGACACGCTGCCCTATGTGTCGCGCGTGCTGGCAGAACAGCTGGTTCGCCGCTGCGATCCAGCAGCGCTTGACGACGCGCTGATCCAGATTGCCGACGGGCGCCGCGATCGCGACTTTCCCTGGTATCCCGCGCGCGTCATCTGTCACGATATTTTGGGCCTGACCGCTTTTGTCGACCTGGCTGGCCTGCGCGATGCGATCGCCGATCAGGGCGGCGACCCGGCCAAGGTCAATCCGGTCGTGCCGACCCAGCTGATCGTCGATCACAGCCTGGCCGTGGAACATGCCGGGTTCGACCGCCAGGCGTTCGACAAGAATCGCGCGGTCGAGGATCGGCGCAATGCCGACCGGTTCGATTTCATCGACTGGACCAAGAAAGCGTTCGAGAATGTCGATGTCATCCCCGCGGGCAACGGCATCATGCACCAGATCAACCTGGAAAAAATGTCGCCGGTGATCCAGGTGCGCGACGGCGTCGCCTTTCCCGACACCTGTGTCGGCACCGACAGCCACACGCCGCATGTCGATGCGCTGGGCGTGATCGCGATCGGCGTCGGCGGGCTTGAGGCGGAGACGGTGATGCTCGGTCGCCCGTCGATGATGCGGTTGCCCGATATTGTCGGGGTGCGCCTGACCGGCGCGCGCCAACCGGGGATTACGGCGACGGACATCGTCCTGGCGCTGACCGAATTCCTGCGGCAGGCGCGTGTCGTCGGTGCGTGGATCGAATTTCATGGCGAGGGGGCGGACAGCCTGACGATCGGCGACCGCGCGACGATCGCCAATATGTGCCCCGAATATGGCGCAACCGCCGCGATGTTCCATATCGACGGGCAAACGCTCGACTATCTGCGCATCACCGGGCGCGCACCGGACCAGATCGCGCTGGTCGAAACCTATGCCCGGGCGACCGGCCTGTGGGCCGATACGCTAAGAACCGCGCGATATGAGCGCGTGCTGACCTTCGACCTGTCGACGGTCGAGCGCAACCTGGCCGGTCCGTCCAATCCGCATCGCCGGTTGCCGACCGCCGCGTTGCACGAACGCGGCATCGCGGTCGATCTAGATCACGCCCGCGCACAGGAGCGGGAGGGGCAAATCCCCGACGGCGCGGTAATCATCGCCGCGATCACCAGCTGCACCAACACGTCCAACCCGCGCAACGTCGTCGCGGCGGGTTTGCTCGCGCGCAACGCCAACGCGCTGGGGCTGGTTCGCAAGCCCTGGGTCAAGACCAGTTTCGCGCCCGGATCGCGCGTCGCGCGGCTGTATCTCGACGAAGCGGCGTTACTGCCCGAACTCGAACGACTGGGCTTTGGCATTGTCGGGTTCGCCTGCACCACCTGCAACGGCATGTCCGGCGCGCTCGATCCGGCGATCCAGCAGGAAATCGTCGCGCGCGATCTCTATACGACGGCGGTGCTGTCGGGGAACCGCAACTTTGACGGGCGCATCCATCCCTATGCCAAACAGGCGTTTCTCGCCTCGCCGCCGCTGGTCGTCGCCTATGCCATCGCCGGGACGATCCGGTTCGACATCGAACGCGACGTGCTGGGCGTAAGGGACGACGGCACGCCGATCCGGCTCAAGGATATCTGGCCGTCGGATGAGGAGATTGACGCGATCGTTTCGGCAAATGTCAGGCCGGAACAGTTCCGTCAGGTCTATGATCCGATGTTCCGCACCGGCGCGCGCGAAACGGCTGCGCCGCTCTATGACTGGCAGCCGCAATCGACCTATATCCGCCGTCCGCCCTATTGGGATACGCAGGGGGTCGGCGCGCTGGCGGCGACGCCGCGCACCTTGACCGGGATGCGCCCGCTGGCGATCCTGCCCGACAATATCACGACCGATCATCTGTCGCCGTCCAACGCGATTTTGCCGACCTCTGCCGCGGGCGAATATCTGACCCGCATGGGCGTGCCGGAGGAAGATTATAACAGCTATGCCACCCATCGCGGCGACCATCTGACCGCGATGCGCGCAACCTTTGCCAATCCGCAACTGGTCAACGAGATGGCGGTCGAGGATGGCGTGCAGCGCAAGGGGTCGCTGGCGCGTGTCGAGCCCGATGGTCGCGTGATGCGCATGTGGGAAGCGATCGAAACCTATCTCGACCGCAATCAGCCACTGATCATCATCGCCGGTGCCGATTACGGCCAGGGGTCGTCGCGCGACTGGGCGGCGAAGGGCGTGCGGCTGGCGGGGGTGGAGGCGATCGTCGCCGAAGGGTTCGAGCGCATCCATCGCACCAACCTGATCGGCATGGGCGTGCTGCCGTTGGAGTTCATCGATGGGGCGACGCGGCTTACCCTGGGTCTGGATGGCACCGAAACCTATGACGTCAGCGGCGATCG
>CADEEK010000028.1 GCA_902826325.1 uncultured Sphingomonadales bacterium
AGTAATCTCAAGAAAAGAGCGATTCATGCCCGTCAGGAGTTATGCAACAAAGCCCTTTCGATCCCATCGTGCTGGCGCGCATCCAGTTCGCGTTCACCGTCAGCTTTCATTTCATCTTCCCGGCCTTTTCGATCGGCCTGGCCAGCTATCTGATGGTGCTTGAGGGGCTGTGGCTGCGCACGGGGCGCGAACTTTACCTCGACCTGTTCCGCTATTGGGTGAAGATCTTTGCCGTCGCCTTTGCGATGGGCGTCGTGTCGGGCATCGTCATGTCCTATCAATTCGGCACCAACTGGTCGGTGTTTTCGGACCGGACCGGGCCGATCCTGGGGCCGCTGATGGCCTATGAGGTGCTGACCGCATTCTTCCTTGAAGCGGGGTTCCTTGGCGTCATGCTGTTCGGGATGAAGAAGGTCGGCAGGCGGCTGCATTTCGCCGCCACCTGCATGGTCGCGATCGGCACCTTCATCTCCGCCTTCTGGATCCTGAGCGTCAACAGCTGGATGCAGACCCCGGTCGGCTATGCGGTGAACGATGCGGGCCAGTTCGTGCCCGCCGCGCCATGGATCGAGATCGTCTTCAACCCCAGCTTTCCCTATCGCCTGGTCCACACCGTCATCGCCGCCTACCTGACCACCAGCCTGGTCGTCGGCGCAGTCGGCGCGTGGCACCTGCTCAAGGACAAATCCGACCCGCATGCGCGGAAAATGTTCAGCATGGCGATGTGGATGGCTGCCCTGGTCGCGCCGGTGCAGATTTTCGTCGGCGACCTGCACGGGCTCAACACGCTGGCGCATCAGCCGCAAAAGGTGATGGCGATGGAGGGGCATTATGACAGCCACCCCGACGGCGCGCCGCTGATCCTGTTCGGCATTCCCAATTCGGCGGAAAAGCGCGTCGATTACCGGATCGAGATACCCAAGGCGTCCTCGCTGATCCTCAAACACGATGCCAACGCGCCGCTGGCGGGGCTGGACACGATTCCGGATGCGGACGAACCGCCGGTCGGCATCGTCTTCTGGGCATTCCGCATCATGGTCGGGATGGGGATGGCGATGCTGGCGCTGGGGATGTGGAGCCTGATCGCGCGGTGGCGCGGGCGGCTGTATGACTGGCCGCTGCTTCACCGCGCCGCCATCGCCATGGGGCCATCGGGGTTTGTCGCCGTGCTGGCCGGCTGGGCGACGACGGAGGTCGGGCGGCAGCCCTTTACCGTCTATAACCTGCTGCGCACGGTCGACAGCGCCTCACCGCTCGCCGCGCCTGCCGTGGGCGCGTCACTGATCGCCTTCATCCTTGTCTATTTCACCGTGTTCGGCTTTGGCAGCTGGTATATCCTCAAGCTGATGGCCAGGGGCGCGCAACCGCACGAGCCGGAAATCACGGACGATGCGCCGATCCGCACCGCGGGCATCACCCCCGGCCCCGCGCAACAGGGTGGAGACGCGCCATGACGGCCGATCCGCTGCTCGCGAACATCTGGGCGTTCCTGATCGCCTTTGCCGTGTTCGCCTATGTCGTGATGGACGGGTTCGACCTTGGCATCGGCATCCTGTTCCCGGCATTTGCGGTGGGCGAGGAGCGCGACAAGGCGATGAACGCGATCGCGCCGGTGTGGGACGGCAACGAAACCTGGCTGGTGCTGGGCGGCGGCGGGTTGTTCGCGGCGTTCCCGCTGGCCTATGCCATCGTCCTGCCCGCGCTCTATCCGCCGATCATCGCGATGCTGCTCGCGCTCGTCTTTCGTGGCGTGGCGTTCGAGTTTCGCTGGCGCGATCCGGCGCATCGCCGCTGGTGGGACATCGCCTTTACCGGCGGGTCGTTCGTCGCCGCGCTGTCGCAGGGCATCGTGCTCGGCGCGCTGCTTCAGGGGATCAGGGTCGCCGACCGCGCCTATGCCGGTGGCTGGCTCGACTGGCTGACCCCGTTCACGCTGCTGACCGGGGCGGGGGTCGTGGTCGGCTATGCGCTGCTCGGCGCGACCTGGCTGATCTGGAAGACCGATGGGCGGGGACAGGACCATGCCTACCGGCTGGCGGGATGGTTTGGGCTCGCGACGCTTGTCGCCATCGGCGCGGTCAGTCTGGCGACGCTGTTCCTCTCCCACGGCTATCAGCAACGCTGGCTGGCGATGCCACAGGTGCTGGCGACGGCGCAGGTGCCGCTGTTGAGCGCGATCACCGCCTTCGCCTTTTACCGCTCGCTCAAAAAGAAGCGGGAGGCGCGGCCCTTCTTCCTGGCGCTCGGCCTGTTCGCGATGGGCTTTGCCGGACTGGGGGTGAGCATCTGGCCCTATGTCATCCCGCAAAGCGTCACGATTCTCGACGCCGCCGCGCCCGCTGCCAGCCAGGGGTTCATGCTGGTCGGCGCGGGCGTGATGATCCCGATCATCCTTGCCTACACCATCTGGTCCTATTGGGTGTTCCGCGGCAAGGTCGAGACGGACGGCTATCATTGACCGGGGGAGAGGCGCCCGCGCCGCTGTGGCGGAAACTGGCGTGGCTGGCGGCGATCTGGGCGGCGAGCGTCGCGGCGCTGGGCATTGTCGCCTATCTGATCCGCTTCTGGCTGCGCTGATCGCCTTTAACGTTCGGGCGGGAGGTATTTGCGCCATTCGCCCGCGATCGGCTGGTCGCGCTCGGCCAGGAATGCGGGCGGCGGGGGCAACGTGCCGCCGGTAAATTTGGCGGCTTCCGCCTGCGCGATGGCGATTCGCTGGCTGGTCGGCGGATGCGAGCGGCGGCGGATCCGGCCCGCGATCAGCCGCGGCCCGACTTCCGACCAGAAGCGCACCGCCAGCTGCGGCGAATAGCGCGCGCGCGCGAGCAGGTGGACGGCCAGGATGTCCGCCTCGATCTCGGTCTGGCGGAACAGGCCGACATTGCGCCCAAAGCCCGAAGCAAAGCCGAAATCCGCGCCCACTGCGCTCAGCCGTTCGCGGTGCCGCAGGATGTTGTGCGACAATTCGTGCGCGATCATCGCGGGCAGCAGCTCCGTATCGACATCCTCCAGAAATTTCGAGCTGACCTGCACCAGCTCGCCGGTCGCCCGCGCATCAAAATCCCCGGAAATCTTCATCTCGAACCGCGACCGGCAGGTGGCGACCGGCTGCACCGTCACCCGCAACGCCCGCCCCTTGCGGATCAGGTCCAGCACGACCGGCGCGCGGGGCGCCAGGGCGGCGAGCTGGCCATGCAGCCCTTCGAGCATCGCGGTCGATGCGGCATCGTCGAGGCGAACCGGCGTGGCGACACCGTTGATCGCGACCAGCGAATCATCGGCCCGCACCCCCGCTTTCGCCGCAGGGCCGTCGGCCACCACCCCTTCGACCGCCACCGCACCGACAAATCCGAAATGCCGCCGCACCTGTTCACGCGAATCCCCGCCATATTGGGCGAGCGTGTGCAGCTGAAACCCGATGCCCGGTTCCAGCCGGTCGCACAGCGGCGCAGCGGCCGCCGCGAGGCGAAAGCCGATTGCGGTCAGCCGCATGTCGGCGGTGCGGATCGCCTCCAGCGTCGCGCCGTCGAGCGTTTGCGCGCGGGCCGGTGTCGGCAGGACCAGGCCTGACAGGGACAGCAGGGCCGCGCCGATCGAAACCACGATTGACCGGATGATGATTCGATACCAACGCTTCATGCATTGGCATTATGATTGATCGACGTTGCGTGCAAAGACGTTGAACGGCTATCGCAAGCCCCTGTCATGGTTCGGTTTTGATGTTTCGTCGGCTTTTTTCCGCATTTTCGAACAGCGCCCAGGGCGCACCGACCGGCGGGATACCGACGGGAACGCGCCTCTATGCGGTTGGCGATATTCATGGACGGCTTGACCTGCTCGACGATCTGCTGGGACAGATCGAGCGCGACGACGCGGCGCGCGCACCCGCCGATTCGCAGGTCATTTTCCTTGGCGATCTGGTCGATCGCGGACCGCAATCGGCACAGGTGATTCAACGCCTGCTCGACCTGTCACAGCGCACGGACAAGGTGCGGTTCCTGCTCGGCAACCATGAGGAAGTTTTCCTGAAGGCGCTGAAGGGTGAAAAAGGTGCGATGCAGTTTTTCGTTCGCATCGGTGGCAAGGCGACCGTGTTGAGCTATGGCGTGAGCGAGGCCGAATATCAGGCATGCGACTATGCCGAACTGGCGCAAATGCTGTGCGAGCGCGTACCAGCGGCACATATCGCCTTCCTCGAACGGTTCGAGGACCTGATCGAAATCGGCGATTTCGCCTTCGTCCATGCCGGAATCCGGCCCGACCTGCCGCTCGCCGAACAGAAACCGGCGACGCTGCGCTGGATTCGCGAGGAGTTTATCGACCATCGCGGGCCGTTCGAAAAAATCATCGTCCACGGTCATACGATCACAAAAAATGTCGACGAACAAAAATGGCGGATCGGAATCGATACTGGTGCGTTTGACTCCGGCAAGCTGACGGCAATGGGTTTTGAAGCGACCCAGCGCTGGGTTTTGCAGACGGGTTAAATCCGATCTTAACGTCCTGTCGTTATCGCTAGGGCGCGTTTGATATGGAATGGCGCGGCTGGGGCAATCGCTCCTACTATATGTTTGAAATTAAAGAGGGAGTTTCAACTTATGCGCTTCGCAAAAACGATTTTGGCGCTGGCGGCTTGTTCGCTTGCGACCGCACCTGTGATGGCCAGTTCGGCGTCGTCGGCGACCAAGCTGTCGCTTTCCGGGGCGGCATCGACCCGCGCGGCGAGCGAGAGCGACAAGGCGAACGAGCTGGGCGGCGGATTCATTATTCCGGCCGTGGCGATCGTTGCGATCATCACCGGCGTCGTCATTGCGGCCGATGACGATAATGAACCGACCAGCCCGTAAGGCTTAAACCGGTTCGGTGAAATCGAGCGGCGGCCCTTGGTCGCCGTTCTTTTTTTCGGTCGATTCGGCCGCATCTTCACCCGCAATCGCCCGCGTCGCGCCAACATCCATCGCGACATTGCCGACGGTTCGGAAAATATCCGGAATCGTCTCCACTGCGACCAGCAGCGCCAGCGGCGCGATCGGCACCCCCATGGCGATGACGATGGGCGCAATGGAACTCACAAAGCTGATCGTGCCGGGCAGACCCACCGCGCCCATCGTGGTGATGGCCGCCGCCGCCCAGCCCGCCGCAATCTGCCCCATGCCAAGTTCGATGCCGAACCAGTGGGCGACATAGATCGCGACCGCAAAGTTCATCGCCGGCCCGGTCCAGCGGAACAGCGCGACGGCGAGCGGCAGCACCACGCCCGCCCGCGCGACCGGCACATCGAGCGCCTCGGCACTGCGCAGCATCGCGGGCAGGCTGGCGAGCGAGGACTGGGTGCTCGCCGCCACCGCCTGTGCGGGCAGGATGGCGCGGACGAAGCGCAAGGGCGGCGTCCTGGCGAACAGCCAGGCGAACGGCACCGCCAGCAGCCATAATGCCACCCCCACCGCCGAAACGATGACGACATAGTGGATCAGCGCCCCGAACGCTGAAGTCCCCGCCCGCGCGCCGACGATATAGGCGAGCGCGCCGACCCCCACCGGCCCCAGCCACAACACCCAGTTGATGACCACCAGCATCGCATCGCCGATCGCCTGGAATATGCCGGTCAGCAATGTGCGTTGCGCATCCGGCAGCCGGGTGATCGCAAAGGCGAACACCGTGGTGAACAGGATCAGCGGCAGAAAACTGTCATTGACCGCCGCGGCGATCGGATTGGATGGCACCAGCGCGACCAGAAAGGCCGAAAAGGGCGGGACGTCGCCGGTCGGCGGCGCGCTGCCCAATGCCGTTGCCAGCGCCGCCGCCATGTCGCCCGCCAGCGGAAAGGCGGCGAGCAGGCCCAGCGTCAAGGCCCCGCCCAGCGCCGAGGAAACCCACAGCAGCACGACAAAGGTGGCAAAGGCGCGTCCGGCAAGGCGGCTTGCCCGCGCCGCCGCCGCGCTTGCCGCAATCCCCGTGACCAGCAGCGAAACGACCAGCGGCACGATCGTCATCTGCAGCGCGTGGAGCCACATCGTCCCGATCGGCTGCACCCAATCCGCCGCCCGCAGCGCGCCGGTCGGCGCATAGGCCGCGGTTGCGATGCCCGCCGCCAGGCCGAGGACGAGCGAAAGAAATATCCGGGTCGCTTGCGACATGCTCGCCCTTGGCTGATGACGACGCTATCAACGTCGCGGTTGAAGGTGGGACAAGGTCGCAAAGCGCGCGGATATGGCAAGGAAATATTTCGGCACCGACGGCATCCGGGGCAAGACCAACGCGGCGCCGATGACCGCCGCGATGGCGATGCGGGTGGGCATGGCGGCGGGCGCCCATTTCCGCCGGGGCGATCACCGGCATCGCGTGGTGATCGGCAAGGATACGCGCCTGTCCGGCTATATGCTCGAAAACGCGCTGGTCGCGGGGTTCACAAGTGTCGGCATGGACGTGGTGCTGGTCGGGCCGATGCCGACCCCGGCGGTGGCGATGCTGACCCATTCGATGCGCGCCGATATGGGCGTGATGATTTCGGCCAGCCACAATCCCTATGCCGATAACGGCATCAAATTGTTCGGGCCCGACGGTTACAAGCTGTCCGATGCCGATGAACTGGCGATCGAGGCGCTGATCGAGAGCGAGGTCGCGCTCGCCCCATCCGCCGATATCGGCCGCGCCCGCCGGATCGAGGATGCGCGCGGACGCTATATCCATTTCGCCAAATCGACCTTTCCCGAAGATCTGCGGCTCGACGGGCTGAAGATCGTGGTCGATTGCGCCAATGGCGCCGCCTATCAGGTCGCGCCATCGGCCTTGTGGGAACTGGGCGCACAGGTCGTCGCGATCGGCGTTGAGCCCAATGGCAAGAATATCAACGACCAGGTCGGTTCGACCGCACCGCTGACGCTGTGCGAAACGGTGGTCGCGGCGGGCGCGGACCTGGGCATCGCGCTCGACGGCGATGCCGACCGGCTGATCGTCGCCGACGAACAGGGCGAAGTGGTCGATGGCGATCAGCTGATGGCGGCGATCGCCGGGGGCTGGGCGCGACAGGGGCGGCTGCGCGGCGGCGGACTGGTCGCGACGGTGATGTCGAACCTGGGCCTGGAACGCCATCTTGCCGCCCAGGGGCTCGATCTGGTGCGCACGGCGGTAGGCGACCGCCATGTGCTCGAACGGATGCGTGGCTCTGGCTATAATGTCGGGGGCGAGCAATCGGGCCATATCATCCTGTCCGACTATGCAACCACCGGCGACGGGCTGGTCGCGGCGTTGCAGGTGCTGGCCGAAATCGTTCGGGCAGGCACACCGGCGAGCGAGGTGCTGCGCCGGTTCGAACCCGTCCCGCAACTGCTGCGAAATGTCCGTTTCGGCGGCGGCAAGCCGCTGGAGGATGATGCGGTGCGCACCGTGATCGCCGCGGCCGAGGCGGAGCTGGCCGGCAATGGCCGCGTGCTGATCCGCGCGTCGGGCACCGAACCGGTCATCCGGGTGATGGCCGAAGGCGACGATGCCGGTCAGGTCGAGGCGGTGGTCGGGCGGATCTGCGACGCGGTGAAGCGGGCGGCGGCCTAGGCGCGGTTTCAGCCGGCGGCTTTTGGCGACGCCGGCGCTTCGGGCGCGGGCGGCGGCGCTGTCGGTGCCGGTGCCGGTGCCACTGGGGCGGGCGGCGTCTTCGCCTTGACGGTGTTGTTTTCGCGATCGTCGAACGAGTTCAGCGTTTCGCGGATCGCGGCGATCACGAAGCCACAGGCGACGACGAACATGATCGGCGGCAGCGGCAGCGACGGTGGCCAGCGAAAGCTGAAATCATAATGTTGCGCCAGCAGCGCGCTCGCCACCAGCAGCGACACGCCACTCGGGAAATGCAGCGACAGAAGGTTCGTCCACCGCCGTCGCCGCGTCCGGCGATGTTCACGCGGGTCGGCTTTCAAGCGATCGACCGATACCTGCCATTCCCAATGCGGCACCCATATGCCGCGATCGATCAGGAAATCGTTGAACGTGCCGCGCAGATAATTGGCGTTGTTCTCGACCCCCTGGACATGCCGGAAACGTTCAGCGCGACGATCCACGATACGACCGGCATCACCAAGCAAAACAGGATCGCGCTGTCGGGATCGAGCGAATCGATGCCCAGCGATACGCCCAGGAACGCGACGATGCCGAACACATATCGGCTGATCCACTGATCGCGATAGCCCAGCCGGTCGCGGATTTCCGCGCGGCGATCGTTATGGACGGCGATGGCGAGGTCGCTGTCCTTGTCGTCGCTCATCTGCACGGCCCTTTCGAAAACGAAATGATCATTGCGGTGATTGGCATGTCGTCGCCGGGCTGGCTAGATTGCCTCGATGCTGGAAATGCGCCCCGATTGCGAACGATGCGGAATCGATCTGCCCGCCGACCATGGCGGGGCGTTCATCTGTTCGTTCGAATGCACTTTCTGCGCGACCTGTGCCGACGATCTGGACGAACGCTGTCCCAATTGCGGCGGCGAGCTGCTCGACCGGCCCGCGCGGGTCGGCGCGGCGCTGACCGATCATCCCGCCAGCACCGTGCGGCGATATGGCGGGGCTGGCGTTTCGGCGGGGCCGGACATAGGCTGAGCCACAGGGACGGCAAAAACACAGGGCCGGTCGCGCAACCCGCGAACCGGCTCGTTTTCCAAGGGGAGCGGGGCGGATGGCGACACAGGCTGAACCAATGGCGGCCGGGGCACAGGGGGTCGGCACGCCGCGTTATCGCGCGATCGTGCTGGCGATGCTGTTGCTCGTCTATACGTTCAACTTTCTCGACCGGCAGATCCTCGGCATCCTCGCCATTCCGATCAAGGATGACCTGGGACTGACCGATTCCCAGCTCGGGCTGCTCGGCGGCCTTGCCTTTGCCGTGCTCTATTCGACGCTGGCGATCCCGCTTGCGATGCTGGCTGACCGGACCAGCCGCACCTGGGTCATCACCGTCGCGCTGGTGGTGTGGAGCGGCTTTACCGCGCTGTGCGGGGTGGCCGCCAATTTCACCCAGCTGCTGATCTTTCGCATCGGCGTCGGTGTTGGCGAGGCGGGCGGCGTGGCGCCCAGCTATGCGCTGATCGCCACTTACTTCCCGCCGCGCCAGCGCGCCCGCGCGCTCGCCATCTATTCGCTCGGCATTCCGATCGGCCTGGCGGGCGGGGTATTGTTCGGCGCGTGGATCGCGGCCGAAATCGACTGGCGCGTCGCGTTCATCGCAGTGGGGATCGCGGGCGTCGTGATCGCCCCCTTCTTCCGCATGATCGTCAAGGAACCGCCACGCGCCGCCGCGCCGCCCGCCGGGGCGCCCGGCGTCGGGGCGGTATTCGGCATCCTGGCGCGCAAGCGCAGCTTCTGGCTGCTCGCCTTTGCCGCGGCATCCAGCTCGCTGGCGGGATACGGCCTCGCCTTCTGGACCGCATCATGGATGGTGCGCAGCTTTGGCCTCGACCTTCGCACCACCAGCTATTTCTTCGGATCGCTGCTGCTGATCGGCGGGATGGCCGGCGTGTTCGCCGGGGGCTGGCTGGCCGACAAGCTCGGCGACAACAAAGCCAATTACGCCCGCGTGCCCGCCTGTGCCTGGGCGATCAGCGGGCCGTTGTTCATCGCCGGACTGCTCAGCGACAATGTGTGGCTCGCCTGGGCGCTGCTGTTGGTCCCCAACGGCCTCAACATCCTGTGGCTCGGCCCGATCCTCACCGCGATCCAGCATCTGGTCGAACCGCGCATGCGCGCCACCGCCTCGGCCAGCTTTCTGTTGATCAACAACCTGATCGGCATCGGCTTTGGATCGTGGAGCGTGGGCCTGCTGTCCGATGCGCTGACCCCCGGCTATGGGGCCGAGGCGCTGCGCTATGCGATGGCAACGATCGCCTGCATCTATGTCCTGTCGACCGCCATCGCGCTGTTCGCCGCGCGCGGCCTCGACCGCGACTGGGTGGAGGAAGCCGCCTGACGGATCAGCGCGGCAGGCGCATTCCCTTGGTCCGCCTGGTCAAATGATAGTCGCGGCACAGCGCGCAGCGATAGACGCGCAGCGTGACGGCGGCATCGCGCGCCACCGCCATCGCGTCCGCCTCCGACCCGAAGCGACGCTTCCTGGCGCAGATGCCGGGGCGGGTTTTCATGGCGCCCGATGTGCGGTTACGGCGCCGGCCCACGCCCCCACCCGGCCACCCATTTCAGAATATCCTGCCGATGGATGGCCGGGTGGGGGCGTGGGTCGGTGCCGCAACCCTCAACGCTCCCGCGTCGCCAGAAACTTCACGTTGGGATAGCGATCGGCGACATAGCCGACCTCCCATGCCGATTTGGCGAGGAACACCGGATTGGCGTCGCGGTCCCTGGCCATTGCGCCGCGGTTGAGATCGGCGAACGCCTTGACCTCGCCCGCATCGCCGCCCAGCCAGCGTGCGGTGTCATAGGGCGCCGGCTCCAGCGTCGCGCCCACCTTATATTCCGCATCCAGCCGGCTGAGCAGCACATCCAGCTGCAGCTGGCCGACCACGCCGATGATCCAGTTCGACCCGATTTCGGGGTAGAAAACCTGAATCACCCCCTCTTCGGAAAGATCGTCGAGCGCCTTGCGCAGCTGCTTGGTCTTGGTCGGGTCCTTGAGCACCACACGGCGCAGGATTTCCGGCGCGAAATTGGGCAGGCCGGTAAAGCGCACCCCCGATTTTTCCGACAGCGTATCGCCGACGCGCAGCGTGCCGTGATTGGGGATGCCGATAATGTCGCCGGGATAGGCCTCGTCCGCCAGTTCGCGCTGCTGGGCAAAGAACATGATCGGCGAATGGATCGCGATCGGCTTGCCATGGCCGCTTGGCGTCAGTTTCATCCCCCGCCGAAATGTGCCGGAGACGAGGCGCATGAAGGCGATGCGATCGCGGTGATTGGGGTCCATGTTCGCCTGAACCTTGAACACGAAGCCGGTGACTTCGTCGTTTTCCGGACCGACCGGGGCCGGTTCGGCGGGCAGGGCATGGGGCGGCGGGGCATGGCGGGCGAGGGCGTCGATCAGCGAATCGACGCCGAATTCCTTGAGTGCCGAGCCGAAATAAACCGGCGTCAGGTCGCCGTTGCGATAGGCCTGTGCATCGAACGGTGCATAGCCCGCCAGCGCCAGTTCGGCATCCTCGCGCAGCTTGGCGAGATTGGCTTCACTGACGATGCCGTCGAGCTGCGGATCGTCCAGCCCGCTGGTCTGCACCACCTTGCCCTGAAATTCGCGGCTGTCGCCTTCGGGCAGCAACAGGCGGTTGTCGGTCAGGTCGTAAATCCCCTCGAACGTGCCGCCCATGCCGACCGGCCAGGTCATCGGCGATACGTCGAGCGCGAGCAGATCGGCGATCTCGTCCAGCGTCTCGAACACCTCGCGCCCCTCGCGATCGACCTTGTTGACGAAGGTGATGATCGGCACGTTGCGCAACCGGCACACTTCGAACAGCTTGCGCGTCTGGCTTTCGATGCCCTTGGCGACGTCGATCACCATCACGGCGGAATCGACCGCGGTCAGCGTGCGATAGGTGTCCTCCGAAAAATCCTCATGCCCCGGGGTATCGAGCAGGTTGAAGGTCACGCCCCCAAGATCATCAAAGGCGCGTTCGAACGTCATCACGCTCGACGTCACCGAAATGCCGCGCTGCTGTTCGATCTTCATCCAGTCCGATCGCGCGCGCCGGGCCTGCCCGCGCGCCTTGACCTCGCCCGCCAGATGGATCGCGCCGCCGAACAGCAACAGCTTTTCGGTCAGCGTCGTCTTGCCCGCATCGGGGTGCGAGATGATCGCGAAGGTGCGGCGGTCGTTGGTCTGGCTCATCGCGGCGCCCTAGAGCAATTTCGGGGCGGGTGAAATCACCCGACGATGCGGAAATTGCACCGGGCCGGACCGCGCTTCACGCCACGCGCTTACGCTTGCCCGCCTTGCGCCGGTCGCGTTCGAGGCGGACGATCCGCTCAAAACAGGCCATCACCACCTCACGCGGATAGCGACGCTCCAGCCGGCGCAGCCGGAAATGGACATGCGCCATCTTCTGATAATAGCGGATAAAGGCATGGTTGATCGCCGCACCCGCCGCCGCGCCGACCAGGGGCGCCGCACGTTTGACCAGCGATTCGCCGAAATTGCGCGCGACGCGCGGCGCCACCGCGCCGATCACGCCCGACACCGATTGATGGCTGAGCGCGATGCGCCCCGCCCACAGCCCGGTATCGGTGCTGTCATCGTCGTTGAGCGGACCGCCCAGGCCGAATACCGCGATACACTGCGCGCGCACCGCCGGGTCGTCGATATCCTCGCCATAATGGCGCGCAATCTGTTGCACCGACCGCAGGATCAGCGTGGTCGTCACCGCCAGGTCCGCCAGCGTCGTGACGATCCCGCCAAGCCCGCCCAACGCGCCCGATGCGCTGGCGGCAAAGCGATGAAATCCCTCGCTGTTCTTCGGCACCTGTTCGGCGCCGGCCCGACGCCTGCGCGACTGGTTGGTCGAAAAGGCGATGGCATAGCTTTGCCGCAGCGCCAGATCGACGACGCCCTGCAGCTTGTCCTCCCAATTGTCGGGCAGCCATTCGATCGCCTGATCCGCCTGTTTCCCCGCCGCCGCGGCAAGGTTCATCAGGACGCTGCTGGCACTTTCATGATATTGGGCGATGGCGAGCAGTTCGACGAGGTCATCCTCGCCGAACGCACTGCATGCATTGCCCGGATCGACATCCACCATCGCGCCCCCTACGCGCCACGCTATTAACTATGCGCGGCAAGGCAAGGGCGGATGCGCTGTCGGCGTATCAAAATGGGCGGTGCGCGCGCCGATGTCCCTCAGGAACCGCGCTTCGTCGTTTCCGTGCGAGCCATCTGCATGCCCTGACGCTGGCAGGTCGCGGCGATGGTCGGGAAGGACAGATCCATGTGGCGGGGCAGCACCTGCGCCATCGCCGCCTGACATTGCGCCGCGCTGGTGTAACGGGCTGGCTCGATTCGCGCCTGCTGGCATTGATCCTGAAGGTCGCCGCAGCCCAGTATCGCCATGACGTAGAAAACCGGTTCCATAGTCTCGCTCCTGATCCGTTAACGGATGAGGCGGGCGATTTGTTGCATCCGGCGCGTTGCGGCCCCAGATAGCCGCGATGCCGCCTGATGCGACCACCCCCGGCGGCGAGCGCCCGATGCTCGCGACGCTGCGCCGCTTCCTGCCCTATCTGTGGCCTGCCGATGCGCCGGGGCTGAAAATGCGCATTATCGGCGCGCTGCTGCTCGTGCTGCTGTCCAAGGTGGTTCAGGTCTATGGCGCCGCCTATGCGCTGAAGGCCGCGGTCGATGCGATGGCGCCGAATCAACAGGGTGCGGTCGATCGCGGTGCGGTGACGTTCGTCGTGCTGATGGTGGTCGGCTATGCCGCCGCGCGGCTGAGCACCACGGTGTTCGACAATCTGCGCAACGCCGTGTTCGAAAAGGTGGGTCAGGATGCGACGCGACGGCTGGCGATCGTCACGTTCCGCCATCTGCATCAATTGTCGCTGCGTTTTCATCTGGAACGCCGCACCGGCGCCGTGACCAAAGTGGTCGAGCGCGGGACCAAGAGCATCGATTCGATGCTTTATTTCCTGTTGTTCAACATCGCGCCGACGATCCTCGAACTTGCGCTGGTGCTGCAGATCTTCGGCAGCAAGTTCGGCATGTGGCTGGTCGCATCGACGCTGGCGATGGTGGTCAGCTATATCGCCTTTACCCGCTGGGTCACGGACTGGCGGGCCAAGCTGCGCGAGGCGATGAACGACCTCGATACCGGGGCGGTGGCGCATGCGGTCGATTCGCTGCTGAATTTCGAAACGGTGAAATATTTCAACGCCGAAGCGCGGGAGGCGGATCGCTATGCCAATGCGGTCGATGCCTATGCCAAGGCGGCGGTGAAGTCGGAAAACTCGCTCGCCTGGCTCAACATTGGCCAGTCGCTGATCACCAATTTCATGCTCGGCGCGGGCATGGCGGTGGTCGCCTGGGGCTGGTCGACGGGCGAGTTCACGGCGGGCGACGTGGTGTTCGTTTCCACCCTGCTCAGCCAGTTGTTCCGCCCGCTCGACATGCTCGGCTGGGTCTATCGCACCATCCGGCAGGGCGTGATCGACATGGGCGCGATGTTCGACCTGATCGACACGCAGGCGGAGGTGAAGGATGTGCCCGGCGCCGCGCCGCTGAGCGTGGCGCGCGGCGAGGTGCGGTTCGAGGGCGTGCGGTTCGGCTATGACGCCGACCGCGACATATTGAAGGGCATCGACCTCGTCATCGCGCCGGGACAGACGGTCGCGGTGGTCGGGCCGTCGGGGGCGGGCAAGTCGACGCTCGCGCGCATTCTCTACCGCTTCTACGACCTGACCGGCGGGCGCGTGACCGTGGACGGGCAGGATATTGCACAGGTAACGCAGGCGAGCCTGCGCGCCGCGATCGGCATCGTGCCGCAGGATACCGTGCTGTTCAACGACACGATCGGCTACAACATCGCCTATGGCCGCGAGGGCGCGAGCGCGGAACAGGTGGCGTCTGCGGCGCGCGGCGCGGCGATCGGCGGCTTCATCCAGGGCCTGCCCGACGGGTTCGACACGCGGGTCGGCGAACGCGGGTTGAAGCTGTCGGGTGGCGAAAAGCAGCGGGTTGCCATCGCCCGCACGCTGCTGAAAGACCCACCGATCCTGATCCTGGACGAAGCGACCAGCGCGCTCGATTCGCGGACCGAAGCGGAAATCCTCGACACGCTGGAAGCGATCGAGCGCGGGCGGACAACCATCGTCATCGCCCACCGCCTGTCCACCGTGGTCAATGCCGACCGCATCGTGGTGCTGGAGGCCGGCCGGATCGTCGAACAGGGCACGCATGGGCAATTGCTGGCGCTGGGCGGCGTCTATGCCGAAATGTGGGCAAGGCAGCAGGCGGAGCGGGAGGCGGTGGAGGTTTAGGTCTGCGTCAACAGTCTCGCTTGGCCATCGGTCTGATCCGCCGAATCTTTCGCGCGGCGCCGTGCCACAGACGCGTTTCAAAGCGGCCAACGGCATTGGAGGCACCCGCGTCACCAGCCAGCGCGGCGCGCCTTAGCCAATAACGATACCGAGCAAGATCGTTTTGATTGAAATAGCTAACCGCGAGGTTGTGTGCCGCACGCGCATCGCCAGCCCTGTATGCCCGACGATAAAGGCCCGCCGCAGAAAATCCGTGCCACGGCGAACCAAGGGAAATCACCCCGCCGTCGCGCGAAAACCAGTCCGCCAACTCGATCATTGCACTTTCATGCCGCCGAAGTGCCAGGTGCCACATCACGGGCATCCAAAGCCCGATCCTGTGTTCATAACGTATTCCCAACGCCTTCAAATAGAGTCGGTCCGCTTTGCTTTCGTCGCTCGACGTCTCCACGGTCGCCTCACCCGAACTCGACCGCCTCGAACCGCACCGGGCGGCCATGGGCAGTGTTGGCCAGTTGTCCGTCCCACATCACCCGCTTGCCCCGGATGATCGTCCCCATCGGCTTGCCGGTGAGCCGATCGCCGGTGAAGGGCGACCAGCCGCAGCGCGATGCCAGCCAGTCCTCGTCCACCGTCCATTGCGCCTTCAGATCGACCACAGTGAAATCGGCATCGTATCCCGGCGCGATCCGCCCCTTGCCGACCAGCCCGAACACCCGTTGCGGCCCCGCGCTGGTCAGGTCGATCAGGCGTTGCAGCGTCGTGCGCCCCTTGGCGACATGGTCGAGCAGCAGGGGGAGGAGCGTCTGCACCCCCGGCATGCCGCTGGGCGAGGCGGGATAGGGTTTGGCCTTTTCATCCTTGGTATGCGGCGCATGGTCGGACCCCAGCACGTCCGGCACCCCCTGGTTGAGCCAGTGCCACAGCCCGTCGCGATGCGCGGCGGAGCGGATCGGGGGGTTCATCTGGGCATAGGTGCCAAGGCGCGGATAGGCATCCTCCGCCGCCAGCGTCAGATGCTGGGGGGTGACTTCACAGGTCGCGATGTCCTTGTTTTGCCCCAGCAGTTCAAGTTCGGCGGGTGTCGTCACATGCAGCACATGGATGCGCCGCCGCGCCGCACGCGCCAGTTTGAGGATGCGTCGCGTCGCCAGCATCGCGCTTTCGTCGTCGCGCCAGACGGGGTGGCTCGACGGATCGCCCTCGACCCGCTCGCCCGCGCGGTCGTTCATGCGGAATTCGTCCTCGGCATGGATCGCGACACGGCGATGGCCGCTGGCGAGCACGCGGGCGAGATTGGCGTCGTCGGACACCAAAAGGTCGCCGGTCGAGGCGCCCATAAAGATCTTGACCCCCGCCGTCCCCGGCATCCGTTCGAGTTCGGCAAGATCGGCGGCGTTGTTGTTGGTCGCGCCGACATAAAAGGCATGGTCGCACCACATCCGGTCGTATGCGCGGGCGAGCTTGTCGTTCACCGCATCGGCGCTGTCGGTATTGGGTTTGGTATTCGGCATTTCGAACACCGAAGTCACCCCGCCCAGCACGGCGGCGCGGCTGCCCGATTCAAGGTCTTCCTTGGCCTCCAGTCCCGGCTCGCGGAAATGGACCTGGCTGTCGATCACGCCGGGCAGCACGTCGAGGCCGGTGCAGTCGATCGTTTCGCCCGCATCGCCGCTCGCGCCAAGTGCCACGATCTTCCCATCGCGCACGCCCAGATCGACCTGTGCCGGGCCGGAGGGCAGATGGACGGTGCCGCCGGTGAGTTTGAGATCGAACGTCGCCATTTCCGCCTCTTTCGCTTGGGTCCCGCGCGTCCTACCTGTTCGCCATGACAGACGCCACCCTGCTCACCGACCGCGCCCTCATCCGACTAGCGGGCGAGGATGTGCGTGGCTTTCTGCAGGGGTTGGTGACGCAGGATGTGAACGCCCTGACGCCGGATTCGCCGCAATGGGCGGGATTGCTGAGCGCGCAGGGCAAGGCGCTGTTCGATTTCATCCTGTGGGACGATGGCGAGGCGATCCTGATCGATTGCGAGGCGGCTGAGCGACAGGCGCTGGTCCGCCGCCTGTCAATCTATCGCCTGCGGCGGCCGATCGTGATCGAAGCGGCGGACGGCGGCGTCCACTGGTCGGCGCAGCCGGGGCGGGGCGTGGCCGATCCGCGCCTGCCCGCGCTGGGGTGGCGCTGGCTGGGCGAGGCGGCGGGTGCGCCCGCGACCGGGTGGCGCGAACATCGCCTGCGCCTTGGCGTCACCGAGGGGGTCGGCGAGCTGGGGCAGGACAGGACGTTGTGGCTGGAGTGCAATGCCGGTGAACTGAACGGCGTCAGCTTCACCAAGGGCTGTTATGTCGGGCAGGAAAATACCGCGCGGATGAACTATCGCAGCACCGTCAACCGGCGCCTGATCGTCGCACCGCTGGGTGAGCCGGGGGATCGCACGCGGGCGACCTATCCCGACATCGGCCTGATGGTCGAACATCGCCGGGTCGAGGCGCTGGGCGATGCGATCGTGCCGGCATGGCTGGCGACGGCGATCGCGCGGGGTGGGGCAACGGGCTGAGCTCGTTTTCACGCAGAGGCGCAGAGGACGCAGAGATTATATGCTGCGTCAGCAGCTGGCCAATTTCCGGGCGCCCGCCCGCCGATCGGTTGGATCGACAGGCGCTTCGCGCCTTTCCCGACATCTCTGCGTCCTCTGCGCCGCTGCGTGAAAACAATCGGCAAGCCGTACATCAACCGCAACGCACGCTCAAAGCTGATGCCCGGTCCGATCCCGCTTGGTCGCGAGATAGCGTTCGTTATGCGGATTGGGCGGCAACTGGTGCGGCACCCGCTCGATCACCGTAATCCCCGCCGCTTCCAGCCCCGTGACCTTTTGCGGGTTATTGGTCAGCAGTCGCACCCGATCCTGCCCCAACAGTTTCAGCATCCGTCCCGCCACGCCGAAATCGCGCGCGTCGATGGCAAAGCCGAGCCGGGTGTTGGCATCGACCGTATCGAACCCCTGATCCTGCAGCGCATAGGCGCGCAGCTTGTTGATCAGGCCGATCCCGCGCCCTTCCTGCCGCAGATAGAGCAGCACGCCCCAGCCCGAATCGGCGATCGCGCAGATCGCGGCGTGGAGTTGCGGCCCGCAATCGCATTTGAGGCTGCCGAGCACATCGCCGGTCAGGCACTCGCTGTGCAGCCGGACCAGCGGTGGTCGGCCATCAGGCTGGCCGATCAGCAGCGCGATATGCTCGTCGGGCGATTCGGGCGTGCGGAATGCGGCG
>CADEEK010000029.1 GCA_902826325.1 uncultured Sphingomonadales bacterium
CGAGGCCGAAGCCGCCAACGCGCCAGCACCCGAACCCGCGCCAAAGCCCACCGCCGACACGCCCCCCGAACCCTCGCCCGCACAGCAGGCGGCGGCGACGTTGCAGCTTGACCCGACCATGCCCGCACCGCGCCGGTTCACCCCGGTCCAGCGGCCCGAGATTCCGCGTCCGGCCCCCGCACGCCCCGAACCCAATCTGGCCGCGCCGCGCCCCGCATCGGGTGGCGCGGGCAGCGGTGCGCCTGCGGCCAAGCGCGCCGAACCGGCCAAGCCGCAACCGCGCGATCGCAAGGGCGATGAACGGCGCGGCGGCAAGCTGACCGTCAACCGCGCGCTGGGCGGCGACGACGGCGCACGCGCCCGCAGCCTCGCTGCGCTCAAACGCGCGCGGGAAAAGGAAAACCGTCGCCATTCCGGCCCGCGCGAACCGCAGGTCAAACAGGTTCGCGACGTGCAGGTGCCCGATGCGATCACCGTCCAGGAGCTCGCCAACCGCATGGCCGAAAAGGGTGCGGACCTGGTCAAGGCCCTGTTCAAGATGGGCATGCCGGTCACGCTGACCCAGACGATCGATCAGGATACCGCCGAACTGCTCGTCACCGAATTCGGCCACAATATCGTCCGCGTCAGCGAAAGCGACATCGACCTGCAGCTCGACACGAGCGAGGATGCCGAGGACAAGCTCAAGCCGCGTCCGCCGGTCGTCACGATCATGGGCCATGTCGATCACGGCAAGACCAGCCTGCTCGACGCGCTGCGCGGCACCGACACGGTGCGCGGCGAGGCGGGCGGGATCACCCAGCATATCGGCGCCTATCAGGTCACGCTGAAGGACAAGTCGAGGGTCAGCTTCCTCGACACGCCGGGGCATGAGGCGTTTTCGGAGATGCGCGCGCGCGGCGCGAACGTCACCGACATCGTCGTGCTGGTGGTCGCCGCCGACGACGGCCTGATGCCGCAGACGATCGAGGCGATCAATCACACCAAGGCGGCGGGCGTGCCGATGATCGTCGCGATCAACAAGATCGACAAGCCCGAAGCCAATGCCCAGAAGGTGCGCGAGCGCCTGTTGGAGCATGAGGTGATCGTCGAGGAAATGGGCGGCGAAACCCAGGATGTCGAGGTGTCGGCGCTCAAGAAGACGGGGCTGGATACGCTGATCGAAAAGATCCAGCTGCAGGCCGAACTGCTCGAACTGACCGCCAATCCCGACCGCGCCGCCGAAGGCAATGTGGTCGAGGCCAAGCTGGACAAGGGTCGCGGCGCGGTCGCGACCGTACTGATCACGCGCGGCACGCTGAAGGTCGGCGACGTGTTCGTCGTCGGCGCCGAAAGCGGCAAGGTGCGCGCGCTGGTCGACGACAAGGGGCGGCAGGTCAAGGAAGCGGGTCCGTCGATGCCGGTCGAGGTGCTCGGCCTGTCCGGCGTGCCGATGGCGGGCGACCTGTTGCAGGTCGTCGAGAATGAGGCACGCGCCCGCGAAGTCGCCGAATATCGTGCCGGGGTGATTCAGCAGAAGCGCACCGCGAACACCCCCGCCAGCCTTGAGAGCATGTTCAGCGCGCTCAAGGAAAAGCAGGCGATGGAATATCCGCTGGTCGTCAAGGCGGATACCCAGGGCACGGTCGAGGCGATCGTCGGATCGCTGCAGAAGATTTCGACCGACGAAATCCGCGTCCGCATCCTGCATTCGGGCGTCGGCGGGATCACCGAAAGCGACGTCAACGTCGCCGCCGCCAGCGGCGCGCCGATCATCGGCTTCAACGTCCGCCCCAATGCCAAGGCGCGCGAGATCGCCGAGCGGAACAAGGTCGCGCTCAAATATTATGACGTGATCTACGACCTGACCGACGAGATCCGCGCCGGGATGGCGGGGCAGCTTGGCCCCGAAGCGTTCGAAACCGTGGTCGGCCGCGCCGAGATCAAGGAAGTGTTCTCGGCGGGCAAGCATGGCAAGGCGGCGGGCCTGCTCGTCACCGACGGTGCGATCCGCAAGGCGCTCAAGGCACGCATCACCCGCGACGACGTCATCATCTATCAGGGCGAGATCGCATCGCTGCGCCGCTTCAAGGACGATGTGGCGGAAGTTCGCGCCGGCCTGGAATGCGGTGTGACGTTCAGCCAGAACTTCACCGACATCAAGCCGGGCGACTATCTCGAAACCTTCGAAGTCGAGATGCGCGAACGGACGTTGTAAGTCGTCGCTAGCGCGACGAGGCGGCACCGGCCCGCTCCCCCACCCGGCCACCCATTTCAGAATATCCTGCCGATGGGTGGCCGGGCGGGGGAGCGGGCCGGTGCCGCCAGCGAGCGAAGGGAGCGCCACCAACAATGCGCCACAACGAAACCCCCGAAACCCGCTCCGTCCGCCTGCTGCGCGTGGGGGAACAGGTGCGCCATATCCTGTCCGACATCCTCGCGCGCGGCGAGGTGCATGATGACGTGCTGGCCAGCCATATGGTCAGCGTGACCGAGGTGCGGATGTCGCCGGACCTGCGCCATGCCACCGTCTTCGTCAAACCGCTGCTCGGCAAGGACGAGGAAGCGGTGGTCAAGGCGCTGCGCACCCATACCGCCTATCTCCAGCGCGAGGTCGCCGGGCGGATGAAGATGAAATATGCGGCCAAGCTCAAATTCCTGGCGGACGAGAGCTTTGACGAAGGCAGCCATATCGACCAGCTGTTGCGCGACCCCAGGGTGGCGCGGGATCTTGACTGACTATCGCTTTCGGCCGGTCGTCGCCGACGATCTGCCGCTGCTGCGAATCTGGCTGACGACGCCGGCGGTTGCGCGCTGGTGGCCCGATCCCGACGCGCAATATGCCGGACTGGTCGAGGATCTGGACGGCGATGCGATGACGATGCTGATCGTCAGCCATCGCGGCCGCCCCTTTGCCTATCTTCAGCATGCCAATGCGCATGGCTGGGGCGATTTCACCCGCGGCCTGCCCGCCGACGCACGCGCGCTCGATGCGTTCATCGGCGAACCGGACATGGTCGGCATCGGCCATGGGTCGGCGTTTCTGCGCGTCGCCGCGCTCGATCTGCATCGCCGCTATTCGGCGTTGATGATCGACCCCGCGCCGGACAATCTGCAGGCGATCCGCGCCTATCACAAAGCGGGCTTTCGCGGCGAGGCGATCGTCGATACCCCGGACGGACCGGCGCGGCTGATGACCTTCGCCGGCTAAAGGGAGCGCCGATGGCCAAGCTCTATTTCTATTATGCCAGCATGAATGCGGGCAAATCGACCACGCTGTTGCAGGCCGATTTCAACTATCGCGAACGTGGCATGCGCACGCTGCTGTTCACCTCGGCGGTCGATGATCGCGCCGGGGTCGGCACCATCGCCTCGCGCATCGGCCTGGGCGCGGAGGCGGTCGCGTTCGATGCGCAGACCGACCTGCGCCTGCATGTCGCGCGCGAATGCGATGCGGGGCCGGTCGATTGCGTCCTAATCGACGAGGCACAGTTTCTGAGCGCGGCACAGGTCGATCAGCTCGCCGCCGTCGCCGACGATCTGGGCGTGCCGGTGCTCGCCTATGGGTTGCGCACCGATTTTCGCGGGGCGCTGTTCGAAGGGTCGGCGCGGCTGCTCGCACTCGCCGATGCGCTGATCGAGATCAAGTCGGTATGCCGGTGCGGGCGCAAGGCGACGATGAACCTGCGCGTCGATGCGCAGGGGCGCGCGGTGGCACAGGGCGCGCAGACCGAAATCGGCGGCAACGACCGCTATGTCGCGCTGTGCCGCCGCCATTTCGGCGAGGCGATCGCGCAGGCGGGCTGATCCGGATCGCGCATCGCCGACACGGGCGCGGCCCACGACCGGCGTGCCGTTTTGCGACTGCCGCCCCCGATTGTGACTCGCCACCACGCCGCCGCTCGGGCAGCAATGGCGGCGAGGGGGGAGCATGCTCGCACTGTTGCAGACCATCGCCGTCTGGCTCGTCCCCATATTGGCGGCGATCCTGATCCACGACGTCGCCCAGGCGAGCGTCGCGCGGTGGATGGGCGATGCGGCGATGATGCAGTGGCGACGCGACACGCCGCGCTGGCGCTATCTCGACCCGCTGGGGTCGCTGGTCATCCCGCTCGCGCTGGCGCTTGCCCATGCGCCCGTGTTCGGCTGGGGCAGGCGGATGCCGTTGACTGCCGGAGCGGATGGCCGGGCGCGGCTGCGGCTGGCGGCGGTGGCGATCGCCGGACCGATTGCCTGTCTCATCCAGGCGATGCTGGGCGCGATCCTGCTCGGCGCGCTGGTGGCGGGGCTGGGCGGACGCCTGCCGGACAGCGGCGTTGCGGGACTGGTCGCCGATAATCTGTTCAACTTCATCCTGGCCAGCGCGTGCATGGCGACCTTTCACCTGATCCCGCTGCCGCCCTTTGACCTTGGTCGCGCGCTGGCCGAGCTGGCGCCGGAACGGGCACGCAGGCCGATGCGGCTGGCCGGACGGCTGCTCGCGCTCGCCGCGGTGGCGCTGGTCGTCGCGGTGCCGCTGCTCGACCCCGGCGCGCAGATCGGCGAGCGCATCGCCGCCCCGGTCATCAATGCGATCACCGGTTTCGTGCTTGGGCTGGTGAATCTGACGGTTTAAGGTCGGCGTTCGGCTTTGCCGAACGGTAGCGGCACCGGCCCACTCCCCCACCCGGCCACCCATCGGCAGGATATTCTGGAATGGGTGGCCGGGTGGGGGAGTGGGCCGGTGCCGCTACCAAACAAACGGTGCGCGGGCCGTTGCCATGGACCCAATACCCATCCGCACCCCTATCAGGACGGCAAATCATCCAATGCATGGCTGGATCATCCTCGACAAACCGCTGGGGCTCGGCTCGACCCAGGGCGTGAGCGCGGTGAAGCGCGCGCTGCGCGAGGGCGATTATGGGCGGTTCAAGGTCGGCCATGGCGGCACGCTCGACCCGCTGGCGACCGGCGTGCTGCCGATCGCGGTGGGGGAGGCGACCAAGCTGGCCGGGCGGATGCTCGACAGCGACAAGATCTATGATTTCACCGTGCGGTTCGGGGTCGAGACCGACACGCTCGATCTTGAAGGACAGCCGGTCGCGCAATCCGATGTGCGCCCGACACCGGCGCAGGTCGCCGCCGTGCTGCCCCGCTTCACCGGCCCGATCGATCAGGTGCCGCCCGCCTATTCGGCGCTGAAAATCGATGGCGAACGCGCCTATGACCTTGCACGCAAGGGCGCCGCGGTCGCGCTGGCCAGCCGTCGCGTGACCATCCACGCCCTCACCCGTCACCCCGGCCTTGAGCCGGGGTCCCGCTGTTCGGTGGACGGTGAAGCCAGCGGGACCCCGGCTCGCGACCGGGGTGGCGAATTGGACGAAGCAACCCTTACCGCCCATGTGTCCAAGGGCACCTATATCCGCAGCCTTGCCCGCGACATCGCCCACGCGCTCGGCACGGTCGGCCATGTGACGATGCTGCGCCGGGTGAAAGCGGGGCCGTTCACGCTCGAATCGGCGATTTCGCTGGACAAACTGGCTGAGGCCGCTAAGGGCCGCACGCTTGAACAATGCCTCCTGCCATTGAGGGCGGGGCTGGACGACATCCCGGCTCTATCCCTCGCACCCGGTCAGGCAGGGGCACTCCGCCAGGGGAAGATATTGACCGGGATCGCTGCGAATGACGGCAGGTATTTTGCGATTGCGGGCGAAACGCCCGTCGCGCTGGTCGATGCTTTGGACGGCAATGTCCGGGTGGTTCGCGGCTTCAACCTGTAAAATGATGTCGAAGGAAAACAGATGACGATCACGACCGAGCGCAAGGCCGAACTGTCCAAGGAACATGGCCGCGCAGCAGGCGATACCGGCAGCCCCGAAGTCCAGATCGCGATCCTGACGGAGCGCATCAAGAATCTGGGCGATCACTTCAAGGGCCATGCCAAGGACAATCATTCGCGCCGCGGCCTGATCACCATGGTCAACAAGCGGCGCTCGCTGCTCGATTACCTCCGCAAGACGGACGGCGATCGCTACAGCGCCCTCATCGCGAAGCTGGGTCTTCGCAAATGACGCAAGGGGGCGGCCCGCAAGGGTCGCCCCTTTCGTCATCCTGAACTCGTTTCAGGATCCATCGCGCGGCAAGCGACGACGGTGCCGGGGGCACGATGGATGCTGAAACAAGTTCAGCATGACGGCTGAACGGTTACGGGACGACCGGCATTCCGGCCGGATGTCCAGGGGATGGATTGATCCCGCACCGCGCGAGCCGGTCAAGCTCGCACACAGGCCCCCCGCGCATCGGGCGCGGGGCGTAAAGGAAACAAGATGTTCGACAAGAAAACCGTATCGATCGAGTGGGGCGGACAAACCCTGACACTCGAAACGGGCAAGGTTGCCCGCCAGGCCGACGGCGCCATCATGGCGAGCCTGGGCGAAACCGTGGTGCTGTGCGCCGTGACCGCCGCCAAGAGCGTGAAGGACGGGCAGGATTTCTTCCCGCTGACCGTCCATTATCAGGAAAAATATTCGGCCGCGGGGCGCATCCCCGGCGGCTTCTTCAAGCGCGAACGCGGCGCGACGGAAAAGGAAACGCTGGTTTCCCGCCTGATCGACCGCCCGATCCGCCCGCTGTTCCCTGAGGGGTTCTACAACGAAATCAACGCCATCGCCCAGGTGCTGAGCTATGATGGCGAAAATGAGCCGGACATTCTGGCGATGGTCGCGGCATCGGCTGCGCTGACCATTTCGGGCGTGCCGTTCATGGGACCGATCGGCGCCGCGCGCGTCGGTTATCTCAACGGCGAATATATTCTGAACCCGACCGACGAGCAGGTGGCCGAAGGCGATCTGGACCTGGTCGTCGCCGCGACGCACGACGCGGTGATGATGGTCGAATCCGAAGCCAACGAGCTGTCGGAAGAGGTCATGCTGGGCGCCGTCATGTTCGCGCACGATGCGTGCCGCGAAGTGGTCAAGGCGATCATCAAACTCGCCGAACAGGCCGCCAAGGCGCCGTGGGAAATGGCGTCGAGCGACGACAATGCCGCGCTGAAGGACAAGCTCAATAAGCTGATCGGCAAGGACATCGCCGCCGCCTACAAGCTGACCGACAAGTCGGCCCGTTCGAACGCGCTGAACGAAGCGCGCGCCAAGGCGAAGGAACAGTTCACCGCCGACGGCCTCGACCCCCAGGCGGTGATGGCCGGCATCAAGCTGACCAAGAAGCTGGAAGCCGAAATCGTCCGCGGCGCGATCCTGAAGGATGGCAAGCGCATCGACGGCCGCACGACCACGCAGATCCGCCCGATCGTCGCGGAAACGCATTTCCTGCCGCGCGCCCACGGTTCCGCGCTGTTCACCCGCGGCGAAACCCAGACCATCGCCACCTGCACGCTCGGCACCAAGGATGCCGAACAGATGATCGATGGCCTGAACGGGCTCAGCTACCAGCATTTCATGCTGCACTATAACTTCCCGCCCTATTCGGTCGGTGAAGTCGGCCGCTTCGGCGCGCCGGGCCGCCGTGAAGTCGGCCATGGCAAGCTGGCGTGGCGCGCGCTGCACCCTGTCCTGCCGACCAAGGACGAGTTCCCCTACACGATCCGCCTGACCAGCGACATCACCGAATCGAACGGTTCGTCGTCGATGGCGTCGGTGTGCGGCGGCAGCCTCGCGATGATGGACGCGGGCGTGCCGATCAAGCGTCCGGTGTCGGGCATCGCGATGGGCCTGATCCTTGAGGGCAAGGATTATGCGATCCTGTCCGACATTCTGGGTGACGAAGATCATCTGGGCGACATGGACTTCAAGGTCGCAGGCACGGCGCAGGGCATCACGACGATGCAGATGGACATCAAGATCGCCGGCATCACGCGGGAAATCTTCGAAGCGGCGCTGAACCAGGCCAAGGACGGCCGCGCGCACATCCTGGGCGAAATGAACAAGGCGCTGGGCGAAACCCGCACCGAATTGTCCGCCCATGCCCCGCGTATCGAAACGATGCAGATCGACAAGTCGAAGATCCGCGACGTCATCGGCACCGGCGGCAAGGTGATCCGCGAAATCGTCGCGACCACCGGGGCCAAGGTCGATATCGACGATGAAGGCCTGATCAAGGTCAGCTCGTCCGACCTGTCGCAGATCGAAGCCGCGATGAACTGGATCAAGGGCATCGTCGAAGAGGCCGAGGTCGGCAAGATCTATAACGGCAAGGTCGTCAACCTGGTCGATTTCGGCGCGTTCGTGAACTTCATGGGCGGCAAGGACGGCCTGGTCCATGTCTCCGAAATCCGCAACGAACGGGTCGAGAAGGTGTCCGACGTCCTGTCCGAAGGGCAGGAAGTGAAGGTCAAGGTGCTGGAGATCGACCAGCGCGGCAAGGTGCGCCTGTCGATGCGCGTCGTCGATCAGGAAACCGGCGCCGAGCTGGAAGATACCCGTCCGGCCCGCGAACCGCGTGAGCGCGGCGACCGCGGCGACCGGGGTCCGCGCGGCGATCGTGGCCCGCGCCGCGATGGCGACCGTGATCGCGGCCCGCGTCGCGACGGTGGCCCGCGCGGCGATCGCGGCCCGCGCCGCGAACGTTCGGAAAGCAGGGACGAGGGCGGCGAGGATGTCGGCCTGCCCGCCTTCCTGACCGGCGACAAGGACTGATCGGTCCCGTCGGGCAACAGCTGGAAATCAGGGGTCCGGGCAACCGGGCCCCTTTTTTCTTGCGGGATGCGGGCGGGACGATAGCTTGGCCAATCCGGTTTCAAATGAAAGCATCGTCGATGACCCTGCGCCTTGCCCTGCCCCTGTTGCTCGCCGGTTGCGCCGCGACGCCGGACGCCGCGCCGATCGCCCCGGCCCCGGCGCCCGTCCCGGCCGACACGCGCGCCGAGGATGCACGGCTGGTCGCCTTTCTCGACGCCGCGTTCGACGCCAATGTCGCGCTCAGCCCCGAAAGCCAGACCGCGCTGGGCCTCAAGACCAATTACGACAAGCTCGACGATTATACGCTGGCCGACGCCGAACGCCGCATGGCGCTGTCCGAACGACAGCTGGCGGCGATGCACGCGCAATTCTCGCCCGACCGGCTGGGGCCGCAGGGGCGGCTGAGCTATCGCCTGTTCGAAAATGGCGTCGTGCAGGCGCGCCGCCAATATGCGTTCCGCGACTATGGCTTTCCGGTGTCGACCAACGGCAGTCCGGCGGGGCAGATCCCGGTGTTTCTGATCAACCAGCACCGGGTCGACAATGTCGCCGACGCCCGCGCCTATATCGCGCGGCTGACGGAAACCGAACGGGTGATGGGCGAAGTGGCGGCGACGATGCGCCGACAGGCGGCGAACGGCATCGTCCCGCCCAACATGGTGTTCAAACCGGCGCGGGCGGATGCGCAGAAAATTCTGGTCGGCGCGCCGTTCACGCCCGGCGCCGACAGCACGCTGCTCGCCGATTTCCGCAAGAAGGTGACGGCGCTGGACATTGCCGATGCGGAAAAGGCGGCGCTGATCGCCGATGCCGTGGCGGCGCTGACCGGCCCGTTCAAACGCGGTTTCGCGACCTTGTTCGCGGTGCTCGACGAAATCGAGCCAAGGGCAAAGACCAATGACGGCGCGTGGAGCCTGCCCGATGGCGCGGCCTATTATGCCGCGCGGCTGGCGCAGAATACGACGACCGACCTGACCGCCGACCAGATCCACCAGATCGGGCTGGATCAGGTGGCGGCGATCCGCGCCGAGATGGAGGCGGTGAAGACCCGGGTCGGGTATCGGGGAACGCTCGAATCCTTTTTCGACGCGATCCGTACCGATCCGCGCTTCAAATATCCCAATACCGATGCGGGCCGCGAAGCCTATCTGACCGATGCGCGCGCCGTCGTCGCGAAGATGATGGCCGCCGCGCCGCGCTTCTTCCACCGCCTGCCCCAGGCGGCGCTGGAGGTGCGCGCGGTCGAGAAATGGCGCGAGGGGACGGCGCCGGTCGCCTTTTACAACCGCCCCGCGCCCGATGGATCGCGCCCCGGCATCTTCTATGTCAACCTCGCCGACATGAACCAGGTGCAGAAGGTGCAGCTGGAGGGGATCGCGGTGCATGAAGGCGCGCCGGGCCACCATTTCCAGATCGCCCGCGCCCAGGAACTGGACGGATTGCCCAAATTCCGGCGCTTTGGCGGCTATACCGCCTATGTCGAAGGCTGGGGGCTTTACAGCGAGCGGCTGGCCGGGGAGATGGGCGGCTATGCCGATCCCTATGGCGCGTTCGGCATGCTGTCGCTGCAGATGTGGCGCGCGATCCGGCTGGTGACGGACACCGGCCTGCACGCCAAACGCTGGTCGCGACAACAGGCGATCGACTATTTCACCGCCAATTCGTCGCTCTCGCCGCTCGATATCGAGCGCGAGGTCAACCGCTACATCAACAATCCGGGACAGGCGACGAGCTATATGATCGGCCAGCTTCGGATTTCGCAGCTGCGCCAGAAGGCGGCGACCGCGCTGGGCGACCGGTTCGACATCCGCGATTTCCACGAAATCGTGCTGGGCAGCGGCGCGGTGCCGCTCGATGTGCTGGAGGAACAGGTCGACCGCTATATCGCCGACAAGCGGGGATAGCGGAAACGTCCGGCGCGCAAGCGATGGCGCCGCCGCCGTGACGGGCAGATCGGTGGAGGGCTTCTGTTGCCCGGCGCCCTCCGTGCCGCTGGAATCCGCTTCTGTTGCCCGGTGCGGTCCAACCGCGCATTTTAGAATAATCCTAGTCCGTTAGGACTTGGGATTACGCCGCAATAGCGAGTGCTTCGTTATCGTTGGCACTTGTGTGTATGGGCCGTCGCGGTGGTCCCATTCCGAACGAAAACAGCGCTTTTCAACACACGTCGATCCTGGTTCGGCCCCATCAGAAACCCCCGTTGCCAGAGGCATTTGGTGGAGCCGCCGGGTACTGCCCCCGGGTCCGCTGCATCTATTGCACGCCACAATTTATCGTCATAGTCGGGCGAACCCGACATGTCCGATATAGGGACGCGCGGTGTTTTTGCCAACTGCCGCGGGATCTTGTTTGGTTCCCGCACCAGCCCCCACTTGTTTAGTTACGGCACCAGCCCGCTCCCCCACCCGGCCACCCATTTCAGAATATCCTGCCGATGGGTGGCCGGGTGGGGGAGCGGGCTGGTGCGGGAACCAAACAAGATCGCGGCTACCAAACAAAATATCAACGCCCCAATTCCCCGCAAGAACGCTGGGATTTACCCTTCACATACCCGCCAAGGCGCGGCAAAGAACGCCGCATGCTTACCCAGCGATCCCGCTATGCGCTCCGCGCCATGCTGTTTCTGGCGACACGGCCGATCGACGGGGCGCCGACGCCGATGACGCGCATCGCCGCCGAAGCCAATGTGCCGCGCAAGTTCCTGGAGCTGATCCTGGCCGATCTGCGCGAAGCAGGCTTTATCGATTCGACCCGCGGCAAGATGGGCGGATACCGGCTGTCGCGCGCCAAGCACCTGATTTCGCTGGGCGAAATCATCCGCGTGATCGAAGGGCCGCTGGCGCTCGTTCCCTGCGTCAGCCGCACCGCCTATCGCCCCTGCGCCGATTGCAGGGACGAGGCGAGCTGCGCCATCCGGCACGCCATGGCGCGCGTGCGCGACGAAACCGCGCGTATCCTCGACGGCACCAGCCTCGCCGACGCCGCCGCGCGGGATCTGGCGGCGGCGTGATCTGACCGGCGCCTGATGGCGCGGCGGCACCGGGCCGCTCCCCCACGGGGTCCCCGCAAAGTAATACTTTGCGGGGCTACCCGCACCCGGCCACCCATTCCAGAATATCCTGCCGATGGGTGGCCGGGTGGGGGAGTGGGCTGGTGCCGCAACCACGCCAAGCCAAAACTCACCCCTTCTTGCGCAGCTCGTCGCGGATTTCGCGCAACAGCACGACATCGGCCGGATCGGCGGCGGGCGGGGCGGTGCCCTCGGCCTTCTGCTTTTCCATCGACGCCAGCATCCGGTTCACGCTGCGCACCAGCAGGAACACGATGAAGGCGAGGATCAGGAAATTGATCACCACCGTCACGAACTCGCCATAGCCGAACAGCGGCACGCCCGCTTCCTTGAGCGCCGCATAATTATTCGGCGAAGCGCTATAGGTTTCCGGAATCGGGCCGAGCCGGATGAAATAGCTCGAAAAATCGAACCCGCCGAACACCCACCCGACCACCGGCATGATGATGTCGTCGGTCAGCGATTTGGTGATCGTCCCGAACGCCGCGCCGATAATGACGCCAACCGCCAGGTCCAGCACGTTGCCGCGCGCGATGAAGGTGCGAAATTCCTTGAGCATGACCATTCCCTCTATCGTTTCCGGCCAGCTTATCCGACGCGATGCGGCGCGACAATTTCCGCTTTTCATTGCGCGCACGTCATGGCGGCCCTATTTTACCGGTGTCCTATGAATACGACACACTTGGGAGGGATAAAGATGAAGCTGCGCCTCTTGCCTGCGCTGGTCGCCGCCGCCCTGTTGTCTGCCTGCGGCCTCAACAGCGTGCCGACCGCCGAGGAGAATGCGAAGGCGAAATGGGCGGATGTCCAGGCAACCTATCAGCGCCGCGCCGATCTGATCCCCAATCTGGTCGCGACGGTGAAGGGCGCGGCCAGGTCCGAAGAACAGATCCTGACCCAGGTGACGCAGGCGCGCGCCCAGGCCTCGTCGATTCAGGTCAGCGCCGACGACCTGACCGATCCCGCCAAGGTCGCGCAGTTCCAGGCGGCACAGGGCGCGCTGTCGACCTCGCTCGGCCGGTTGCTGGCGACGGTGGAGGCCTATCCCGAGCTCAAGAGCCAGGCCAATTTCACCAATTTGATGAGCCAGCTGGAGGGCACGGAAAACCGCATCACCATCGCCATCCGCGATTACAATGCGGCGGTGCAAAGCTATAACACCACCATCCGCACCTTCCCCGACGCGATCGGCGCCAAGATCTTCTACGGCGCCAAGCCGATGGCCGCGTTCCAGGCCAAGGCAGGCGCCGACACCGCCCCGACGGTCGATTTCGGGGCGGACAACTGACCGGCACGATCGGGGCGTGACGATGATCCGCTTACTCCTGGCCCTGATGCTGGTCCTTGGCCTGACCGGCGAGGCGCTGGCGCAGACCTTTCCCAAGCTGACCGGGCGCGTCGTCGATGCCGCCGGCCTGTTGTCGCCCGAACAGGCGGCGCAGATCACCGCGATGTCGGAGGCGACCGAGCAGGCGACCGGGCGGCAGCTGGTCGTCGCGACGATCGGCGATCTTCAGGGCTATCCGATCGAGGATTATGGCTATCGCCTGGGCCGCGAATGGCAGATCGGGCAGAGCGAGGCCAATAACGGCATCATCCTGCTGGTCGCGCCCAACGATCGCAAGGTGCGGATCGAGGTCGGCTATGGCCTCGAACCGGTCGTCACCGACGCGCTGTCGCAGATGATTATCGACCGCGAGATCCTGCCGCGCTTTCGCAAGGGCGACATGGGCGGCGGCATCGTCGCGGGCGCCAGCGCGATCGACGCGCAATTGAAGCTCCCGCTCGAAGCCGCCGAGGCGCGCGCCAAACAGCTGATCGACGCGGGCAAACAGCGCAAGCGCGGCGGCGGCGGCGGGCTGGCGATCTTCTGGATCATCATCCTGCTGTTCGTCGTGCTGCCGGTCGTGATCGGCGCGGCGCGCGGCAAGAAATATCGCCGGGGCCGCGCCCCGGTCGTCATCTGGGGCCCCGGCTGGGGCAGCGGCGGGTCGTCCGGCTGGGGCGGCGGCGGATCGTCGTGGAGCGGGGGATCGTCCTGGGGCGGCGGTGGCGGTGGCGGCGGTGCGGGCGGCGGCGGATCGGGCGGCGGCGGCGGCGCACCGGGGGGCTGGTGATGGTGAGACGTTTCAGGCAAGCGGATAATGCGCGGCTCCCCGCCGCGGGGCGTCCGGCGGAACGCGATACCGATGGCGAAATCGTGACCATCGTTGCCGACTGGTCCGACCATTATCATGACGTCTCGCTTTATTATGCCGGGGCCGTGATGCTGGCGGCGCTGGGGCTGTTTGCCGCCTTTCCCGGCTGGCTCGACGGATTGCTGGCGGCGCTGACCGGTGGCTGGGGCGAAGCCGAACGCCATCTGCAACTCGCCACGCTGGTGGTGATCCAGGCGATCTTGTTCCTCGCCATGCGCTTCGGGTTCGAGGCGCTGCCGATACGCGGCGTGCTGATCCCCCCGGCGGTGCGCGGGCGGCGGGTGCGGCGGCGCGCGGTGCAATATTTCAAGACCAGCGCGGAAAAACGGACATTGGGCCGCGTCGGCATCCTGCTCTACCTCAGCCTCGCCGAACATCGCGCCGAAATCGTCGCCGACGAAGCGATCGTCGGCAAGGTCGATGACGGCGTGTGGGGCGAGGCGATGGTGGCGCTGGTCGACCGCATCCGCGATGGCGATCCGGCGGGCGGCATGGCGGCGGCGGTGACGCGGATCGGCGCGGTGCTGGCCGAACATTTCCCCAAATCGGTCGATAATCCCAACGAACTGCCCGACCGGCTGATCGAATTGTGACGCCGGATGCCGACGCGCCCGTCGAAACGGTCTGGCAGGGCCGGTTCATCGCGACGAAGAAGCAGGGCCGCTGGGAATATGTGTCGCGCGCGCGGGGCATTCGCGCGGCGGTGATCGTCGCGATCGACGCCGAGGATCATCTGATCCTGGTCGAACAATATCGCGTGCCGCTGGGCCGCGCGTGCCTGGAACTGCCCGCGGGGCTGGTCGGCGACGACATGCAGGGCGAGCCGGTCGCGGCGGCGGCGGCACGCGAGCTGGAAGAGGAAACCGGCTATCGCGCCGCGCGGATCGAGCTGCTCGGCGAATATTGGTCCTCCCCCGGCATGGTCAGCGAAAGCTTCACGCTGGTCCGCGCGCACGATCCGGTGCGGGTGGGGGCTGGCGGCGGCGTCGATGGGGAAGGGATCACCGTCCACCGCGTCGCGCTGGCACAAGTCGCGGCCTTTGTCGAAACCTGCCGCGCGCGCGGCATGGCGATCGATGTCAAATTGCTGTTGCTGCTCGCCCCATCGCTACTGGGCCAGACCAGCCGCAATATTACCTGAAATTATCCGCATAGGCCTGCAGCTTCAGCTTGCGCTGCGGCGCGGGGACGACGTGAAAGGCGATGCCCTCGCGCGTCGCATAATCCTGCGCCGCCTCCAGCGTTGGAAAGCTCAACCGCAATTGCCCGAGCGTATCGCCCGACCCGGCCCAGCCGGTCAGCGGATCGGGACGTTGCCGTTCGCCCGGATCAAATTCCAGCACCCAGCGGTCGGTGCGATACCGGCCCGATTGCATGGCGTTTTTGGGGCGTTGATAGATGCGTGCGCTCGACATGCTCTGCCCTTTATCGCGAACCGGCGCGCCTTGCATCCGCATTTTTCGTGCGCAACGTCGCCGCTGCCGCGGCGGGATCGTCCGGCCAGGGGTGGCGCGGATAGCGGCCGCGCATTTCCCGCGCGACATCGGCCCAGCTGCCCGCCCAGAAACCAGGCAGGTCGCGCGTCGTCTGGATCGGGCGCCCCGCTGGCGAGGTGAGTGACAGGACCAGCGGCACATGGTCGCCGATCACCGGATGGCGGGTAAGGCCGAACAGCGTCTGGACACGCAATTCGACCGTCGGCCCCGCCTCAGCGCCATAGTCGATTGGGTGGCTCGACCCCGCCGGACTTTCGAACCGGGCGGGCGCGCGCGCGTCGAGCAGCCGCTGCCCGTCCCAGCCCAGCCGGTTGGCGAGCGCCTGAACCAGCGCGTCGGGCGAGGCGGCGTCGAGGCGACGCTTGCCCGCCAGTACCGGCGGCAACCAGTCATCGAGATCGGCCAGCAACGCCGCATCGGCCAGCGTATCGATCCCCGCATAGGCGGCGCGCAGCCGCAGCGCGCGCGCCGCATCGGGCCAGGGCAACAGGTCGAGGCCATGGGCGCGCACCCCCTCGCACAGCGCGGCGGCGATCTCGTCCGGATCGGCGTCCGCGTCGGGCCCCGAAGACAGGCGGATGGCGCCAAGCCGCCGTTCGCGCCGCGCCTCGACCCGCCCGCTCGCCGGATCGAACCGCACCGTGCGGGCCAGCGCGATGCGGTCGGCGAACAGCGATTCGATGGCCGCCGGATCGATCGGCGCGGCGGACAGGATGCGCGCGCCCGCCGCCATCCCCTGCGTCTCCGCCACCGCCAGCCATTCGTGCCGCGCCAGCGATACGGTCGGATCGAGCCGAAAGCCGCGCCCGCCCGCCGATACCCAGTTTTCGCCCGACGCATCGCGCCGGCGCGCGATGCGATCGGGAAAGGCGAGCGCGATACAGATGGCGACCGCCGCATCGCCTTCCGCCGCCGCGTCTCCTGCATCCGGCCCCGCGACCAGCTTCGCCCAGCGCGTCGCCAGCCGCCGCGCATTGTCGGCGCGCGCGCCCCGTTCGCCCTGCCAGCGGCGCAAGCGATGCGTCAGATCGGCGTCCACCCCGCCCAGCCCGCGTTCGCCCAACAGCACCGCGACCCGCGCCGCCACCGCCGCCAGCCCCCGCTCGCCCGCGCGGATCAGCATATGGCCAAGCCGGGGCGGCAGCGGCAGCCGCGCCATCGCCTTGCCATGCGGGGTCGGCCGACCATCGCCGTCGATCGCGCCGAGCGTCGCTAGCCGCGCGCGCGCTTCACCCACCGCTACCTCCGGCGGCGGATCGAGCCAGTCGAGATCGCGCGGATCGGCGACGCCCCATAACGCGCAATCGAGCGTCAGCGCCGACAGGTCCGCCTCCAATATTTCGGGCGGATCGAACCGGGCCAGCCCCGCGCCCGCCGCTTCCGCCCACAATCGATAGGCGACCCCCGGCCCCTGCCGCGCCGCGCGGCCCGCGCGCTGCACCACCGCCGCCTGACTGGCGCGCTCCGTCACCAGCCGGGTCATCCCGGCGGCACGGTCGTAACGCGGGCGGCGGGCGAGCCCCGAATCGACCACGACACGGATGCCGTCGAGCGTCAGCGACGTTTCGGCGATCGCCGTGGCCAGCACGATCTTGCGCCGCCCCTGCGCGTCCGGCGCGATCACGGCCCGCTGCGCGGCGGGATCGAGGCTGCCGTGCAATTTGTGCAGGATCGCCCCCGGCACCTCGCCGATCCGCTCGGCGGTGCGCTCGATCTCGGCAACGCCGGGCAGAAAGGCGAGGACGCCGCCCGCCGTTTCACGCAGCGCGCGGCGGATCGCGGCGGCCATGTCATCCTCGATCCGCGCCTGCGCCGCGCGGCCGAGATGGACCAGATCGAGCGGATGGCTGCGCCCCTCGCTCTCGATCACCGGGCAATCGCGCATCAGTGCGGCGAACCGCGCCCCATCCAGCGTCGCCGACATCGCGACCAGCCGCAGGTCGGGCCGCAACGCCCCTTGCGCATCGAGCGCAAGGGCGAGGCCGAAATCGCTGTCGAGGCTGCGCTCATGCACCTCGTCGAACAGCACCGCCGACACCCCGGTCAGTTCCGGATCGCCCTGAATGCGATTGCCGAAAATCCCTTCGGTGACGACCGTGACCCGCGTGCGCGCCGACCGCTTGCTGTCCATCCGCGTGGCATAGCCATAGGTGTGACCGACCGCCTCGTCCGCCATCGCCGCCATCCGCTCGGCGGCGGCGCGGGCGGCCAGACGGCGGGGGGACAGCAGCAGGATCTCGCCCGAACACCAGGGTGCGGCGAGCAGGGCCGGGGCCACCGCCGTCGTCTTGCCCGCCCCGGGCGGCGCGACCAGCACCGCATTGCTGCCCGCCCGCAGCGCGGCGAGCAGGTCGGGCAACACCGCCTGAACAGGCAGCGCGGCGAAGGAGGAACCCGAAGACATCGCCGCGACGCAAGCAGATCGTCCCCGGCATTTCAACCGCATGCGCGCGTGCCAGGGCGTCCGCCCGCCCGTTTCCATCGCCCCGCGCCTGTGCCATGGCGGCGCCATGCCGACCGCGACCCGCGCCATCCCCCGTATCCTCATCATCGCCGGATCGGATTCGGGCGGCGGCGCGGGGATTCAGGCGGATATCAAAACCGTCACCATGCTCGGCGGCCATGCGATGACCGCGATCACCGCGATCACCGCACAGAATACGCTGGGCGTCACCGCCGGCCATCCGGTGCCGACCCAAAGGGTGCTGGCGCAG
>CADEEK010000030.1 GCA_902826325.1 uncultured Sphingomonadales bacterium
TTTCGACCATCGCGGTAATCCCATGGGTGACGCTGTCCGGGATTGCGTCGCTCCGCTGCCAGGCGCTGCCGGGCGGCGCGAGCTCGTCCCCGGTGCCAAGGATCGCAACCCGGGGCCGGGCATGGACGCTCAGCATCGCCCGGTCGGCCGCCGCAGCGGCGACCATGGCGCGCGGCCCGAGGCGCGTGCCCGCCGCGAGCAGTTCGGTCTCCGCTTCAAAGTCGCTGCCCGCCTCGCGCACATGCCACCCCGGGCCATAGCCGGGGGCGAAGCGCACCAGGTCGCCGTCACGGGTCGCATATTCCTGCATGATACAGCGGTCGGCGCCGTCGGGCATGGGTGCGCCGGTGAAGATCCGCACCGCTTCCCCGGCACCGACACAGCCGGCGAACCGCGCGCCCGCCCGGCTCTCGCCGATAAGGCGCAGCGGCGCATCGGGCACCGTGGTCGCGGCGCTCACGGCATAGCCATCCATCGCCGCCACGGCGCTGCGGGGGGACGCGGTGCGCGCGATCACCGGTGCGGCGAGCACGCGCCCGGCCGTCGCGTCGATCGCCACGTCCTCGCTCCCCAGCGGCGTCACCGCATCCGCCAGCAACGCGAGCGCGGCATCAAGGGTGATCATGCGCAGACGTCGCGCAGCCGGGGCAAGGCACCGGCGATCGAGCAGGGCCGATGCCGACTGTCGAATTCCAGTTCGAGCAGCCCATCCCACGCATCGCGGCAGGCGCCGGTCGATCCAGGCACGCAAAAGACAAAGGCGTCGCCCGCCTGCCCCGCAAAGGCGCGCGACTGCATCGTCGCCACCCCGACCGTGGTCAGGCTCTTGGCATGAAACGCCGCGGAAAACCCGTCCATCTCGCGCCGCAACAACGGCTTGACCGCCTCGGGCGTATTATCGCGCGGCGAAAAGCCCGTGCCGCCGGTGGTCAGGATAATCTCGATCTCCGGCTGCGCCAGCCAGCGCTGCAACTGCGCGCGGATCGCCGCGATATCGTCGCGCACGATCGCCCGGTCGATCAGTGCATGCCCGGCCCGTTGCAGCCGCTCGACCAGCGTTGCGCCCGACGTGTCGGTGTCGAGCGTGCGCGTGTCGGAAATGGTCAGCACGGCCATGCCCAGCGGATAGAAGGTCAGGCTCTCGTCAATTCCGGGCACAATTCACTCCTCGATCGGCGCCCAGCGCCGGACATCATCCATGTCGCGTTCGGTCGGCTCGATCCAGCGATCGATTGCCCCTTCCTCCCGCTTCCAAAACACCGCCTCGGTCTTGAGGCGGTCCATCATATAGTCAGCAGCTTCGAACGCCGCCCGGCGATGGCGGGCCGCGACCGCGACAAACACGATCGCCTCGCCCGGCGCGATCCGCCCGTGGCGATGCACCATATCGATGCGCGTGACCGCGAACCGGGCATGTGCATCGCGGTCAATTTCCTGCATCGAAGCGAGGGTGACGCCGCGATATGCCTCCAGCACCAGCGAAGTCACCGCGCCCTCGTGGCCGCTCGCGCGGGCATGGCCGGTGAAACTGACCACCGCGCCCTCCTCTGCCGCCGCGCAACCGAAGGCCGCGAGCCGCGCCGCAGGATCAAACGCGGCCTCGGCAAGTTCGACTGCCATGATCAGCCCCCCGACACCGGCGGAAACAGCGCGACCAGGTCGCCAGGTCGCACGATCGTCTGATCTGGAACGATCGTTTCGTTGATGCAGGCGCGGATGCGCCCCCTTTCAAGCGCCGGCAACAGCGCCGGAAAGCCCTGAACCAGCCGTGCGACCAGTTCGGGCACCGACAGCCCCGGGGCGGGAATGCCGATGCTGACCGATCGGCCGCAGGGATCGGCAAGGCGGCCGCACAATTCGACAGTAATCCGGGCGTCACCCGTCGTGGTAGTCATCGGTCAGCCTCCGATCGATGCAAGATGAGGAGTAGCACCGCTATCGCCGGCGTGCAGCCGATGCGCCGGAGCCTTGGTGGCAACCAGCCCCCGTATCCGCGCGAGCAGCGCCGCCGGATTGTCCCCGGTCAGCTGCGGGCGCAGGTCAATGCCGCCATCGCCGAACAGGCACAGATGCAGCCGTCCGTCGGACGACAGCCGTAGCCGGTTGCAGCTCGCACAAAAATCCTGCGCATAGGGCGCAATGATGCCGATCCGGCCCTTTGCGGACGGATGCCCCAGTTCGATTGCCGGACCCGCGCCGGGCTGGCGCGGAAGTCGCGTCCAGCCCGAAGCTTCGAGCCGATCGATCACCGTCTGCCCCGTGACATGGCGCGCGGCGAAGAATGCGGCATTGTCGTTGGTCCGCATCACTTCGATGAAGCGCAGCGACAGATCGCGGCTGGCGACGAAATCGACCATCGCCTCCAGCTCATCGTCGTTGATGCCGCGCATCAGCACGGCGTTGAGCTTGATGCTTTCGAACCCCGCCGCCTGCGCCGCGTCCACACCGCGCAGAATGTCGGCAAGCCGGTCATGGCCGGTGATCGCGGCAAACCGAGCCGGATCGAGCGAATCAACGCTGATGTTGATCGCGCTGATCCCGCAATCGCGCCACGCCTGCGCGCGCTCGGCCAGCCGATAACCATTGGTGGTCATGGCGACCCGACGGATCCCGGGCACTGCCGCCACCGTTCGCGCCACTGCATCGAAATCGCACCGAAGCGTCGGTTCGCCCCCGGTCAGCCGCACCTTCCAAAGCCCCAGCGTGGCGAACGCCGCAACCGCCCGCCCGATCTCGTCCGCCGACAGTTCGACCGGGCGGTTGCACGGCCGACGATAGCCGTCGGGCAGACAATAGGTGCAGCTGAAATTGCAGACTTCGGTAAGCGACAGGCGCAGATATTCGAAGCGCCGACCGATTCCGTCGCGCAGCGGCGGGGCGAGCGACAACAGGTCGGGCTGCCGGGCGCGAAGGTCAATCACTGGACCAGCGGCCCGTCCGCGATCGGCAGTGCGACGCCCTCGACCGTCACCTGGCTGGCCAGGATCGACAGATATTGGGCCATCGCCTTGCGGTAACTTGCTTCCTCCAGATAATTGCGGATCGATGCCTCGACCGCCTCGAACGGCAATTGGCGCCCCTCGACCCGCCGTCCGGCACGGACTACATGGACGCCAAAGCGTGTGCGGACCGGTTCGGGACACAATTCCCCCTCGCCCAGCGCGAGCAACGCGGCTTCGAATTCAACAACGGTCTGCCCCTTGCCGATCTGCCCCAGATTGCCGCCATGCTCCTTGGACGGACAGGCGGAGCGGCTGCGGGCGAGCTCGCCGAAACAGCCGGGCTCGGCCTGGATCTTGCGGATCGCCATCCGCGCATCGCCAACCGCAAGGCTATAGGCAAAGCTGTCGTCCGGACTGGCCGAAAACAGGATATGTTCAGCCTCGACCAGCGTATCGCTGGTGAAACGGTCGCGATGCCGGTCGTAGAAGCGGCGCGCCTCCGGCTCGGTCGCGACCGGAACCGCAACCTCCTGCTCCAGCAAGGCGTCGATCCGCGCATCATCCTCGGCCAACGCCCGCCCCTGTGCATCGCTGCGCTCGGTCGCAGCAATGCCCAGCCGGTCGGCCTCGACCAGCAGCAGCTGGCGGATTGCGAACGCCTCGGCCGCCTCGCGCCACGCGGTTTCGGCGTCGGGCGCGGGATGGTTCTGCGCCTCCGCCGCGATCGCGGCTTCGGGAATTTCCACCCCCGCGACCCGCACCGGGCGGCGTTCCAGCACCTCATCCATGGCTGAGGTTCCTGCGCGAACGGACGATCTGGTAGCCGCCGCGCCACAGATAGCGCACCGGCGCGCTCAACATGTGGACCAGCCGGGTGAACGGAAACAGCAGGAAGATCGTCAGGCCCAGAAAGATATGGACGCGGAAGATCCAGTGCGATCCATCGAGAAACAGCGAGGCGGTCGGGTTGAAGGTGAAAATCCCATTCGCCCAGCTCATGAACCGCACCATCTGCTCGCCATTCATATGGCCGAGCGAAATCGGCACGGTCGCCAGGCCGAGCGCAAGCTGGAGCCACAGCAGCGCCAGGATTCCGGTATCGGCAAAGGTCGAATGTTTGCGGATGCGCGCGTCGAACAGCCGGCGGTGCAACAGCATCGACGCACCGATGAACGAGATAATGCCCGCCGTCCCGCCGCCGAACACTGCCAGTGCCTGTTTCCATTCGTGGCGCACATAGAAGCTGTCGAACACCCAGATCGGCACGAGCAGCCCGACGATATGGCCGAACAGCACGAACAGCACGCCGACATGGAACAATACCGATCCGATCATCAACTGCTTGCGCCGGAGCAGCTGGCTGGAGCCGGTCCGCCAGCTATAGGGCTCGCGGTCGAACCGCACGATCGATCCGATCGCCAGCACCGACAGCGCGATATAGGGGTAGATGCCGAACAGAAGGTGGTTGAGAAAGGTGTCCATGGCTCAGCTCCTGGGTGCCGGTTGGGCAGCAAGGGGGGCGCGCATCCGGTCAAGGATCGCGCTGACCTGCGGGCAGGCCGCGTTGGGGTCGGGCGCTGCGTCGGCGGTGAAGCGAATTTCCTCCTCCTCCCACTGCGCATCGAGGGTTTCGAGGTCCTGCGGATCCTCGACCGGCGGCAGCGCGTTGCGCGCCTCGGCATCCATTTCGATCCCCGCAATGTCGCACAGCAGCGCGAATACCGGGGCATAATCGGACTCGCGCGCCTCAAGCCGGGCGGCAAGCGCGATCAGCACGACGCCGGGTTCGGCGAGCGTTTCGCGCGCCACCGCGTCGGGCAGGGTCGAGCAATAGTCGAGGAACAGCGGCAGATAATCGGGCAGCTCATTCCCCTCCGGGTCAAGCCCGGCGTCGAGATAACGCGCGCGCAGATCGACCATCGCCTGCCCACGGTCGCGGCTTTCGCCATGAACATGTTCGAACAGATGCAGGCTGTGCGCCCGGCCCCGGTCGAACAGCTCGACATAGACTTCCTGCACCGCATAGATGTCGTCGGTGGCGAGGCGGTTTAGCAGCGGATCGAGCCGGGCCAGCGCCGCCGCCGGTACCGCCGGATCAGCCGCCAGTCGCGCGCGCAACTCGCCCGCCACCGCCTGTAGTTCTAGCGAGGGATATTGCAGCAGCAGCGAGATCAGATGGAGCGCGCGCATCAGAACACCTCCGTCGGGGTCTGGAGCTTCTTGCGCGCCGGCGCGCCGAACAGATTGGCCGAGCTGCTGCCGCCCGAACAGCCATTGCCGAACGAAAAGCCGCAGCTGCCCTTTTCCTCGAACATGTCCTCGGCATCCTCGCGATGGCCGGTCGGGATGACGAAGCGGTCTTCATAGTCCGCCAGCGCCATCACCTTGTACATTTCCTCGATCTGGGCACCGGTCAGCCCGACCGCCTCGGCGATGGCTTCGTTGCGCACCCCCTCGACCGTCTTGGCGCGCATATAGCCGCGCATCGCCAGCATCCGCTCAAGGCACAGCGCCACCGGCTCCTCGGCGCCTGCGGTAAGCAGGTTGGCGAGATATTTGAGCGGGATACGCAACGATCGCACATCGGGCATATTGTTGTTCACTGAAATCTGCCCGGCGCTCGCCGCCGCGTTGATCGGCGAGAGTGGCGGCACATACCAGACCATCGGCAGCGTGCGATATTCAGGGTGGAGCGGGAAGGCGACCTTCCACTCCATCGCCATCTTCCACACCGGCGAATGACGCGCGGCCTCCAGCCACGCTTCGGGCACACCATCCTTGCGCGCCTGTGCGATCACCGCCGGGTCATTGGGGTCGAGAAAGATGTCGAGCTGCGCCTGATCCAGATTCTCGGCATTCTCCGCGCTGGCCGCCTCCTCGATGCGGTCGGCGTCATAGAGCATCACGCCGAGATAGCGGATGCGCCCGACACAGGTTTCGCTGCACACCGTCGGCTGCCCCGCCTCGATGCGCGGATAGCAGAAGATGCACTTTTCCGATTTGCCGGTTTTCCAGTTGTAATAGATCTTCTTGTACGGACAGCCCGACACGCACATGCGCCAGCCGCGGCACGCCTCCTGGTCGATCAGGACGATGCCGTCCTCCTCGCGCTTGTAGATCGCGCCCGACGGGCATGCCGCAACGCAGGTCGGGTTGAGGCAATGTTCGCACAGCCGCGGCAGATACATCATGAAGGTATTTTCGAACTGGCCGTAAATCTCCTTCTGGACCCCTTCGAAATTATAGTCCTCCGATCGTTTGGAGAATTCGCCCCCCAGGATCTCCTCCCAGTTCGGGCCCCATTCGATCTTCTCCATCCGCTCGCCCGAAATCAGGCTGCGCGGGCGGGCAGTCGGGAATGCCTTGCTCTCGCCCGCCTGCTGAAGATGGGCATAGTCGAAGGTGAAGGGTTCGTAATAATCGTCGATTTCGGGCAGGTCGGGGTTGGCGAAGATCTTCGCCAGCAGCCGCCACTTGCCGCCCATCTTGGGCCGGATGGACCCGCCAGGTGTGCGCACCCAACCGCCGTTCCAGCGCTTCTGATTCTCCCAATCCTTGGGATAGCCGATGCCCGGCTTGGTCTCGACGTTGTTGAACCAAGCGTATTCCATGCCCTCGCGGCTGGTCCACACATTCTTGCACGTTACCGAGCAGGTGTGACAGCCAATGCACTTGTCGAGGTTCAGGACCTTGCCGATCTGCGCGCGGATTTTCATGCTGCTGTCTCCCCGTCGGCCAGCGCGCCTTCGAGCCAGTCGACTTTGTGCAATTTTCGGACGATGACATATTCGTCGCGGTTGGAACCGACGGTCCCATAATAGTTGAAGCCATAGGCAAGCTGGACATAGCCGCCGATCATGTGCGTCGGCTTCAGCACCGCGCGGGTCACCGAATTGTGGATACCGCCGCGCTGACCGGTCAGCGGTGATCCGGGCACGTTGGTGATCTTCTCCTGCGCATGATACATGAACAGTGTGCCTTCCTTCATCCGCTGCGACACGACCACGCGGGCGACCAGCGCGCCATTGTTGTTGAAGGTTTCGACCCAGTCATTGTCGACCAGCCCCGCCTTGGCCGCATCCTCCTCGCTCATCCACACGATCGGTCCGCCGCGCGACAGCGTCAGCATCAGCAGATTGTCGGTATAGGTCGAATGGATGCCCCATTTCTGGTGCGGGGTGATGAAGTTGAGGATGACGTGCGGCGCGTCCTTGGCGATGTCGAGCATCGGCTTGACCGCCTTGGTATCGATCGGCGGGCGATAGACGCAAAAGCCCTCGCCAAAGGCGCGCATCCATTTGTGGTCCTGATAGAGCTGCTGCCGCCCGGTCAGCGTGCGCCACGGGATCAGCTCGTGCACGTTGGTGTAGCCGGCATTGTAGCAGACATGCTCGCTCTCCAGCCCCGACCAGGTCGGTGAGGAGATGATCTTGCGCGGCTGGGCCTGGATGTCGCGGAACCGGATTTTCTCCTCTTCCTTCGGCAGCGCGAGATGGGTGTGGTCGCGACCGGTCTTCCTGGAAAGTGCGGCCCATGCCTTAACCGCAACCTCGCCATTGGTTTCGGGCGCGAGCATCAAGATCACCTCGGCCGCGTCGATCGCGGTTTCGATCTGCGGCATCCCCGTGGCGGGCCCTGCTTCGAGCACCGGCCCGTTGAGCGCGCGGAGATTGGCGACCTCATGGTCGGTGTTCCAGCCGATCCCCTTGCCGCCATTGCCGAGCGATTCCATCAGCGGCCCCAGCGCAGTGAAGCGTTTGTAGAGATTGGGATAGTCGCGCTCGACCACGGCCACGGTCGCCATTGTCTTGCCCGGAATCGGCTCGACCTGCCCCAGCCCCCAGTCTGCAACGTCATATGGTTGGGCAATCTCGTTCGGGCTGTCATGCTGGATCGGGGTCAGCACCACATCTTGCTCGACACCGAGCACTTCGGGCGCGATCTCCGAGAATTTCTTGGCGAGCCCCTTGTAGATGTCCCAGTCGCTGCGCGATTCCCACACCGGATCGACCGCCGCCGAGAGCGGGTGGATGAACGGGTGCATGTCCGACGTGTTGAGATCGTCCTTCTCGTACCAGCTCGCGGTCGGCAGGACGATGTCGGAATAGACGCAGGTGGTGGACATGCGGAAGTCGAGCGTCACCAGCAGGTCGAGCTTCCCCTTGGGCGCCTCGTCATGCCATTTGACCTCCTTGGGCTTCTGCGCGCCGGTTTCGCCCAGATCCTTCCCCTGAACGCCATGCGCGGTGCCGAGCAGGTGCTTCAGGAAATACTCGTGGCCCTTGCCCGACGAGCCGAGCAGGTTCGAGCGCCACACGAACATGTTGCGTGGCCAGTTGGCGGGATCGTCCGGGTCGAAGCAGGACAGTTCCAGCTCGCCGGACTTGAGCGCATCTGCGACATAGTCCTTCGCATCCTTGCCGCTGGCCTTGACCGCCTTCCCCACCTCAAGCGGGTTGGTCTTGAGCTGCGGCGCCGACGGCAGCCAGCCCATGCGTTCGGCCCGCGCATTATAGTCGATCAGGCTGGCGTCCCAGTCGCCATCGGGAGCGGTCGGCGACAGGATCTCGTCCACGCCCAGCGTCTCGTAGCGCCACTGATCGGTATGGGCGTAGAAGAAGCTGGTGGAGTTCATGTGCCGCGGCGGGCGGTTCCAGTCGAGGGCGAAGGCAAGCGCGGTCCAGCCGGTCTGCGGGCGCAGCTTTTCCTGGCCTACATAATGCGACCAGCCGCCGCCCGACTGGCCGACACAGCCGCACATCACCAGCAAGTTGATGATGCCGCGATAGTTCATATCCATATGGTACCAGTGGTTGAGACCGGCCCCCAGGATCACCATCGACTTGCCATTGGTCGCTTCGGCATTGCTGGCAAATTCGCGTGCGACGGTGATGATATGATCGGCCGGGACGCCGGTGATCCGCTCCGCCCAGGCTGGGGTGTAAGGGACCATCTCCCCATAATCGCGCGCGACATGTTCGCCGCCCAGTCCGCGGTCGAGGCCGTAATTGGCGCAGAACAGGTCGAACACTGTCGCGACATAGGCCTTGCCGCCCTTGAGCTGCATCTGACGCACCGGCACCCGGCGACGCAGGACGCTCGGATGATCGGTGCCCTGAAAATGATCATGTTCGCGATTCCCGAAATAGGGAAAGGCGACGTCGATCACTTCATCGTGATGGCGTTCGAGAATGTTGGTGAGACGCAGCTTGGTCGCATTGCCGCGCCCGTCGCGTTCCTCGAGATTCCATTTGCCTTCTTCGCCCCAGCGGAACCCGGCCGAACCGGACGGGACGACGACCTCATCGGCGATGTCGTCGATCGCGACCGTCTTCCAATCCGGGTTGTTCGCCTCGGCCAGGTCATCCAGGAAATCGGCGGCACGCAACAGATTTTCCGGGACCCACGCGCCATCCTTTTCAACGAGGCGCACCAGCATCGGCATGTCGGAATATTTGCGGCAATAATCCTCGAAATATTCGGCCTGCCGGTCGAGATGATATTCGCGCAGGATGACATGGCCCATCGCCATGGCAAGCGCCGCATCGGTGCCCTGTTTCGGGTTCAGCCACAGGTCGGCGAACTTGGTCGCCTCGGCATAGTCGGGGCTGACCACGGCAACCTTGGTACCGCGATAGCGCGCCTCGGTCATGAAATGCGCGTCGGGCGTGCGGGTCTGGGGCACGTTCGAGCCCCACATCATCAGGAACCCGGCATTATACCAGTCCGCGCTCTCCGGGACGTCGGTCTGCTCACCCCAGGTCTGCGGCGAGGACGGCGGCAGGTCGCAATACCAGTCATAGAAGCTCATGATCGTCCCGCCGAGCAGCGAGAGGTAGCGCGAGCCGGCGGCATAGCTGACCATCGACATCGCCGGGATCGGCGAAAAGCCGATGACCCGGTCAGGCCCATGCGTTTTGACGGTATAGGCGTTGGCGGCGGCGATGATCTCGTTGACCTCGTCCCAGGTCGAACGCACGAACCCGCCATGACCGCGAATGCCGGTGTAGCTTTTGCGCTTGACCGGATCCTCGACGATCGAAGCCCAGGCCGCCACCGGGCTGTGCCGGAGCCGCGCTGCGCGCCACAGCTTCAGCAGCCGCGAGCGCACCATCGGGTATTTCAGCCGCTGGGCCGAATAGATGTACCAGGAATAGCTCGCCCCGCGCGGACAGCCGCGCGGTTCGTGGTTCGGCAGATCGGGCCGGGTGCGCGGGTAATCGGTCTGCTGGGTTTCCCAGGTAATGATCCCGCCCTTGACGTAGATCTTCCAGCTGCACGAACCGGTGCAGTTCACGCCATGGGTGCTCCGCACGATCTTGTCGTGCTGCCAACGCTTGCGATAGCCGTCCTCCCAGTCACGATTCTGGTTGGTCGTTACGCCGTGGCCGTCGGCAAATGCCTGTTTCTTCTGTCGAAAGAAGGTCAGGCGGTCGAGAAGCTGGCTCATGCAGCGGCTCCTTTGGTAAATGCGGGAGTAATGGAAGTCGGGCGGGCAATCCCGCGTTCGATGTCATGAAGAAGGCCGCCACGCCTTGTGTAGGCGAACCAGGTCAGCGCGGCGCAGCTGGCGTAGAAGATCAGGAAACCCCACAGGGCCGCCATCGGCGAGCCGGTCGCGGCGATCGCGCTGCCGAAGCTCTTCGGGATGAAGAAGGCGCCATAGGCCGCGATCGCCGAGGTGAAGCCGACGATCGCCGCCGATTCCTTCTCCGCCTGGCGCAGTTGGGCTTCGGCGGGCAGGTGCGGCATCAGGCGCGGGACTTCACGGCGCATGATGTTGGGGATCATCTGGAAGGTGGAGGCGTTGCCGACCCCGGTCATGAAGAACATGAAGATGAACCCGGCGAGGAAGCCCCACCAGCTGCCCGCGTCGATCGCCGCCATCACCCCGAGCACGCCGAGGATCATCAGCACGAACACCCAGAAGGTAACCCGCGCCCCGCCCCAGCGATCCGATACCCAGCCGGTGCCTGCACGGCTGAGCGCGCCGACCAGTGGGCCGAGAAAGACGAACTGGAGCACGTCGACCTGCGGAAATTGCTGCTTGGCGAGCAACGGCAGCCCGGCGGAGAAGCCGATGAAGCTGCCAAAGGTGCCGGTATAGAGCCAGCACATCAGCCAGTTATGCTTGCGCTGGAAGATCACCGCCTGCTCGGCAAAGCTCGCCTTGGCATCGGCAATGTCGTTCATTCCGAACCAGGCCAGCAGCGTGCTGGCGATGATGAACGGCACCCAGATGAAGCCGGCATTCTGCAGCCACAGTTGGCCGCCGGTAGCCGTCTCCTGGCCCGCCCCGCCCAGTGCGCCGAACACGCCTGCGGTAATCACCATCGGCACCGCAAACTGCATGACCGACACGCCCAGATTGCCAAGGCCGGCATTGAGCGCCAGCGCATTGCCCTTCTGCGCCTTGGGGAAGAAGAAGCTGATGTTCGACATGGACGAGGCGAAGTTGCCGCCGCCAAAGCCACACAGCAGCGCCAGCACCAGGAAAATGAAATAGGGCGTATCCGGGTTTTGGACGGCATAGCCGATGCCAAAGGCCGGGATCAGCAGCGACGCAGTGCTGAGCGTGGTCCACAACCGCCCGCCGAAGATTGGGACCATGAAGCTATAGAAGATGCGGAACGTCGCACCCGACAGGCCGGGCAGCGCGGCCAGCCAGAAGAGCTGGTCGGTGGTATAGTCAAAACCGATCATCGGCAGCTTGGCGACGACGACCGACCACACCATCCACACTGCAAAGGCGAGCAGCAGCGCCGGAATCGAGAGGGTCAGGTTGCGCCGCGCGATGCGTTCGCCCCGAGTGCGCCAGAAATCGGGGTCCTCGGGTGTCCATTGCGTCAGCACCCGGCTGGGCTGCACAGCGGCGTGACGAGCTGCGTCGTGCAGGTCCGCCATTTCGGGGAATTGCGGCAGCGAGCGCGCGTCGATCCCGCTGGCCTTCTGTTCCATCTGGCGGATAGCAATGTGCATCCAGGCGAGCGCGATGCCGACCAACGCGAACAACACCATGAAGCAGCTGGTCCAGATGCCGGTCAGGTCGCTGACCGCACCGAACACGATCGGCAGCACGAACCCGCCAAGCCCGCCGACCATGCCCACCATCCCGCCGACCGCGCCGACGTGATTGGGGTAATAGACCGGAATATGCTTGAACACCGCCGCCTTGCCGAGTGACATGAAGAAGCCGAGCACGAACACGGTGATGACGAACGGCACCAGGCCCATCGAGGTGGTGAAGGTGATGTCGCCATCGATGCCGTGGATCACATAGTCGGTCGCCGGGTAGGACAGCATGAACAGGCAGATCAGCGACACGCCGAAGGTGGCGTACATGATCCGGCGCGCGCCATATTTGTCCGACAGCATCCCGCCATAGGCGCGGAACAGGCTGGCCGAGAGCGAGAAGGTCGCCGCGAGCATGCCCGCCACCTTCACATCCACGCCATAGAGGCCGACCATATATTGCGGGAGCCACAGCGCGAGCGCGACAAAGGCGCCGAACACGAAGAAATAATAGAGCGAGAAGCGCCACACCTGTTCGTTGCGCAACGGGGCGAGCTGATCCTTCAGGCTGCGCGCGCCGATCCCGGCTGCCTTGCGCGCGGCATAGTCGGGGTCGTCGCGCGCGATCAGGTAGAACAGCACCGCGACGACCGCGATCGTCCCGGCCCAGATCTGCGCCACCCCCTGCCAGCCGACCGCAACCATCACCCAGGGGGCGAGGAATTTGGTCACCGCTGCGCCGACATTGCCCATGCCGAAAAAGCCGAGCGCAGCGCCCTGCCGCTCGATCGGATAGAATTTGGAGACATAGGCCACGCCAACCGCAAAGCCGCCACCCGCCAGGCCCAGGCCGAGCGCGGCGAGCAGCATGACATAGTAATTGTCGCTGTAGGACAACAGGAAGGTCGCCGCCGCCGAGCCGAGCATGGTCAGCGGAAACACGATCCGCCCGCCGAACTGGTCGGTCCAGATACCCAGCATGAGGCGGACCAGCGACCCGGTCAGGATCGGCGTGCCGACCAGCAGACCGAACTGGGTATCGTTGAGGCCGAGCTCTGCCTTGATCTCGATGCCGATGATCGCAAAGATCGTCCACACGGCAAAACAGATTGTGAAGGCAAAGGTACTCAGCCCAAGGGCGAGCCCCTGTTGTCCTTCGGTTGCTGGCTGTCCGGCCCCCATGTCGAGCTCCCGTCACAAATCAAGTTCAGGGGTCTGCGGTGGAGGCGGTCGCGCCCCTCCCGGTTGATCAGGATCAAAAAGGGAGATTGGGCGCGACGAAAAGTCGGCCCGCCTGACCTATGCCGCGCAAGATGCCGACGCGGATCAACCCCCTGATTGATCAGGATCAATTTGACCGCTAGGCTCCGGACTGACCGGAGATGAAGTGAATTGATGCGAATCGGCGAAAAGCCCGAAATTGCCCGTCTGCCCCTGTTCGGCGACATGGACGAGGGGATGCGCGAGCGCGTGCTTTCGGGATCGTTCCTCCAGGTGTTTCCGCCACAGCTGACGCTGTTCGAAACCGGCCAGCGCGCCGATTTCCTGCATGTGCTCGTCGATGGTCTTGCCGAACTCTATGTGACCGCGTCAGGGCGCGACACGACGATGCGGATTGTCGAGCCGGTCAACAGCTTCATCCTCGCGGCGGTGGTCACCGACCTGCCCTATCTGATGTCTGCGCGCACGCTGGTCGCGTCGCGCGTCCTGCTCGTGCCCGCAGCCTTGATGCGCGAGGTGATCCGCAAGGACACCGCGCTGATGCAGGCGACGATGCATGAGCTGGCGCTGGGATATCGCGATTTCGTCCGCGCGCTCACCGACCTCAAGCTGCGCCAGTCGGCGGAGCGGCTGGCCAACCATCTGCTCGACTATAGCGCCCAGCGCGGCGGCGCGAACGCGTTCGACCTGGGGAGTGAGAAGCGGATGGTCGCGTCGCTGCTCGGCATGACGCCGGAGAATCTGTCGCGCGCCTTCGGCACACTGCGTAGCCATGGGATCGAGATAGCCGGCGCCCGTGTCCAGATCACCGATCGCGCGGCGCTTGCCGCCTTTGCCCGGCCCGATCTGGTGCCGCCCGACCGCTGACCGGCGGCACCAGCGCGTTCAGAAGCCCAGCTGCACCGAAAACCACGCCTTGGTCGTGTCGGTCGCGAACCGGTCGGCGCGATAGCGGGCGAATTTGGCGGTCACCGACAAGTCGGGGCGGATCGGATAGTGCCCCAGCAAGTCGAGCTCGCCGCCATAGCGCCGGTCGATCGCGGTGGCGCGGAAGTCGTGATAGATCGCGCGCAACGCCAGCCCCTTGAGCGGCGACCCGGCACCGAAACGATAGCCCAGCTCGCCATAGAGGTCGCGCAGCCCGGTCGCCGGAGTGGTCAGGAATTTGTCGGCCCAGCCGTTAAACGCGTGCAGCGTGGCGAGCGGCGTCTGCACCGCCGCCACTCCATTGCCGTCGAGCCGTTCCAGACCGGCCTTTGCCGTCCAGCCACCACGCGCTATGCCCGGTTCGACAAGCAGATAGCCAAGATCGAACCGGACCGGACCGCGCCCCCAATCCGTCTGCCGCACATAATCGACGACATAGGTCAGGCTGAATCCACTCCCCACCGGACGTGCGCCCGAAATGCGTGCACCCAGAGTCCGCGACTGCGTCCCCAGCAGCGGCAAATCGAGCCAATAGCCATAGGCCGACAGCTCACCGACCGGCTTTGCCTGATAGGAGATCTGCGCGGCATGGATCCTGGCATCGCGCACCACGCCCTGCGGCGAGTCGGGCCCGAACACCCGATCCACCCGCCAGCTGTGCAGCGCGTCGAGGGTGAGTCCGGCCCGTGGACGCAGCGTCACCCGTGCCAGGTCAAGGGTCTGGTCGTTCTGACGCCAGTCGACCGAGCCGATCCAGCGCTGGTTGCCAAGATTGACGTTGCGCCGCCCCACCGACAGCTCAATTGCGGCATCGGGGCGCCAGTGGACATAGGCCTGGTTGAGATGGACCAATCCGGGGTCCGCCACCACCGGATAGCTGGTCTTGCCGTTCACCGTGTCGTTGAACGATTCAGGCCCTGGCCGGGCGACGGTTTCGCCCTCGACGTGCAGGCTCAGCCCCTTCCAGGCATCGAGCCGCGCGCCGGCCCGCAGCCGCAGGGTCGAAGCGGCGGCCGTTTCGGGCAGGCCAGCCTGATCGACCAGCTCGACCCGGTAGCGCAGCTCCACATAGGGATCGATCGAAGGTGCGGATGACTCCTGCGCCTGTGCCGCTACCGGCATGGCAATCAGCGGCAGCAGCGCGAGCGGGATCAGGGGCAGGCGATTGTCCATGCGCGATTGCTAGCCCATCGCCACGACCGGCATTTGATCTGGCGCAACTTTTCCCGGCACATCTGGTGCACGGTCATGTCGATGGAGATCGACTGGTTCACCCTCGCCCGCGTCCTGCACGTCGTGTCCGTCGTCGGATGGATCGGCGGAGTCTGGTTCGTGACCTTTGTCATCATGCCGGCGATCGCCCGGGCGGAGCCGCCTCAACGGCGGCTCGCGGCATTTCACCGGATCGAACAGGGATTTTCGGCGCAGGCGCGCTGGTGGGTGGCGATTGCCGGAGGATCCGGCTTCTGGATGACGTGGCAGGCGGATCTGTGGTCGCGTTTCACCGATCCGGGAATGTGGTGGATGCATGCGATGCTGGCGCTGTGGCTGGCGTTCGCGCTGATGCTGTCCGTGATCGAGCCGCTCGCGCTGCACCGACGCATGGCGCAATCGCCCGCCCCCGCCGCTGACTGGCGGCGGATGGTGCGGCTGCATCGCATCCTGTCGGTCGCGGCGCTGATCACACTCCTTGGCGCGATGGCTGGAGCGCATGGCCTGATCTAGGGTCGCGCGTGATGAACGCGTCGGATGCAGGTGCGCGTGGCTCGACATTGCCCGCCTGACGCGCCAGTTCCGCCGCATCGTGCAGGGTCACGCACGATCGGCCGCGGGTTTCGATGATCCCGGCATCCTTCAGCTCACCGATCTGACGGCTCACGGTTTCGATCGTGAGGCCGAGGCTGTCGGCAATGTCCCGCCGCGACATCGGCAGGTCCATGCATCCCGGCACATGATCGCGGCAGTCGAGTCGCTCGGCCATCGCCAGCAGAAATCCGGCAACGCGTTCGCGCGCGGTCTTCTGCCCCAGATTCACCGCCTTGTCCCGACAGCGGAACAGGGCGGTTTGCGAGCGTTCGAGCAAGAGTCGCAGCACGCGTGGGCTGACCGCTGCGCGATCATAGAAGCCTTGCGCTGGAAACAGCGCCAGGCTGCAATCGCGCAACGCCGTGAGCACATGGCGATGCAGCCCTTCGGGCGGGATCGAGATGATGTCCCCGGCAAAGTGAAAGGCGACGATCTGCTGCCGCCCGCGTGATGCGAGCGCCCCGAGCTTGGTCGCGCCATCGGCCACGAAGGCGAGTGTCGCGATGGTCGAATCGGTTTCGAGCGATTCGCCCCGACGGACCCGGACCCGGCGACCGATCTGATCGATCTGACGCGCGAACTCGCCCGCCGCGTCGATGCCCAGCAGCGCGCGCAGGACGGTCGAACACGGATCGGCATGTACCATCGCGCGCCCTTTCTTCGTCGGCTGGCTGCGATCATGCCTGTGTTCAGCAGCACTCAATTGATGGAGATCAAATGCGATGCAGCGGCCGCCCGGTTCCCCCGATCGCCATCCGGTGCGTTCCCGAGGCGAAGTCTTCCGGCACAGAAGGTAGAGCCGGTCAAGCCCTACTCCAAGGAGCCACGCCGAGTGACCCCCGACCTGCTCGCCCGCTACGCCGACCGACCGCTGCCCCGCTATACGAGCTACCCGACCGCACCGCATTTTGCGGCCGGGATCGATGGCGCCGACTATGCTGCCTGGCTTGCCGCGCTGCCGCCGGAGGCGCCGGTGTCGCTGTATCTGCACGTCCCCTTCTGCCGGTCGATGTGCTGGTACTGTGGATGCCACACCACGATTACCGCTCGCGAAGCGCCGGTCACTCGCTACCTCGACGCGCTGTCGCGCGAGATCGACTGGGTGGCTGAACAGATCGGGCATGCGCCGCCCGCACGCCATGTCCATTTCGGCGGCGGAACGCCCAGCCTCATGCAGCCGGGGCAGTTCGTGGCGCTGATGGACCGGCTGCACCAGCGCTTTCGCTTTGATGATATGAGCGAGGTCGCGATCGAGCTTGACCCGCGCACGCTGGCCCCGGCGATGACCGCGGCACTGGCAGAAGGCGGGGTGACTCGCGCCAGTCTTGGCGTCCAGAGCTTTGATCCGAAGGTTCAGCGCGCGATCAACCGCGTGCAAAGCCTCGCCGAAACGGCGGCGGCCACCGAAGGACTGCGCGCCGTCGGCATTGCGGCGGTGAATTTCGACCTGATCTATGGCTTGCCCTACCAGACGCTGGAGTCGTGTCGCGACACGGTGGCCCAGGCGCTGACGCTGTTGCCCGACCGCTTTGCCGTCTTTGGCTATGCCCATGTTCCCGACTTCAAAAGCCACCAGCGCAAGATCCACGCCGCGACCCTGCCCGGTGGTGCCGAGCGCCATGCGCAGGCGGAGGCAATAGCCGCGCTGCTGCAGGACGCTGGCTATGTCCGGATCGGGATCGACCATTATGCACGCCGCGACGACCCGCTCGCCATTGCCGCCCGATCGGGCACGCTGCACCGCAATTTTCAAGGCTATACGACCGACGCCTGCGATACGCTGATCGGGTTTGGCGCTTCATCGATCGGGCGGTTGCCCATGGGCTATGTGCAGAATGCCGTCCGGATTG
>CADEEK010000031.1 GCA_902826325.1 uncultured Sphingomonadales bacterium
GCAGCACCTCATGGCGTTGCGCGTCGATCAGCGTGACGCTGCCGGTATCGATATTGCTGGTGGCGATGGTGGTGCCATCGGGGCTGGCGATGACGCGGATGGCGTTGCCGCCGATGGCGAGTTCGGCGATTTTCTGAAAGGTCGTCGCGTCGAACACGGTGATGCGCGGGGCGGTGAGGTCGCCGACGAACACCTTGCCCTGCGCCTGGGCGATCCCCTCTGGCCTGCCGCCGATTTCGACATCGGCGAGCTTGCGTTTCTGCAGCAGGTCGAGGACCGACACCGTGCCCGAGCCGATATTGGCGACAAAGGCGCGTAATTCGCCCTGCATCGCGACCATGTGCGACCCCTGTTGACCGGTGGCGATCGTGGTGATGGTGCCGTCGGGTTCGACGATAGCGACCGAGCTGCTCCCTTCGGTCGTGGCGATCAGCCGTTCGCTCTTGGGCAGCCACAGCAGGCCGTGCGGGCGGCGATTGGGATCGAGCCGGATCGTCGCGACCTTGCCCAGCGGGTCGAGGTCGATGACGTCGATCGTGGTGCCGCCATAGTTGACGACCGCCGCCTGGGTGCCGTCGCCCATCACCGCGATTTCGTGCGGCTGGTTGCCGGTCGGCACCTTGGCCAGTTGCTTGCCGTCGGCGAGGTCGTAGATGCCGAGCGTATCTTCCCCCTTGTTGCCGACGAGCAGCAGATCGCGGGCGAGGGCGGGCAGGGGGTTGAGCAGCGCAAGGGCGGTGGCGGCGAGCAGCAGGTGGCGCATGGAACCTCTCATCGTTGAAGCGCCAGTCTGTTCGCTGTGCCGGGAGCAGGCAAGAAAAAAGCCGGGGCGTTGCCACCCCGGCCTGTTTCCCTGCGATCGCAGCGATCAGCGGCGCGCGGGCGGCGCGGCGGCGGCCGCGTCGTCGGGCAGGCCGCCGAGTTCATAAACCAATTTGGTATAGGCATCGAGATAGGCGAGGACGATCACCTGGCCGATTTCGGTGTTCTGATAGCCACCGCCGCCAGCCGCGGCGAAACCGCCCCACCAGCCCGATGCGGCACCCGCGCCGAAGCCGACATCGGTCTTGCGCGCATACCCTTCGGTCAGTGCCTTTTCCTCGGTCGTGCGGGCGTCGACCATCGACAGGGTGACGCTGGCTTCCTTCTTGCTCACCTTGATCCCGCCGGCGATCGCGCCGACCCCGCCGAGCAGGCCGCCGCGACGGCCGAGCAGGCCGCCGATGGCGCCGCCGACGCTGCTGCCGCCCGAATCCTTGTTCCCCGACACGATGTCGGGTTGCAGGAAATAGTCGGCGGTGCGCACCTGGCCCTTGCCGATATTCTGGCCCTTTTGCATTTCGCCCTGTTCCTGCAGCGCGCGTTCCATCGCGCGGCTCTGCATCGCGCGGCCGCGATTGACGATGGTGAAGCAGCCCGATTGCTGGACGAACACCTTCAGGATTGCCTCAGGGCTGCCCAGGTTGAATTCGCGCCACCATTGATTGTCGGGTTCGACGATCGCGATCGTGCCGAGGTTGCGCGTGCAGCGCGGAATTTCGCGCTGGCCGCGTTCCTGGTCGCGGCGGCCGGACGAGGCGCCCTTGGTGGTGCCGTCGCGATAGGTGCGGCCCGACGAGCTGGTCGCAGTCTGTGCCGATACGGCGATCGGCCCCGCGGCCATGGCGGCCAGCGCGGTCGCGGCGATAAGATTTCGAACGATACGCATGGATTTTCCCTCCCTTGTCGGGGCGCCCATGCCCCGCAACCTCGCAGACGAGCCTGCCCCAATCGTTTCGCGCTTACAACTGACAAGGGCTGACAGCCAAGCATTGTCATCGGGCAAATCGCGGGCGGGGCGCTGCGTGGTCGGAAAACGGCGCTATGGCTCGATCCTGGCGGCGGTGGCGCGGCCCGCCTCGACCGTCCAGATGTCGCCGAAATCGGGGTGGTGCAGGTCGGCGGGGCGGGTGCCGCCCAGCTGTTCGACGATATCGGGCACGGTGTTGCTGTGCCCGACGATCAGCACCGGCACGCCCGCCGCGCGGGCCCGCGCGACGATTGCCGGGGTGTCGCGCGGGTCTTAGGTGTGGACGGCGATGCGCCGTGCCCTCGCCAGCGGCGCGGCGGTCTGGCGGCTGCGCCTGAAATCGCTGACATAGATTGCCCGCAGCCGCTTGCCGCGAAACCATTTGACCAGCGCCCGCGCGCGGGCATGGCCGGTCGCCAGCAGGTCGGGATCGCGTTCGCCCGCCGGGGTGCCAAAATGGCGCACGACATGGATCGGCGCGTCCTTTGCCGATACCGGCGCGGCCAGCAGACAGGCGAGGGCGAACAACAGCGTGCGCATTGGCGCAAGGATTGTCGTCACGGGCCATCTTTCGCAAGCCCCTTGCCCCTGCTAGGCGCGCAGGAATATGGCCACCGAACTTTCCCGCATCCGCAACTTTTCGATCATCGCGCATATCGATCATGGCAAGTCGACGCTGGCCGATCGGCTGATCCAGCGCACCGGGGGGCTGAGCGAGCGCGAGATGTCCGAGCAGGTGCTCGACAATATGGACATCGAGAAGGAGCGCGGCATCACCATCAAGGCGCAGACCGTGCGCCTGAACTGGACGGCGGCCGATGGCGAGGAATATGTCCTGAACCTGATGGACACGCCGGGCCATGTCGACTTCGCCTATGAAGTCAGCCGGTCGCTGGCGGCGTGCGAGGGCGCGTTGCTCGTTGTGGATGCGGCGCAGGGCGTCGAGGCGCAGACGCTGGCCAATGTCTATCAGTCGATCGAGCATGACCATGAGATCGTGCCGGTCATCAACAAGATCGATTTGCCGAGCGCGGAGCCGGAAAAGGTACGCAACGAGATCGAGGAGGTGATCGGCCTCGATGCGTCGAACGCGGTGCTGGCGAGCGCCAAGTCGGGCATCGGCATCGACGAGATATTGAACGCGGTGTGCGAGCGGATTCCGGCGCCAAAGGGGGATGCCGCCGCGCCGCTGAAGGCGATGCTGGTCGACAGCTGGTACGACCCGTATCTGGGCGTCGTCATCCTGATCCGGGTGATTGACGGGACGATCAGAAAGGGCCAGCAGGTCAAGTTCATGCAGGCCGGGACGACCCATCTGGTCGACCGTGTCGGCTGTTTCCGGCCCAAGATCGAGCAGCTGAGCGACCTTGGCCCCGGCGAGATCGGTTTCATCACCGCGCAGATCAAGGAAGTGGCGCAGGCGCGGGTCGGCGACACGCTGACCGACGCCAAGCGACCGGCGCCCGCGCCGTTGCCGGGGTTCAAGGAAGTCCAGCCGGTCGTGTTCTGCGGCCTGTTCCCGACCGACGCCAATGACTTCGAGAAACTGCGCGAGAGCATCAGCAAGCTGCGGCTGAACGATGCGTCGTTCAGTTTCGAGATGGAGACGAGCGCGGCGCTGGGCTTTGGCTTTCGCTGCGGGTTTCTGGGCCTGTTGCATCTGGAGATCATCCAGGAACGGCTGTCGCGCGAATATTACCTCGACCTGATCACGACGGCGCCGAGCGTCGTCTATCAGATCGAGATGACGCATGGCGGGGGGCATCTGGAGCTGCACAACCCCGCCGACATGCCCGATCCCAACAAGATCGAGACGATCAGCGAACCGTGGATCCAGGCGATCATCTATGTGCCCGACGAATATCTCGGATCGATCCTGAAGCTGTGTCAGGACCGGCGGGGCATCCAGAAGAACCTGACCTATGTCGGCGGGCGGGCGCAGGTGACGTATGAATTGCCGCTCAACGAGGTGGTGTTCGATTTCTATGACCGGCTGAAGTCGCTGTCCAAGGGCTATGCAAGCTTCGATTATGAGCAGATCGGCTATCGCGAGGGCGATCTGGTCAAGATGGGTATCCTGGTCAACGAGGAGCCGGTCGACGCGCTGTCGATGATCGTCCACCGTTCGACCGCCGAGGTGCGCGGGCGGGGCATGTGCGAGCGGCTGAAGGAGCTGATCCCGCGCCATCTGTTCAAGATTCCGATCCAGGCGGCGATCGGCGGCAAGGTGATCGCGCGCGAGACGATCAGCGCGATGCGCAAGGACGTGACCGCCAAATGCTATGGCGGCGACGCAACGCGCAAGCGCAAGCTGTTGGAAAAGCAGAAAAAAGGCAAGGCGCGGATGCGCGAATATGGCAATGTGAGCATCCCGCAGGAGGCCTTTATCGCCGCGCTGCGCATGGGCGAGGAATAGCGCGTCAGGCCGGTCCTCGCTCGACGTCGCGCCGGGCGAGGCCCGACAGCGTGAAGACCGTGGCGGTCGTGATCAGCAACCCGAAGATTTCCCAGAATATGTCCAGGAACGGAAACCATCGGCTTGCGGTGAAGTGCTTCGCCTCGTGATTGGCGGCCTGCACCGTTGCAGTATTTGCGGAAACATATTCAATCTCTTTGCTGTCGATTCCGGGGAACAACTTATCGACGCCATAGAGTAGATGTACGCTCCAGTCGCTCGTGGTCATGCCGTTTTTGTCGCACATATGCTCGAGGGTGCACGGCGTTGTCACGCTGATGAACGCGACGGTCAGCGCCGGGGTGATGAGCGCGCGCCGACTTCGCAGGCCAAAACCGAAGCCCCATTTGAGCAGCAGGCGGACCAGCCAGGGCAGCAGGTGCGGAACGCTCGAGATCGCCACGGCAATCGCCAGCGCCGCGGTTGCGCCCGTGTAGATCCAGAACTGAAACGCGAAGACAGGGGGCAGATAAAGGATCGAAAACTTGCGACCGAAATCGCGCATCCGCTTGCGCCATTGAAGGTCCAGTCGACGTTCGGCGACATCTATCGCGATATCGACGTCGCCACGAAGCGCATATCCCTTTGCAAACATCTCATAGGGTTGCGGCCTGAATGCCGGCATGCGTTCGCGCCGAAACCATGACGGGTCGATCGTATGGCGGTAGATCTTGCGCAACCACCGCCATCGCGGCCCGGAATATCTGCGCATCCATGCGCTTCGGCGAAAATCGTGGCAGCGATTGTCGTGAAAGCTCGCCAGCATGGCCAGGCGCAATTTTCTCAATTCCGAATGCCCCAGCGTCTCGTGCGTCCGTTCGATGTCGAAATCCCGCAGCAGCGCGGTGCGAAAGAGCCGGTCGTAGAGATCCTCGCTGGTATCCGCCTTCCGGTCCTGGCTCGACGTATCCAGTCGCCCGAAATGAATGCCGTCGAGCCTGATTCGCCATTTTACGCGCTGCTGGTCTTTCAGGTTCGACTTCAGTCCGGCCCAGGCCGTGCCGTCGGCATCGTCGAAGCTTGCCGCCGTCAGACCGCGCAGATCGACGATGATGCCATTTTTGAGGTGCGGGGAATCCGCGATAGCATTGAATGTTATTGCTTTGCGTTTGATGTTGAGGCCGCCGGTAATCGTCAGGTCCTGGAGGTCGAGCAGCGAGGTTTCGTCGATCAATATCCGTGACGCGGCCGACCTGCCGCCCTTTGTCGGGCTCGTTCGACAATGTTGCGGATCGAGCGGCAGGCGGCTGATCTCGAACGCGCCGTCGACCTGCATGCGTTCGAAGGTGACGCGACCCGCAAAATGTTTTGACCTGATGACGACATGGCCATCCAGTCGGGCGTCGCTCATGTCCAGTGCGACGTGGAACGGCAGCTTTTCGGCCGGGGCGGCGTCGGGTATCTCGACATTTCCGTAGAATACGAACTGACGGCCGAGTTTCGACTGGTTGAACTGGACGGGGCCCAGGAACCGGCAGCCCTTATCGACCAGCACGCCGCGATCGATATGCGCTTTCCAGCAGTCCAGCGCGACGCCGATATTGTGCGTCGATCGCAAGCCGCGCGTCTGACGCGACCGGCGCGCGATCACGCACGCCTCGCCGAATTTGATCTGTCCACCTATCGAAATGCCGCGCGCGTCGATGCCACCATGAGCGACCTCATCCCAGATGATCGACTGAAAGACGACGTCGCCGTCGATTCGCGCGCCGACCAGCTCGACGCGCCCGCGCACATTCGGCAAGCCGGGTTCGCCGGTGGCGTCGGCCGGCGATCGCCATGTCAGGTTGCCGCGCAGGACCAGGCCCTTTGCGTCGAGCGCCGCAAGGCTTCGCGGCGGCAAACTTCTCTCTTCACTGCCGAGGTTTACCGCGTCGATGAACTTGGGTTCGATCAGCAGGTCGCGGTTGAGATGTGCCTGGAACAGCGAGACGCCGCCTTCGGCCGAAAAGCCATTGCTGAGGCGCGCCCGCCCCCCGATGCTTGCGCCGTCCAGCGACAGGGCGAATTGGTCGCCATATCTTCCCGGGCGGAGCAGATCCCCCCCCGCCGCCCCTTTCTTGGGCGCACCAGCGAATGCGGCCTTGGTCCGCTTGTGCCGCTCATCGCGTTTCAACTTCGAGACGCGAAAGTCCGCGGTGCCATCGATTCTCGCGCCGCTCAGCCGCGCGGCGCAGGGGTCGCCAGGTTTGCGAGCGCCAAAGTTTTTCAGGACGAAATTGCCGTGGACATGAACCCCGTCGGCATGGATGCCGGGGCCGGTGCAGTCGATGATTTCGATCGACAGGAACTGACTGGCGGTCAGGTCCAGAATGGCCGCAAAATGGCAATTGCGAAACTCCAGCGTCGGCAGCGGGCCGCCTTCCGCCGTCGAGAGATGACACAAGTTCGATTTTTCGAACCCCTCTTTGGTCGTGTCGTCCGGCAGGATTTCGAAGCCATCATATTTGACGATTTTCGCAACCGTTCTCGACCGGGCGGACGGGGAACGCTCGCCCGCTATCTTCAGCAGGGTACGCCGGATTTCGACAGGATGGATCTGCTTCGTCGCTGCCAAACAAAACCCCCACCGCATTCATGCTGTTGTTCCGCGAGCAAAACAAGTGGGGGTGGGTCCGCTGTGGTGACTGAGTCTGACTGTGGCGTTCCGCCCCCGCCCGGATCACGGGCAGTTCATGGTCATGCGGTGACGCATTCATCCCCTGAACTTGCGGGGCGCCCGGCGGAAGCTGTGGCGCCCCCTTTTTTTTTTCCTTTTTTGGCGCGCTGATCCAATCCGAAACGGGCGATTTGAAGCGGGATGGGGCGTTAACCCTTTTACCTGCTCTTAACCTCGGCTGCTTACCTCGTTCGGAAGCTGTTTGGGGGGATTTTGCCTTGCGCATTCTGATCGTGGACGACGAACCGGGGATGCATGAATCCTATCGTCAGTGCTTCAAGCCGAGCACGGGGGCGGGGGATGTCGCGGCACTGGATGCGATGGCGGCAGAATTGTTCGGCGATGACGAGCAGGAGGCGGCGCCCGTCGAAGAGGCGGCGAGCTTTGCCACCGTGCATTGCATGCAGGGGCTGGACGGGGTCGAGGCGGTTGCCGCGTCGCTGGAAAGCGGCGAGCGGTTTTCAGTGGCGTTCATCGACGTGCGCATGCCGCCGGGGATCGACGGCAAGGAAACCGCCAAGCGCATCCGGGCGATCGATCCCGACATCAATCTGGTGATCGTCACCGGCTATTCCGATTTCTCGCCGCTGGAAATCAGCCGCGAGGCAGGACCGGCGGACAAGATCTTCTACATCGCCAAGCCGTTCCAGGTCGAAGAGGTGGTGCAGACCGCCACCGCGCTCAGCAAGCGCTGGGAAGTCGACCGGACGCTGGCCGCGGCGATGACGCAGCTGGAGGCGCAGAAGGCGGAACTGGCCGCGAACGAGAGCAAGGCGACGCATCTGGCCAATCACGACAGCCTGACCGATGCGCCCAACCGGCTCGCCTTCATGCGCGCGCTGACCGATCATGTGCGCGGGCCCGACAGTTTCGCGATGGCGATGATGGACCTCGACCGGTTCAAGCTGGTCAACGACACGTTCGGCCATCTGGCGGGCGACGAGCTGATCCGCATGGTGTGCGAGGTGGTGCAGGGCGCGGTGCCGCAGGGCGGTTTCGTCGCGCGGCTGGGTGGCGATGAATTCGCGGTGCTGATGAAGGTTGCGGGCGAAGAAGCGGCGGTGCAGGCGTGCGAGCGCATCCTGCTGGCCTGTTCGACCACCTTTACCGTGTTCGGTCATTCGGTGCAGGGTTCGGCGTCGGCGGGCCTGGTGATGGTGATGCCGGGGATGCAGCATGACCCGATCGACGTGATGCGTCGCGCCGACCTGGCGCTCAACGAATCCAAGCGCGCGGGGCGGGGGATCGTCCGCGTGTTCGACGAGAGCATGGACGAATCGATCCGCTTCCGCCGCCAGATCGAAAGCGGGTTGAGCCAGGCGATCGCGAATGGCGAGTTGCGGCTGGTGTTCCAGCCGATCTGTGGCCGCGACCGGATGGAAGTGGTCGCGTTCGAGGCGCTGCTGCGCTGGAACAGCCCGGAATATGGCAATATTTCGCCCGGCATGTTCATCCCGATCGCCGAGGAATCGAACCTGATTCACGAGCTGGGCGATTGGGTGCTCGACGAATCGCTGAAGATGCTGGGCCAATGGCCGGGGCAATATGTCTCGGTCAATTTCAGCCCGCGTCAGTTCCGCCGCCAGAATTTCGTCGGCCATGTCGTCGAACGGGTGCAGCAGGCGGGGATCGAGCCGAACCGGTTGCAGATCGAGATCACCGAAACGGCGATTTTCGACAATGCCGAACGCGCCGCCGACACGCTGTATCGCCTGCGCCAGATGGGGTTCCGCATCGCGCTGGACGATTTCGGCACCGGCTATTCCAGCCTGTACAATATCCGCAAATTCGCGCTCGATTGCCTGAAGATCGACCGCAGCTTCATCGACGGCATGGGTCGCGAGCGCGAGAGCGCGGCGATCGTCCATTCGATCATCCATCTTGGCCGTGCGCTGGGGCTGGAAGTCGTGGCCGAGGGGGTGGAGACCGAGGCGCATCTGCAGGCGCTGCGCGTTGCCGGGTGCAGCCATTATCAGGGCTATTACCTCGCCCGCCCGCTTGAGGCCGATGTCGCGACCGATCTGGCGCATGAACGGTTCATGGACCCCGATGCGGTCGACGTGCCGCCGATGCAGGCGAACGGGACCCACGGCTGATGCACCCCACCCGCACCGCATTTGGGCGGTGGCGTGCCCGTTTCCCCGCATCGCTGGGCGCCAAGCTGGTCGCGATCCTGACCGCGATCGGCCTGCTCGGCGCGGTGGCGGTGACGTTGCTGCTCGCGCTGGTCATCACCCCGTCCTTCGACCGGCTGGAGCAGCAGGCGGTGGAGGGGCATATCGAGCGCACCCGCGCCGCGCTTACCGAATATACCAGCAAGGTCGAAGCCTCGGTCCGCGATTATGGCGACTGGAACGAGAGCTATAACTACATGGAAGCGCCCAACAAGGCGTTCGAAGAGGATAGTTTCGCGACGTCGGCAATGGTCAATCTGGGCGTCAACGGCATGGCCTATGTGACGCCGCAGGGGCGGGTGGTGATCGCCCGCTGGCTCGACATCGATACGGGCAAAGACGTGCCCGCGATGCGCGCGCGGATGATCGGCGCGATCGCCGGGATCGATTTCAACAAGGCGTTGGCGAAGGACAATTCGGCGAGTTTCTATGTGCGGCTGGGCGACCGGATCGCGGCGTTCGGCATTGCGCAGGTGCGGCGCACCGATGGGACCGGCGAACCGCGTGGCCATGTCGTGATGGCGCGCCTGATTACCTCGGCCCAGCTGTCGACGCTGTTGCAGCTGGACGCGGGGCTGGAACGTCCCCATGCGGTGCCCGAACCGACGGTGGCGCGGGGCGAGCAGTCGCTGCGCGTCGCGGTGCCGGTGCGCGGCGAGGATGGCGTGCCGGTGGCGAGCGCGACCTATGCCGTGCCGCGCGACCTGTCGGCGCTCGGCCAGTCGATGCTGACGCTGGCGGTGATCGGCACCACCGCGTTGCTGCTGGTGGTGATGGCGGTGTTGAGCCTGATGATCGTGCGGCTGGTGCTGCGCCCGCTGAACCGGGTGGAGCGGCATATGGGGCTGGTGCGCAAATCGGGCAATCTGGCGCTGTTGACCGAAGATGCGCCGCGCAAGGACGAGATCGGCAGCCTGGTGACGAGTTTCAACGCGATGCTGAGCCAGCTCAAGGATCTGCGCGAACAGGTCGAGGCGCAGTCGTTCAAGCTGGGCCAGTCGGAAAGCGCGGTGGCGGTGATGCACAATGTCCGCAATGCGCTCAATCCGATCAGCACGGTGTTGAGTCAGGGGCTGGCGCAGCCGCCGATGGCGGACAAGGCGCTGCTCGATCGCGCGATGGGCGAACTGGCGCTGGACGAGGTGCCGGCGGTGCGGCGGCAGAAGCTGGTCGCGTTTCTGGCGGCGGCGTTCGAGGGCGAGGTGCGTGGGCGCGGCGAGCGTCAGGCGCAGATGGAGATCGGCCGCGATGCGCTGCACAATGTGCTGGAGATCATCGGCAAGCAGCAGGAACAGGCGCATGAACGCCCGCCGCTCGATACCTGTGACGTCACCGACCTGATCGCGCGCAACGCAACCATCGCGCGCTATTCCGGCGCGAGTTCGATCGCATTCGATTTTCCGTCGAAGCCGCACTGGGTGCTGGCCAACCGGGTGTTGCTGAGCCAGGTGATCGGCAATTTGTTTTCCAACGCCGCCGAGGCGATCGCCGCGACCGGGCGGGAGGGCGGCACGATTTCGGTCAAGATCGAGGCGCATGACGGCAAGGTGGAGGTCGCGATCCGCGACGATGGCGAGGGGTTCGATCCCGAACATGCGCCGCAATTGTTCCAGCGCGGCTTTTCGACGCGCGAGCACAAATCGGGCGGGCTGGGGCTGCACTGGTGCGCCAATTCGATGCTGGCGATGGGCGGCGGCCTCGCGCTCAAGAGCGACGGCAAGGGCCATGGCGCGCGGGCGTTGCTGACCTTGCAGCATTCCGAAGTGATGCGCGACGAGCTGGCGGCCTGAACGGTCCGCCCCGGGGGCAGATTACCGGCCCCAGCCGACCCGCTTGGGCGCCAGTTCGTCCTTGCGCCGAAGATAGGGGGCGACGAGGTTGCGGGCGCGGAAAAATTCCTGTGCCTCCGCATCCAGCGTGTCGAAATTGCCGATCACCCGGCGGCAATTGGCGGCGCGGCACTGGCAGATCATGTGCCAGTTGGATTGGGCGAGCGTGGTCGAATAGTCCCAGGTGACTTCATCGCCGCTGGCGATGTCGCGGATCGCGACCAGGATCACGCCGTCTTCGGTAAAGCGCAGGCCCGCATTGGGATCGCAGCTGTGGTTGACCAGATCGTCCAGCTGGCCCGACGGCCCCATATAATGATCGGGCGTCACCTGAACGAAGCGATCGTCATTGCCGCGCATCAGGCTGGGGATTTCGTCGGTGTGGAAGCGGCGGCCGGTGAAGCGCATCAGTTCCGCGCCCTCGGCAAAGCGGACCGAGGCATAGACCGCCTTGCCCAGATGGTTTTCGCCGACCGCGAACAGGTTGCGGCTGTGGCGATAGCGGTCGAGCACGAGCAGGCCGCCGCGTTTCCAGCCGAGCGAGCGCAGCGGGTTGATCGTGGCGAGGCCGATCATGAACCAGATGCTCGCATGGCAGGCCAGCTCGACGAAGATATAGGCGAGCTCGTCAACGCCGGTGCCGCCCGCGCGCACCGCGACGAACAGCGTCGCGAGATCGCCGATCGTCCACAGGCCCCAGGCGGGCGATCGTTCGCGGCCGCGATCCTTCCACACGCTGGCCCAGGTCGGCCAGAAGCTGACCGGGACGGCGGCGACGACCAGCATATGCGCCCAGAAGGTTTCGCGGAACGCAACCCAGATGATCAGCGCGACCAGACAGGCGGCGATGCAGATCGATTCGACATTGGTCGGCTGCGCCCAGCTCGACCGCCGCCACAAGGCGAGGGTGACGGCGACGCAGCACAATGCCGAGAGCAGGAAGACCCAGCCCTGCGGTGCGCCGGGATTGACCGCATAATAGGTCATCGCCTCGATCGAGGCCGACGCGCTCCAGATCAGCCAGGAGGCGCGATTGGGCTGAACGATCTGGCGGCGCAGGCCGAGCAGATACACGCCATAGGCCGCGAAACTGAATCCGAGCGCGATCAAGAACCAGATATCGGTCGCCATTCAGCCCCCCCGTATGAAAGCGCCGTTTACCGTATCTGTTCAGCTTCGTCAAAGCACGACTCGTGGATTCACCACGAGTCGTTTCGAATCAGTTTTTGTGACTCGCAACCAGTTCGAGCACTGGACCTGCCAGTTCGCGGCGGCAGATGAGCAGGTCCGGCACGCTGGAATCCCGACCGTTATAGATGAGCGGCGATCCGTCGATGCGGCTGGCATGCAGTCCGGCGGCGAGCGCGACGGCGGCGGGCGCGCAATTGTCCCATTGATGCTGGCCGCCCGAATGGAGGTAGATTTCGGCTTCGCCCCGCACCACCGCCATCGCCTTGGCGCCTGCGGACCCCATGCCGATCGTGGTCGCGGGCAGCGCGGCGGCGACATGGCTGCACAACGGGCTGGGCCGCGAACGGCTGACCAGCATGCGCGGCGTCGGTGCGGGCGGCGCGAGTGGCGGGGGGGCGTCGCTGGATAGGGTGAGGCCGAGCCGGGGCAGGGCGACGGCGCCGATCGCGGGGGCGCCGTCGATCGCCAGCGCGATATGCACCGCCCAGTCGTCGCGCCCTTCGCCGAATTCGCGGGTGCCGTCGAGCGGATCGACGATCCACACCCGGCGCGAGGCGAGGCGGACGGGATCATCGGTCGCCTCTTCCGACAGCACGGGATCGTCGGGACGCGCATCGGCGAGCATGTCGAGGATCAGGCGGTTCGCTTCGCGATCGCCGCGCGCGCCATCGGCGTCGGCGTCCTGAATGCGCAGCAGCAACGCACCCGCCGCGTCAGCGATCGTGCGGGCGAGATCGGCGTCGGTCATGCGGGCGGACGCGATCAAGGCGTCGAACAATCAGGGCGTCGACTCAGCGTCGACCGCGCAGCTCGCGCCGCTTTGCCTCTCCATTGCCGCTCATTCTGAGCTTGCGCCAATATGCTTTGCGGCGCTGGACCAAAAAGGCTGAGATTGCACCGATTGTTACGGAGGCGATCAAGCCGATTGCGAGCCAATGCCGCGCTTCGAAACTCTCCAACTTCGACTCCAGAACGCGGACATACGAGGACCGGTGTCACAGCACGGGACTCCAAATGCCTAGAATCCCTTCGATTATCCGGTCGGCAGCGTCTTCCGGCTTTGTAACACTTGTGTCAATCCTGATTTCCGGCGCCAGCGGCGGTTCATAGGGGCTGGAGATGCCGGTGAAGTTCGCGATCTCGCCCGCGCGGGCCTTTTTGTAGAGGCCCTTCACATCGCGGCGCTCGGCTTCTTCGAGCGGGGTGTCGATGAAGATTTCGAAGAACTCGCCTTCGGGCATCATGCTGCGCACCATGTCGCGTTCGGCGCGGAAGGGCGAGATGAACGCGGTCAGCACGATCAGGCCCGCATCGGTCATCAGCTTCGCGACTTCGCCGACGCGGCGGATATTTTCGACCCGGTCGGCATCGCTGAAGCCGAGATCGCGGTTGAGGCCGTGGCGGACATTGTCGCCATCGAGCAGGAAGCTGTGCTTGCCCATCGCGTGCAGCTTTTTTTCGACCAGATTGGCGATGGTCGATTTGCCCGATCCGGACAGGCCGGTGAACCACAACAGCCGGGGTTGCTGCCCCTTTTGTGCGGCATGGGCGTCGCGGGTGATTTCCAGCGCCTGCCAATGGACATTCTGTGCGCGGCGCAGCGAGAAGTTGAGCATGCCGGCCGCGACCGTCGCATTGGTCAGCTTGTCGATCAGGATGAACCCGCCCAGATCCTTGTTCGGACCCTCGCCACCATCGGCATAGGGTTCGAACACGATCGGGCGGTCGGTATAGACTTCCGCCACGCCGATATCGTTGAGGCTGAGCGTGCGGGCGCTGAGTTCCGCCATGGTGTTGACGCAGATGGTGTGGCGCGGGGGCTGGACCGTGGCGCTGACCGTCTGGGTGCCGAGCTTGAGCCAATAGGCGCGGCCGGGCAGCAGGTCTTCCTGATCCATCCAGACGATCGTTGCCTGAAACTGGTCGGCCGCTTGCGGCGCGGCATCGGCGGCGACGATGACATCGCCGCGCGAGCAATCCACCTCGTCGGTCAGGGTCAGCGTGATCGACTGGTCGCGTCCCGCCTGCTCAAGATCACCGTCAAAGGTGACGATCCGCGCGGCCGTGCTGGTGCGGCCGGATGGCAGGATGCGGACCGCGTCGCCGGGACGGATCGAGCCGCTGGCGATCGTGCCGGCAAAGCCGCGAAAATCGAGATTGGGGCGGTTGACCCATTGCACCGGCATGCGGAACGGGCGGCGCTCGTCCGCGCCCGCGACCGGCACGGTTTCGAGATGTTCGATCAGCGCCGGTCCCGCATACCAGGGGGTATTGTCGCTGGGCGCGGTGATATTGTCGCCCTTGAACCCCGAAATCGGGATGGCGGTGAAATCCGCGATGCCGATCGAGGTCGCGAAGGTGCGATAATCGGGGACGATACGGTCGAACACGGCGCGGTCGTAGCCGACCAGATCCATCTTGTTCACCGCCAGCACGATATGGCGGATGCCGAGCAGGTGCGCGAGATAGGAATGGCGCTTGGTCTGCGTCAGCACGCCCTTGCGCGCATCGATCAGGATGATGGCGAGATCGGCGGTCGAGGCGCCCGTCACCATGTTGCGCGTATATTGTTCGTGACCCGGCGTATCGGCGACGATGAACTTGCGCTTTTCGGTCGCGAAAAAGCGATAGGCGACGTCGATCGTGATCCCCTGTTCCCGCTCGGCGGCGAGGCCGTCGACCAGCAGCGCGAAATCGATTTCCTGCCCCTGCGTGCCGAGCCGCTTGCTGTCGGCTTCGAGCGAGGCGAGCTGATCCTCGAAGATCATCTTCGAATCGTAGAGCAGGCGACCGATCAGCGTCGACTTGCCGTCATCGACGCTGCCGCAGGTGATGAAGCGCAGCAATGACTTGGACTGATGCTGTTCGAGATAGGCGCCGATATCGGCGGCGATCAGCGCGTCGGGGCGGTAGGAGGAGGTCATAGGTTCAATCCGTCACGTCGGCGAAGGCCGAGGTCATTTGCAGTGGTGAGCAACCGGGGCGTGGCGCGAGACCCCGGCCTGCGCCGGGGTTGACGCTTCGGAACGCTGTGCATTCCGCGGCGCGTCAAAAATACCCCTCCTGCTTCTTCTTTTCCATCGACGCGGCCTGGTCGTGGTCGATCGCGCGGCCCTGGCGCTCGCTGGTGGTGGTCAGCAGCATTTCCTGGATCACATCGTCCAGCGTCGCCGCGGTGCTTTCGACCGCGCCGGTCAGCGGATAGCAGCCGAGCGTGCGGAAGCGGACCGAACGTTCGACCGGGGTTTCGCCGTTCAGCGGGAAGCGATCGTCATCGACCATGATCGTCAGGCCGTCGCGGATCACCGTCGGGCGCGGGGCGGCGAAATAGAGCGGGACGATCTCGATCCCCTCGGCCCGGATATATTGCCAGATGTCGAGCTCGGTCCAGTTGGAGATGGGGAAGACGCGCATGCTCTCCCCCTTGGCCTTGCGCGCATTGTAGAGGCGCCACAATTCGGGGCGCTGCGCCTTGGGGTCCCAGCGGTGGCTGGCGGAGCGGAAGCTGAACACCCGTTCCTTGGCGCGGCTTTTCTCTTCGTCGCGGCGGGCGCCGCCGAACGCGGCGTCGAAGCCATATTTGTCGAGCGCCTGTTTCAGCCCTTCGGTCTTCCACATGTCGGTGTGCAGGCCGCCATGATCGAACGGGTTGATGCCGCGCGCCACGGCTTCGGGATTCTTGTGGACGAGCAACTCCATCCCCGCCTCGCGCGCGGCGCGGTCGCGCAGGGCATACATGTCCTGAAACTTCCATGTGGTGTCGACATGGAGCAGCGGGAAGGGCGGGGGGGCGGGATAGAACGCCTTTTTGGCGAGGTGCAGCATTACCGCGCTGTCCTTGCCGATCGAATAGAGCATGACCGGGCGTTCCGCCTCGGCCACGACTTCGCGCAGGATGTGAATGCTCTCGGCCTCAAGCCGGGCGAGATGGGTGGCCGATTGCATGAGCGCCGATTTAGTCACACCGGCGCGGCGTTGCGATCTAGATAAAGTTTAGGCGACCTTTAGCCAGCGCGCCCGGCGTCACCGTGTGTCACGCGGCGGCTTTGCCCACGCCGACGAGTGTGAAGCCGGCGTGTTGGGCTTCGTCGGCGGGGTAGATGTTGCGCAGGTCGACCAGCAGGGGGGTGTTGAGCAGGGTTTTCATGCGGGCGAGGTCGAGGGCGCGGAACTCGTCCCATTCGGTGACGATGACCAGCGCGTCGGCGCCCTGTGCGGCGTCATAGGGGCTGGCGGCGAAGGTGACGTCGGTGAGCAGCGGGGTCGCCTGTTCCACCCCTTCGGGATCATAGGCGCGGATCGTCGCGCCGGCATCCTGCAGCGTCTGGATCACCGCGATCGACGGCGCGTCGCGCATGTCGTCGGTATTGGGCTTGAACGTCAGGCCCAGGATCGCGACCGTCTTGCCGCGCACCTCGCCGCCCATTGCGCGGATGACCTTGCGGCCCATCGCGCGCTTGCGCTGGTCGTTGACCTGCACCGTCGCCTCGACGATCCGCAGCGGCGTGTCATGGTCGTCGGCGGTCTTGAGCAGCGCCAGCGTGTCCTTGGGAAAGCACGAACCGCCATAGCCGGGCCCGGCGTTGAGGAACTTGCGCCCGATGCGATTGTCCATGCCGATACCGCGCGACACCTCCTGCACGTCCGCGCCGACCTGTTCGCACAGGTCCGCGATTTCGTTGATGAAGGTGATCTTGACCGCCAGAAACGCATTGGCGGCATATTTGATCAGTTCCGCCGTGCGCCGCCCGGTGAACATCACCGGCGCCGACTGGTTGAGCGACAGCGGGCGATAGATGCCGCGCATCACCTCGCTCGCGCGCTCGTCCTCGCTGCCCACCACCACGCGGTCGGGGCGCTTGAAATCCTCGATCGCCGCGCCTTCGCGCAGGAATTCGGGGTTGGAGACCACCGCGATCCCCTTGTCGGGCGCCACCCGCTGCACGATCCGTTCGACCTCGTCGCCCGTGCCCACCGGCACCGTCGATTTGGTGACGATCACCGTCGGGCCGTCGACCGCCGCGATGATCTCTTCCGCCGCGGCAAAGACATAGCTGAGATCGGCATGCCCGTCGCCGCGGCGCGAGGGCGTGCCCACCGCGATGAACACCGCGTCCGCGCCCTTCACCCCCTGCGCCAGATCCGTCGTGAACGACAGCCGCCCCGCCTTCACATTGCCCGCCACCAGCTCCGCCAGGCCCGGCTCGTAAATCGGCATCACATTCTGATGCAGCAGCTCGATCTTGCGCGCATCCTTGTCCACGCACACCACGTCATGACCGAAATCCGAGAAACACGCCCCCGACACAAGACCCACATACCCCGTCCCGATCATCGCAATGCGCATGGTTCAGTCCCCTTCGATCAACGCCCGCGTGCTCTTAACCGAACACCTTCGCTCCGCAAGGGCGGG
>CADEEK010000032.1 GCA_902826325.1 uncultured Sphingomonadales bacterium
GAGCGCGCGATCAATTTCTTGCGCCTCCCATTCCATAGGAGCATTATACTTCACCACCACTGCCCCGGTCGCGCTGCGAACCCCGCGCGCTGCTCAATCGCGAGGCCCGCGTTCAGCACGCCCTGCTCATCGAGCGCCTTGCCGATGATCTGCAAGCCCAGCGGCAGCCCCGCCTTGTCCAGCCCGCCGGGAACGCTCATCGCGGGTAGCCCGGCGAGCGAGGACGGCACGGTGAAGACGTCGTTGAGATACATCGCCAGCGGGTCGTCGCTCTTTTCGCCGAGGCCAAACGCCGCACTCGGCGCGGTCGGAGTCAGCAACAGGTCGCAGTCCAGCCATGCCCGCTCGAAATCGCGCGCGATCAGCGTCCGCACCTTTTGCGCCTGGGTGTAATAGGCGTCGTAATAGCCCGCCGAGAGGACATAGGTGCCGATCAGGATGCGCCGCTGCACCTCCGGCCCGAAGCCCGCCGCGCGGGTGGCGGCATACATGTCCTGCAACCCCGCCCCATCGGGCAGGTCGCGCTGGCCGTAGCGCACCCCGTCATAGCGGGCGAGGTTGGACGAGGCCTCGGCGGGCGCGATGATGTAATAGGCGGGCAGCGCATATTTGGTATGCGGCAGCGACACCTCGACCACCTCCGCGCCCGCATCCTTCAGCCAGTCGATCCCCTGCTGCCACAGCGCCTCGATCTCGCTTGGCATGCCGTCGACGCGATATTCGCGCGGAATCCCGACCTTTTTGCCGCGCAGATCGCCGGAAAGATTGTCCTCCCATTTCGGCACGTCGAGCTTCAGCGAGGTCGCGTCCTTCGGATCGAACCCGCTCATCGCCTCCAGCATGATCGCGCAATCGCGCACGTCGCGCGCCATCGGGCCCGGCTGGTCGAGCGAGGAGGCGAACGCCACCACGCCCCAGCGCGAGCAGCGGCCATAGGTCGGCTTGATCCCGCTGATGCCGGTAAAGGCCGCGGGCTGGCGGATCGACCCGCCGGTATCGGTCCCGGTCGCCGCCGGACACAGCCGCGCCGCGATCGCCGCCGAGCTGCCGCCCGACGACCCGCCGGGGGCCAGCGGCGCATTGCCGCCATCGGCCCGCCGCCAGGGCGAAACGACATTGCCGAAATAGCTCGTCTCGTTCGACGATCCCATCGCGAACTGGTCGAGGTTCAGCTTGCCCAGCATCCCCGCGCCCGCATCCCATAATTTCTGGGATACGGTCGATTCATAGACCGGGGTGAACCCTTCGAGCATATGGCTGGCGGCGGTGGTCTGCACCCCCCGGGTGCAGAACAGGTCCTTCATCCCGATCGGAATGCCCGCCAGCGGCTTGAGCGGTTCGCCCGCCGCGCGCGCGCTGTCCGCCTCACGCGCCGCCGCCATCGCGTGATCGGGCGTTTCGACGATGAAGGCGTTGAGCGCCTTGGCCTGGCTGACCTTGACGACAAAGGCGTCGGCGACTTCCTTGGCCGAAAAATCGCCCTCACGAATGCCCTTGCGCAGCGCGGCCACGCCCAGATTGGTCAGGTCGCTCATGCGCGTGCTCCTGCAAAGGCAGGAGCCCAGCGCCGCGAGCGCCCCGCCTGCGACTCTGGATCCCGGGTCGAGCCCGGGACGATCGAAGGATGCCGTGCCGTCATCATTCGATCACCTTTGGCACCGCAAAGAACCCATGTTCCGCCACCGGCGCATTGGCCAGCACCGCGTCGCGCATGTCGCCGTCATTCACGACATCGTCGCGCAGGCGCAGCTTGTTGGGGATCACGGCGGTCATCGGCTCGACGGACGAGGTATCGACCTCGCCCAATTGCTCGACCCAGCCGAGGATGTTGTTGAGTTCGGGCGCAAGCCGCTGTGCATCGGCATCGGTGATGGCGATGCGCGCCAGGCTCGCGACCTTTTTGACGGTGGCGGTATCTACGGACATGCAGGCGCGCCTAGCAGCGTGCGGCCCCTGTCAGCAAGCGGGGTTATTCGAACGCCTGCCCCTGTGGCTCGCCACCGATGAACAATTGCCGCCGCTCGACCTTGCGCACCTCGATCTGCCCCGCATTCACCGCATCGCGTTTGGCCTCGCCGCGCTTGTCCGAAACCACGATCGTCGGCGTGTTCGCCATCCGCGCCCAACCATCGGTCCCCTGGACGAAAACAACGGGACTCATCATGCAGCGTTTGTCACCACTCGCCGTGGCGCAGCCGTCGCTCACCACCACTGCCGTTCTGTCATCGGGCTGAATGAACAGCCGACAGACCCGCCCATTGCTGCAAACGCTCCGGTCGATCTCCCGGGCAAGCTCCGGCGGCACGGTGGCGCCTTTGGGGCTCACTACCAGCTCGCCAGTAAAGGCGTTCTCCGGCACCATGCGTTCCAGCTCGAACGCCGACTTCGCCCTGCCCGCCTCGACCGCTTTCGCCCGAATCGCCGCATTCGATGACTGTTTCAGCCGCTCCAGCGCCCGCCGCCCCGGCTCGCCGAACTGAAACGCCAGCGCGCGCCAGTCGAACTTGTCCGGCGCGACCTTCCCCGCTTCGAGCCGCGCCACCTGATCGCGCGTCGAAATCGCGTTGAAGCTGAGCAGCGGCGTTGCCAGCAACAGCGCCACGCCGCAGGTGATCATCGCCAGCACCAGATTGGCCGAGCGCACCCGCCCCGCCCAGTCGCGCCGCCCGCGCACGATACTGACGAGATAGGCGATGCCGTAAATCGTCGCGAGGATGACGAAGGTCAGCGCCCATAGCCGTTCGGGCGTGAAGCCATATTGCTGGATGCGCAGCGCCGTCGCGATCTGCGCGATGGCCGTCAGCGGCAGGATCACCACCGCCAGCACCAGTCCCGCGACGCGCAGCGCGCGATGGCGCGCCGCCTCCACCCCATTGCCGATCACCGCATTGACCAGCAGGAATGCGCCCGCCGCACAGGTCAGCAGGATCGGCGTCGTCGCCCTGGTCGCGTCCCATAAAGGCTGCAAGCCGGTAAACGGCAGCGCGAGCAGGAACAGCCCCAGCCCCACGGCAAGCACCGGCGCCAGCACGCCGAGCACCAGCATCCCGACATTGCGGAGCAGCCGCACGATCCGCTCATGCTCACGCAGCAGCGCAAGGCCAAGGCCGAATGCCAGCCCCAACAAGGGCCGGTGGAACCATGCCTTCTGCAACAGATCGCGCAGAAGCTCGATGCCGATCAGCTGGAACAGCGACGCCAGCAGCCACGCCATCAGCCACACGATCAGCGTGAATGCCCAGCCCAGGCACCACAGCACCGCATTGGTCCACACATGGTCGTGCACCGCCGGATAATCGAGCGGCCGGAACCCGTGCGCGCGGCCCGCCTGAAACAGCGGCGCGGCGATGCCGATGGCAAGCGCCAGGCTGAACAGCCGCCACCCCTCGCTCGCCCCCCAGCCCGCGGTCGATCCGTTGAAATAGAGGATCAGCCCCGCGACCAGCCCGCCGCCCAGCGCCACGGCCGCCGATCGCCGGACATCGCCGCGCACGACGATGAAGCCGAACAGGATCGCGCCGACCGACACGAAACTGAGCAATGCGACGCGAACGGCGCTCAGTTCGGCGCTATAATCGGTGCCCAGGATCAGATGGATGACGACCCCCGTCGCCAGCCCCAGCGCCGCCAGCATCACCGGCAGCAATGCCCAGCGTTCCTCGTCGCCCCGCTCCGCCGCCCGATCCGTCACGCGCGATCCTCCCGATATGGTTTCGCGCCGCTATACACGGTTGCATCCTTCGCAACCATCGCCCACGGGAAAGCGTTTGCTCGGCCGTGCGTTTTGCTGCACTGCACAATGGAGAGCCGGTTTGGCGCGCAAGTTTCTTTATCTGGTGGTGATTCTTATCGTGCTCGCGCTTGCTGCCATGTTCGCCTATCGCCTGTGGGGGGTCGATCTGATGCGCCGCGCGATGGTGCCGGGGATCGGGTTCGAGGCGAAACGGGCGCTGCCCCAGGGCAGCTATGCCGCGCGCGACATGTGGCTGGCGCGGCCCGACATGCCGGACAATCCGGCGCTGTGGACGCCCGCGGGCTATGCCGCCGACCCAGCGGCGCCGGCCGCAGTCTTCTTTATCCACCCGACTTCCTATCTCGACCGCAGCCACTGGAACGCGCCGCTCGACGATAAAGCCGCCAACGACCGCGCCGCGATCTTCCTGCGCGGTCAGGCGAGCGCCTTCAACGCCGCGGGCGCGATCTGGGCGCCGCGCTATCGTCAGGCGACGTTCGGCGCGTTCCTGACCGGTCGTGACGACGCGCAGCGCGCGCTCGACCTGGCCTATGCCGATGTCGACGCCGCGTTCGACCAGTTTCTGAAGGAAGCGGGCGACCGACCGATCATCCTGGCGGGCCACAGCCAGGGGGCGCTGCACCTCACGCGCCTGTTGCGGGATCGCGTCGCGGGTACGCCGCTCGCCGCACGCATCGTCGCCGCCTATGCCGTGGGCTGGCCGATATCGCGGACCGCCGATCTTCCGCTGATCGGCCTGCCCGAATGTGCCGGGCCCGATCAGAGCGGCTGTATCCTGTCGTGGCAAAGCTTTGCCGATCCCGCCGATCCGGCGCTGATCCTCGACACGTTCGATGCCAGCACCGGTTTCAACGGCCAGCCGCGCGCGGGCACGCCGATGGTCTGCACCAATCCGCTGACCGGCACGCCCGACAGCGCCGCCGATGTCGGGGCGAATCAGGGCAGCCTGGTCCCCGCCGCCGACCTGTCCGGTGCGACGATCGAAACGGGTCTGGTCGGCGCGCGGTGCGATGGGCGCGGCATCCTGTCGATCGGCAATCCCCCGGCCCGACTGGGCGGCGCCTATGTGCTGCCCGGCAACAACTGGCATGTGTTCGATTATTCGCTGTTCTGGGCCAATGTCCGCGCCGATGCGCAGCGGCGGCTGGCCGCGCATGGCCGGACGCGGGCGGCACGGCCCACGCCTGCCGGGCCGCTCGGCGGGATCGCGCGGGCGGCGGGATGATCACCACCGACCGCGCCGCGTTCCGCGCCGCGCTGCCCGGTGGCGGGCGGCTGCTCGGCCTGGATGTCGGGACCAAGACGATCGGCACCGCGCTGTGCGATGCGGGCTGGTCGTTCGCCAGCCCCGCCGAACTGATCCGCCGCACCAAATTCACCGCGGACAAGGCCGTGATCGCCACCATGATCGCCGCGCAACAGGTCAGGGGGCTGGTCATCGGCCTGCCGCTCAACCTCGACGGCAGCGATTCACCGCGCACCCAGTCGACCCGCGCCTTTGCCCGCAATGTCGAGGATCTGGCCCTGCCGATCCTGTTGTGGGACGAACGCTGGTCGACCGCCGCCGTCGAACGCCAGATGATCGCCGAAGATCTTTCGCGCGCCAAACGCGCCGAACGGGTCGACAAGCTCGCCGCCAGCTACATCCTGCAGGGCGCGATCGACGGGCTGGTCGCGATCGGCTGATCTGCGCGACCCGACTTGCCTCCCCCGCCCCGCCCCGCTAACCGACGGGTTTAATGCAACCGCCGATCGACCATCGCCCCGGCGCCCAGATTCAGGGGCGCGCCGTGTTCCCGCACGCGCACCTGACCGGCATTTCGGGGCTGCAACCGCACGAAATCCTGTTCCTGCTCGATGAAGCCGAACAGTGGATCGACGCCAATCGCCGCCGCGCGGTCAGCGATCACCGGCTGGACGGCGTGACGCAGATCAACGCCTTTTTCGAAAATTCGACGCGCACGCTGCTCTCGTTCGAGATTGCGGGCAAACGGCTGGGCGCGGACGTCGTCAACATGCACGCCGCCCAGTCGAGCGTGAAGAAGGGCGAAACGCTGATCGACACTGCCGTCACGCTCAACGCGATGCGCGCCGATGTCATCGTCATCCGCCATATGAGTTCGGGCGCGGTGCAGCTGATCGCCGACAAGGTCGACTGCCCGGTGTTGAACGCGGGTGACGGCAGCCACGAACACCCGACCCAGGCGCTGCTTGATGCGCTGACCATCCGGCGGCGGCGCGGCAGCATCGCGCATCAGCGGGTGGTGATCTGTGGCGACATCCTGCACAGCCGCGTCGCACGTTCCAACATCCTCGCCCTGACCGCGCTGGCCGCCGAAGTGCGCGTCGTCGCCCCGGCGACGCTGATGCCCGCCGCGATCGAGCGGATGGGCGTTACCCCCTTTACCGATTTCGACGCGGCGCTGGAGGGGGCGGATGTGGTGATGATGCTGCGGTTGCAGAATGAACGGATGTCGGGCGCCTTCATCCCCTCGACCCGCGAATATCACCTCAATTACGGCCTGACCCCGCAACGGCTGGCGCGGGCCAAGCCCGATGCGCTGGTGATGCATCCCGGGCCGATGAACCGCGGGGTCGAAATCACCTCCTCGGTCGCCGACATGCCGGGCCGTTCGGCGATCACCGAACAGGTCGAAATGGGCGTCGCGGTGCGCATGGCGTGCCTGGACGTGCTGACCCGCCGCGCGCGCGGCGTGGAGGGCTGGGCATGACGCTGGTCTTCACCAATGCGCGGCTGGTCTGCCCGGAAAGCGGCGAACGCGGCGGCGAGCTTTACGTCGCGGGCGGCCGCATCGTCGGCGAGGCGCCGCGGGGCGCGCAGACCATCGATTGCGGCGGCCGCATCCTCGCCCCCGCGATCACCGACCTTGGCGTGTTCGCGATGGACAAGGCGGCGTGCCGCGCGGGCGGCATCGCGCGCATCGCGCTGATGCCCGATCAGTCGCCGGTGCTCGACGATCCCGGCATCGTTCATCGCGCCGCCGATATGGGCAAGCCCGAACTATGGGTCCACCCGGTCGCCGCCGCCACGCGCGGGCTGGACGGCGCGAACCTTGCCGAATTCGCGATCAACGCCGATGCGGGCGCACGCGCGGTCGCCACCGGGCGGCGCTGGATCGCCGATTCGGGCGTGATGCGCCGCGTGCTCGCCTATGCCCGCACCTGCGGCCTGACGGTGATCGCCCATGCCGAGGATGGCGGGCTGGCGAACGGCGCCGTGGCGACGGAAGGCGAAACGGCGACCCGCCTCGGCCTGCCTGCGGCCCCCGCGATGGTCGAGGCGCTGGCGGTGGCGCGCGACCTGATGCTGGCCGAACAGACCGGCGCGGCGATCCATTTCCGCCAGGTGACGACGGCGGCGGCGTTCGACCTGATCCGCGCGGCGCGGCAGCGCGGCGTGCGCGTCACCTGTGGCATCACCCCGGCCCATCTGCTGCTGTCGGACATCAACCTCACCGATTTCCGCACCTTTGCGCGCCTTTCGCCGCCCTTGCGCGACGAGGCCGACCGGCTGGCGGCGCTCGCCGCGCTCGCCGACGGGACGATCGACGTGCTGTGCTCCAGCCACGATCCGCGCGGGCCGGAGGAAAAGCGCCTGCCCTTTGCCGATGCGACCCCCGGCATGGCGGGCGCCGAAACGCTGCTCGCGCTCGGCCTCGGGCTGGTGCGCGACGAACGGATCACGATCGACCGGCTGTTCGCGCTGCTCGCGCGCAACCCGGCAAGGCTGCTCGGCATCGATGCGGGCACCCTCGCCCCCGGCATGCCCGCCGATCTGGTGCTGATCGACGCCGACGCGCCCTGGCTGATCGATTCGGACAAAATGGCGGGCAAGGCCGGCAATACGCCGTTCGACGGCCTGCCGGTTCAAGGCAAGGCGGTGCGGCTGTTCAAGGGCGGCCAGGAGATCGTTTGAGTTGAGCCGGATGCGGCACCGGCCCACGCGCTACGATTCCTCGTTTAGGCAGCGGCGCGTTCTTTGTTTGGGAGCGGCACCGGCCCGCTCCCCCACGCGCGTTCTTGTTTGGGAGCGGCACCGGCCCGCTCCCCCACCCGGCCACCCATCGGCAGGATATTCTGGAATGGGTGGCCGGGTGGGGGAGCGGGCCGGTGCGGCTGCTGTTCAGCATCGCTGAACAGACAGGAATCCCCGGTGCCGCTTTCGTTCAGCATCGCTGAACGAACAGGAACATTACTTCCCCCAGCCGGCCGCCTTGTCGCCCGCTGCCGTCCGCACGAAGCAATTGCCGCCGCTCGCGCGCACCGTGCCGCACAGCCTGTCGGCATCGCCCCGGCTGAACCCGCCGACCGACAGGCGTTGGAACGATCCGGCCTTGGTCGTCACCGCCGCGCTGGACGGCGTCATGCCGTCGAGCGCGTCGATCCGCTTGACTGCCCGGCCCCAGGCATCGCGCGCGACGCCGCGATTGGCATAGGCACCCAGCTGGACATACCAGCTGCCGCTCGCCTGTTTGAAGCTCGGCTTTTCGACCGCGGCGACCTGCATCTTGCCCGTCGCTTCGGGTGCCGCCGCCTTGGCTGCACGAACCGGCAGCGGCTGGACGATTTCCTTCATCGGCGCGAACACGATCTGCGTGCCGCCAGGCGCGGTGATCGCGGGCGACACGATCGTGCCGGTTTCGGCCGGAACGGTTGCGGCGACCGCATCGGCCTGTGGCACGACCTGCGGCCCCGGCATATAGGCGTCGAGCGGATCGGCGGTGCGCTGTGCGGCGACCGCGACCGACATCGAATGGGCGAGCGCCAGCCGTTCGGGCTGGCCCTTGTCCGCCACCGGCGTCACGCCGAGCAGCTTGGCGACCTGATCATAGGCATTTTGCGGGCGCGCAAAGCTGGCCCATTGCATGATCCGCGCATCGACCTGATCGGCGGCCAGATCGACCGCCGCGATCGCCCGCGCCTGTTGCCACTGGCCCGCCAGCGCAAAGCTGAGCGCGAGATTCTGGCGCGTCTTGGCATCGGCACCCGGCTGGCGCGCCGCCTCGCTCAGCACCGCGACCGCCGTGCCGGGATCGCCCGCCAGCGCAAAGGCAAGGCCGCGATCGCTCGCCGGGATCGTCGCGGCATGGGTATCGAGCGTCTGGCGCGCAGTCGCCCATTCACCGGTCGCGATCTGTGCGAGCGCGAGGTTGAGCGCGGTGCGGCCATTGGCAGGATCGAGCGTCAAGGCATCGCCCAGCGCCATCGTCGCCGAGGCAAAGCGCCCCGCGAACAGATAGGTTTCGCCGAGCAGGCTGCGCAGTTCGCTGTTCTTGGGGTCCAGCGCGACGGCGGCCTCGGCATGGGTCACGGCCTTCTGCCCCTCGCCCTTGCCCAGCGCCTTGCGCGCGCGCTTGGCTTCCTTCGCGGCCTGTCTGGCATCGCGCGTTTCGCTCTTGCCGCTGGCGACGGCGAGGCCGCCGATCAGCACGGGGCCACCCACAACCGGTGCCCCCAGCACCAATGCGGAAGCGGCGATGGTCAACATACGACGTGCGTTCATGGCTCCAATCCCCCTGATCAGCGAGCCGTCCGGGTCGGAAGCTGGCTGGCCAGCGCCCCGACTTCGGGCAAGGTTTCGAGAAACATGTCGAGTGCCTCGGTCACGAGAAGTTGCGCCGACCGGCCCGAGACTGCCGAGGCGAGGCGCAATTTGAGATGACGTTGCGTATCGAGCCGCAGCGTGAACGCCGCCTTGCCCTTTTTCGCCGAAACCTCGCGCCCGATACGGGCGGCGGTGGCGGACGATACGGGACGAGCCGGTGCCACCTGCTCGACGGGTGCGGCGACTTCGGGCTCGGCGACGATCGGCGCGCGGGGCGGGGCAACCGGCGGTTGCTCGGCGACCGGTTCCGCCACCGGCGCTTGCGGCGCGCGGGCGAATTCCTGCGCCAGCGCGTCGCGCTGCACGAGCACGGGCGGCGGCGCGGGCGGCGGCTCGCTGGCGACGGGCGGGGCCATTTCCTCGCCCATGTCGTTCCAGCCCAGATCGTCGAGCGCGGTGCCGGGGTTCAGCCCGACAAAGCCCTGCGGACGCATCGCCGGACGCGCCTGGCCCTTGCGGGCGAGCAGGCCGGACGACAGCGACGCGGTGGGTTTGGCCGATCCGAACATCAGCTCACCACCCGGCGGCCAAAGCCGCCCTGCGGACGGCCCGCAAACGCCATCTGGCTGGCGGCGGGCGCGGTAAACACGGTGCGGCGGAAATTCTTTTCCAGCCGGTCGTTGATATAGCTCCACAGCGTAACGACCTCGCCCGCCGAACGGCCATTGGGGTCGATTTCCATCACCGTGCGCCCGTCGATCATCGACGCGGCGAAATCGGTGCGGTGGTGGATCGTCACCGGCGCGACGGTGCCGTGCTGCGACAGTGCGACGGCGGCCTCGCTGGTGATCCGCGCCTTGGGCGTGGCGGCATTGACGACGAACAGCAACGGCTTGCCCGCGCGATCGCACAGGTCGACCGTGGCGCCGACGGCGCGCAGGTCATGCGGCGACGGGCGGGTCGGAATGACGATCAGCTCGGCGACCTGGATCACGCTCTGGATCGCCATGGTGATGGCGGGCGGCGTGTCGATCACCGCGATGCGGAACCCCTGTTGGCGCAACACTTCCAGATCGGCGGCCAATCGCGCCACCGTGGTCTGGGCAAAGGCCGGAAACTCCGTCTCCCGCTCGTTCCACCAATCGGACAGCGATCCCTGCGGATCGATGTCGATCAGCACGACGGGGCCATGGCCGGCCCGCTGCGCCTGCACCGCCAGATGCCCGCTCAGCGTGGTCTTTCCCGAACCACCTTTTTGTGATGCCATCGCGAGTACGCGCATTTACCCCTCAGCTAACCCGGTAATCCAATCGTCGGATTGCCAGCCGGAAGCTAAGAAGCGGTTAATTTCCCCCGCCCGCACGCCGCTTTGACGTCACCGTCCCATGATGGGCTTAATCGGCGGGTAAGGAATCCTTGGCCAGTTTGGGGTTAACTGGCATTATCCATGCGACGTGGACCGGGGATGGGCAGCATGAAACGACTGGGTTTGGCGGCAACCGCGCTGCTTGCGGGGGCGATATTGACGGGCGCGCCCGCGCTGGCGGACGTCAAGGCGGGGGTCGAAGCGTGGCAGCGCGGCGATTATCGCGCCGCCGTCGATCAATGGCGCGGCCCCGCCGTCGCGGGCGATGCCGATGCGCAGTTCAACCTGGGCCAGGCCTATAAGCTCGGGCGCGGCGTGCCCGCCGACATGGCCGCGGCGGAGGAATGGTATCGCAAGGCCGCGCTGCAGGGGCATCCCCAGGCCGAAGAGAATTACGGCCTCGCCCTGTTCGAAAACAACAAACGGCTGCAGGCGGTCGAATGGCTGCAAAAGGCGGCGGCGCGCGGCGAACCGCGCTCGCAATATGTTCTGGGCACCATGTATTTCAATGGCGACGGCGTCGACAAGGACTGGGTGCGCGCCTACGCGCTGACCGTCCGCGCCTCGGCCCAGGGGCTGCCCCAGGCCTCGACCGCGCAGGCGCAGATGGATCGCTACATCACGCTGGCCGACCGGCAAAAGGGGATCGAGCTCGCCCGCACGCTGGAACGCGACGCGAACCGTCCCCAGGTCGCCGCCGCGCCGCCGCCCACGCGCAATCCGGCCCGCCCGATCGGGCGCACCGATCTGCCGCCCTCGACCGCCTATCAGGGTGCCGAGCCGACGCCCGCCGCCCCGCCCGAAGCGCGTCCCGCGCCGCCGATCGTGCGGCCCGCGCCGCGCGCGCAACCGGCCGCCCCCGCGCGTACCGATCCGGCCCCGATCCGCGACGGCGGCTGGCGGGTACAGGTCGGCGCGTTCGGCGATCCGGCCAACGCCACGCGCATCGGTGCGCAGGCCGCCGCAACGTTTCCGGGGCGCAAGGTATTTTACGAAAAGGCCGGCCGCCTGACCAAGGTGCTGGTCGGCCCCTTCGCCTCCAATGCGGAGGCGAGCGGCGCCTGCCGGTCGTTCAGCCCGTGCGTGCCGGTCAGGGATTGACGTCAGGACGGTTCGAGCGGCGCTTCGTCCAGCATAATGCTGGCCTGTGGCACGCGATCGCCATAGCTGACGGCTGAAACCTTCATCCCCAGCCGCGCCAGCGCCGCGCGGCGTTCGACCGCCGGCACCGAAAAGAGCACCTGTTCGATGGCGATGGATGCGGCAAAGGCCGGGATCGCCTCCACCCGCGCGATCCAGGCGGCGGTGCGCGGCCAGCGCGCGGCGTCGATCGCAAACCCGGCGAGCAGCGCGTTGCGGAAAAATCCGGCATAGCTGATGTCGGCGATGCAGACATGGCCGAACAGGAAATCGCTCGCGGGCGCCTGGGTCTCGATCCAGTCGAGCGCCTCCGGCAGCAGGTGCCGGGTGACGTGCGCGATCGCATCCAAGTCCGGTTCGCGCTTGTAGACGCGCGGGCGCACCAGCTTGGCAAAGAACAGGCGCCAGATGATCAGGTCGCCAAGCCGCGTGTCGGCGAATTCCTCAAGCCAGCGCGCGCGGGCGCGATCCGCGGGCGAGCGGGGCATCAACGGCGGTTCGGGCCAGCGTTCGTCGATATATTCGGCGATGGCGGTCGAATCGTTGAGCACCAGATCGCCGTCGATCAGCACCGGGATACGGCGCAGCGGACTGACCTGTGAAAACTGCGCATTGCCGTAAAAGGGGACGATCGGATCGATTTCGTGTTCGACGCCCTTGATCGCCAGCGCCACCAGCACCTTGCGCGCATAGGGCGAAACATGACCTCCGACGACAAGCACGCTGTTGGTTCCTCCGGCCCGAAGCCGATTATCATCAGCGGGCGAAGGTGAAAAGGCGCAACCGCCCTATTGCGCCACCCACTCGCCGCGCGCGATCCCCTGCGCATAGAGCAGCGCGGTCAGGTCGTTGCGGTCGATCCGCGCCCCCGCCGCCGCCGCGACCACCGGCTTGGCGTGATAGGCAACGCCCAGCCCCGCCCGACGGATCATCGCCAGATCGTTGGCGCCATCGCCCACCGCCAGCGTCGCCGCCGCTTCCAGCCCCAGTTCGGCCATCGCGCCCAGCAACGTCGCCTCCTTGGTCGATGAATCGACGATCGGTTTGGCGACCATGCCGGTCAGCGCGCCATTCTCGATCAGCAATTCATTGGCGATCACCCGGTCGAACCCGATCTGTTCGCCCACCGGCCCGGCGAAGCGGGTAAAGCCGCCCGACACCAGGATCGACGTCGCGCCGCGCGCCTTCATCGTCTGCACCAGCGTTCGCGCCCCGGACATCAGCCTGACCCGTTCGGCAAGGCACCGGTCGATCGCATCCGCGCCCAGCCCCTTCAGCAACGCGACCCGCGCATCCAGCGCCTCGCCGAAATCCAGCTCACCGCGCATCGCGGCTTCGGTCACTTCCGCGATCTGCGCCTTGATCCCGGCATAATCGGCCAGCTCGTCGATGCACTCGACGGTAATCATCGTCGAATCCATGTCGGCGACCAGCAATTGCTTCTGGCGACCCGTCACCGGCTGCACCACCACATCGAACCCGCCGAGCGCCTCCAGCGCGGCGCGCCCGACCCCGGCATCGCCGGCGAAGAAGAGATCCGCCGCGCGCCCCTCGTCCAGCCAGTCCCACCCGGTCGCGCCATCCAGCGCGATCGCGGCATCATCCACCTGACGGCTGCTCAGATCATTTGCTATGAGCGTGGCGACGAACATGGCGACTCCCGATTTTCCGAAGGTCGCGCTCATCGCAGGGCCGACCGCCAGCGGCAAGTCCGCATTGGCGATCGATCTCGCGCGCCGCACCGGCGGCACGATCATCAATGCGGATTCGGCGCAGGTCTATGCCGAATTGCGCATCCTGTCGGCCCGGCCGTCGCAGGCGGACGAGGCACAGGCCCCGCATCGCCTGTTCGGCCATGTCGCGGGCACGCAGGATTATTCGGCGGCACGCTGGGCGGACGAGGCAAAGGCCCAGATCGCCGCCGCGCATGCCCGCGGGTCGCTGCCGATCCTGGCGGGCGGCACCGGCATGTATCTGCGCACCCTGCTCGACGGCATCGCCCCGGTGCCGCCGATCGACCCGGCGATCCGCGCGGCGGTGCGCGACATGCCGGTGGCGCTCGCCCATGCCGAGCTGCAACGGCGCGACCCGTCCGCCGCCGCACGACTCAACCCCGCCGACACGACCCGCGTGGCCCGCGCGCTGGAAGTCGTCCGTTCGACCGGGCGGCCGCTCGCCGACTGGCAGGCGGATCGGGTCGGCGGCATCGGCGATACGATCGCGCTCCACCCGCTGATCCTGCTGCCCGACCGGGCATGGCTGATCGACCGCTGCGACCGGCGGCTGGTCGAAATGTTCGCGGGCGGCGCGATCGAAGAGGTGCGCGCGCTGCTCGCCCGCCACGACATTGCCCCCCAGGCGCCGGTCCGCCGCGCCATCGGCGTCATGGAAATCGCCGCGTTTCTGGCAGGTTCGGCCTCACACGACGAAGCGCTGGCCCGCGCCCAGGCCGCGACCCGCCAATATGCCAAGCGCCAATATACCTGGCTGCGTCACCAGCCCCCGGCCGATTGGCCACGCACCGACGCATTAGAAACATCCAATCGTCTCGACCATTTCGCACGATTATTATAAAGATAACTATTGACACGCATCTTTCATACGCATAGCAGCGCGCTTCCCTTGCTGCTATGCAGCGCGTTCACTATTGCAGGAGGCCATTGTGGCGGAGAAGAGCGGCGCGGACATTCTGATCGAGGCGTTGAGCGACCTCGGTGTAGAGGTCGTGTTCGGCTATCCCGGCGGCGCGGTGCTTCCGATTTACGACGCGATCTTCAACCAGAAAAAGATCCGTCACATCCTGGTCCGCCACGAACAGGCGGCGACCCACGCGGCAGAGGGCTATGCCCGCGCCACCGGCAAGCCGGGCGTGGTGCTCGTCACCTCCGGCCCCGGCGCGACCAACGCCGTCACCGGCATCACCGACGCGCTGATGGATTCGATCCCGATGGTCGTCATCACCGGCCAGGTCGCGACGCACCTGATCGGATCGGATGCGTTTCAGGAGGCGGACACGGTCGGCATCACCCGCCACTGCACCAAGCATAATTATCTGGTGAAGGCCCCCGGCGACCTCAGCCGCGTGGTGCATGAGGCGTTTCATATCGCCACCTCCGGCCGCCCCGGCCCGGTCGTCATCGACATCCCCAAGGATGTTCAGGTCGCGACCGCGCGCTATGCCAAGCCCGGCCCGATCCAGCACAAAACCTATCGCCCGCAGGTCAAGGCGGACAAGGAACTGGTCGAAGCGGCGGTCGAGATGCTGGCGGCCGCCGAACGGCCGATCCTCTATACCGGCGGCGGCGTCATCAATTCGGGTCCGGGCGCCAGCCAGCTGCTGCGCGAGCTCGCCCGCATCACCGGCGCGCCGGTGACGTCGACGCTGATGGGCCTGGGCGCCTTTCCCGCCTCGTCCGATCAGTGGCTCGGCATGCTCGGCATGCACGGCACCTATGAAGCCAATTACGCGATGAACCAGGCCGATCTGGTGATCGCGGTCGGCGCGCGGTTCGACGATCGCGTCACCGGGCGGCTGGATGCGTTCAGCCCGCACAGCAAGAAGATCCATATCGACATCGACCGTTCGTCGATGAACAAGACGGTGCGGGTCGACCTGCCGATCGTCGCCGATGTCGGCCACGCGCTCGAAGACATGGTCCGCATCTGGAAGGCGCATCAACACGCCAGGCCCGACCTGTCCGACTGGTGGAAACGGATCGAGGGATGGCGCGCGAAACGCTGCCTTGATTTCCCGGAGGACGGCAACGAGCTGATGCCGCAACGCGCGATCCGCGCGCTGTGGGAGGCGACCCGCCATCAGGCGCCGATCATCACGACCGAGGTCGGTCAGCACCAGATGTGGGCCGCCCAGCATTTCCATTTCGACAGCCCGAACAAATGGCTGACCAGCGGCGGCCTCGGCACGATGGGCTATGGCCTGCCCGCCGCGATCGGGGCACAGCTTGGCAACCCCAATGCGCTGGTGATCGACATCGCCGGCGAAGCGTCGATCCAGATGAATATTCAGGAGCTGGCGACCGCCACCCAATATCGCCTGCCGGTCAAGATCTTCATCCTCAATAACGAATATATGGGGATGGTCCGCCAATGGCAGGAATTGACCTATTCCAGCCGTTATTCAGAAAGTTACAGCGATTCCCTGCCGGATTTTGTGAAGCTTGCCGAAGCCTATGGGTGGAAGGGCATCCTGATCGAGGGCAAGGATCAACTGGACGACGGCATCGCCGCGATGCTGGCGCACGACGGCCCGGTGGTGGTCGATTGCCGCGTGGCGAAACTCGCCAACTGCTTCCCGATGATCCCGTCGGGCGCCGCCCATACCGACATGCTGCTCCAGGCCGCCGAAGTGTCCGGCAGCATGGACGACGAAGCGAAAGCGCTGGTCTGATCTAATGCATATCAAGGAAGAAAAGGCCGAGCGGCACACGCTCGCCATCATCGTCGACAACGAACCGGGCATCCTTGCCCGGATCGCCGGTCTGTTCACCGCGCGCGGCTATAATATCGAAAGCCTGACGGTCAGCGAGATCACGCACGATCAGGCGGTCAGCCGCATCACCATCGTCACCTCCGCCAGCCCCGCGACGCTGGAACAGATCGTCGCCCAGCTCGACCGGCTGGTGCCGGTGCACAAGGTGCGCGACCTGACGGCGGAGGGCGAGCATGTCGAGCGCGAACTGGCGCTGGTCAAGGTCGCGGGCACCGGCGATCACCGGATCGAGGCGCTGCGCCTCGCCGAAGTCTATCGTGCCCGCGTGGTCGATGCGACCATCTCCAGCTTCGTGTTCGAAGTGACCGGCACCACCGACAAGATCGACAAGTTCGTCGAACTGATGGGCGAAGTCGGCCTGCTCGAAGTCGCCCGCACCGGCATCGTCGCCATCGCCCGCGGCCGGGAGGCCGCCTGATGGCGGCAGCGGGAAAGAGGCGGCTTGATTTTTTGCACCGTCACCCCGGCCTTGAGCCAGGGTCCCGCTTCTTCTCGCAGCGGGTAGAAAAAGCGGGACCCCGGCTCAAGGCCGGGGTGACGAAAGGGAAGAATTGAACATGCGTGTCTATTACGATCGTGACGCCGACCTGAACCTGATCACGGG
>CADEEK010000033.1:0-11984 GCA_902826325.1 uncultured Sphingomonadales bacterium
GGGCAATCCGGTCCCGCAGATGCGCCGGGCCGGATGGGTGCCGATCGCTGCCGGCATCGCCTTTGCCGCCGATCTCGCGGCCTGGCATATCGGCATCGTCCGCACGACGCTCGCCAATGCGACGCTGTTCGGCAATTCGGCGATCTTGATGTTCCCGATCTGGGGCTTTCTGGTCGCACGCGCCTGGCCGACGCGGCAACAGGGGCTCGCGCTGGCGCTGGCCGCGGCGGGCGCGGCGCTGCTGCTCGGCCAATCCTATCAGCTGTCGCCCCAGAACCTGATCGGCGACCTGTTCTGCCTGCTCGCGGGCACGCTCTACACCGTCTATTTCATCCTGATGGCGCGGGCGCGCGGGGCGATGCGGCCGCTGCCCGCGCTGGCGCTGTGCAGCCTGTCGGGCGCGTTGCCGCTGCTGGTACTGGCGCTGGCACTGGGCGAACCGGTCTGGCCGCGAAATTGGGGGATCGTCATCGCCCTGGCGCTGGCGAGCCAGGTGATCGGGCAGGGGCTGATCATCTATGCCATCGCGCATCTTTCCCCGCTGGTGATGGGAATCGCATTGCTGTTGCAGCCGATCGTCGCGGCAAGCGTCGGCTGGATCGCCTATGGCGAGCGGCTGGGTCCGGCGGATTTCGTCGGCGCGGTGCTGGTCGCCGCCGCGCTGGTGCTGGTGCGGCGCGGATCGGGACGGGTTGCAAGCGCGGCCAGCACGGTTAAGTCGGAAACATGACCGCGATTGCCGACATGACGCTGGACGAACTGCGCGAGGCGCTGGCCCCGCATCTTGCCCCCAATGCCGCATTCGACGGGTGGACCGCGCGCGCGGTTGCGGCGGCGGCGGATGCGATCGGCGCCGACCATGATGTCGCGCGGCTGGCGGTGCCCGACGATGCCGTCGGGATGATCGACCTGTGGTTCGCGCAGATCGATCGGGAGATGGTGCTGGCCTGTCCGCCCGACCGCCTCGACGCGATGAAGGTGCGCGACAGGATCGCCGCGCTGGTCGAGGCGCGGCTCGATGCGCTCGCCCCCCATCGCGAGGCGCTGCGCCGCGCGAGCGCGATCCTGGCGATGCCGCAACATGCGGCGCGCGCGGCCAGGCTCGGCTGGCGCGCGGCGGACACGATGTGGCGCTGTGCCGGCGATACCGCCACCGATTACAACCATTATACCAAGCGCGCGATGCTCGGCGCCGTCTATGCCGCGACGATCGCGGTGTTCCTGAACGACGACAGCGAAGGGCAGGCGGAAACGCGCGCCTTCCTGTCGCGGCGGATCGGCAACATCATCGATTTCGAAAAGGCCAAGGCGAAATGGACCGGGCGCAGCGATCACCGGTTCAGCCTGTCGCGGTTCGTGGGGCGCCTGCGCTATCACGCGCGGTGATCCGGGCGGCGTATCTGGAGGTTGGCGGTGCCCTGTGGCATTCCTCACCCCGCCCTGGTGCCGGGGTCCACGTCGCTCCTTATATCCTGGACACAGGCGCGCGGGCATCCGCCGCCTCCGCGTGGACCCCGCCACAAGGGCGGGGTGACGATCCGGTGGTGAGCTTGTGACGCAACTGCCCTGGCCCGCGCTGCATGCCAGCCATGGCGGCATCTGGATCGCGACGGCGGACGGCACGCGGCAACTGGGCAAGGGCGAGGCGGTGCGGATGGCCGCCGACACGCCGCTGCTGTTGCTCAACGCGCCGCTGGTGGCGCAGCGGCTGGGCTATCCCGAATTGTCGGGACTGGACCTGCTCGAACTCTATGCATTCCTGCGCCCCGCACGCTTCATGGTGCCGACGCCGCGCGGGCTGGCGCGCGCGCTGAACCTGGCCGAGCCGGAGGGGGATGACGCGATCGCCCCGTTCCTGCGTGACGCGGCGGCGGCGATGCTGGCGATTGCCGATGCCGACTGGCCGGAGCGCGAAGGGGCGTGGCACGCGGCGCAATCGCTCATTCGGCTCCGCTGGAGCTGGGGCGCGGCGGTGGCGGCGCGGCTGGCCAGACCGGAAAAGGCCGAACGCTGGCTGTTCGCCCGCCTGCCCGAATGGGTCGAGGCGCCGCCGCGCACCGCCCCGCGCACGGTTGCGGTGGAGGCCGATGCGGTGCGCGACCGGCTCGCCACCCTGACCGGATCGGGTGCGGAGGTGCGCGCGGGCCAGGGCCATTATGCGCAGGCCGCCGCCAGCGCCTTCGCCCCGCGCACGATGCGCGATTCGCCCAATCTGGTGCTGGCGGAGGCCGGGACGGGAATCGGCAAGACGCTGGGCTATCTCGCGCCCGCCTCGCTATGGGCGGAGCGGGCCGATGGCGCGGTGTGGATCTCCACCTTTACCAAGGCGCTGCAACGGCAATTGGCGCAGGAAAGCGAACGGCTGTTCGCCGATCCGGCGGTGCGCAGGCGACGGATCGTAACGCGCAAGGGGCGGGAAAATTATGTCTGCCTGCTCAATCTCGAGGACGCGCTGCAGGGCGGCTTTACGGGGCGGGCGGCGGTGCTGGCACAGCTGGTCGCGCGCTGGGCCGCCTATACCGCCGATGGCGACATGGTCGGCGGCGACCTGCCCGGCTGGCTCCCCGCGCTGTTCCGCCGCAACGGCTCGACCGCGCTGACCGACCGGCGCGGCGAGTGCGTCTATGCCGGGTGCCCGCACTACCGCAAATGCTTCATCGAGCATGCGGCGCGGGCGAGCGCCGATGCCGATATCGTCATCGCCAATCACGCGCTGGTGATGGTCAATGCGGCGCGCGGGCGGGAAACCGGCACGCGCCCGACCCGCTATGTGTTCGACGAGGGGCATCACCTGTTCGATGCCGCCGACGCGATGTTCGGCGTCGCGCTGTCGGGCCAGGAAACGATCGAACTGCGCCGCTGGGTGACGGGGCCGGAAGGCGGGTCGCGCGGCCGCCGTCGCGGACTGGCCGCACGCCTGTCCGATGTCGCGAGCTATGACGAGGGCGGGGCGCAGGCGATCGGCGAGGCTGTCGATGCCGCCCGCGCGCTGCCGTCCGACGGCTGGCTGCAGCGGGTGGCGGAAGGGCAGCCGTTCGGCCCGGTCGAACGACTGCTCGCCGCCGTGCGCGGCCTCACCTATGCGCGCGACGCCGATGGGGCGGGGGAGGCGGGCTATGGCATCGAAACCGAACTCGCCGAACCCGGCGCCGCGTTGATCGACGCGGCGGGACCGGCGGCGGCGGCGCTCGAACAATTGCTGCGGCCGCTGGTCGCGCTCGGGCGGCGGCTTGAGGCGGTGCTGGACGAGGCGCCCGACTGGATGGACGGACAGGCGCGCGCGCGGATCGAAGGGGCGATCGCCTCGCTCGGCTGGCGGGCGGAAACGGTTGCGGCGTGGCTGGCGCTGATCGCGCGGATCGGCGGTCCGTGCGATACGGCGTTCGTCGACTGGCTGTCGGTCGAACGGATCGAGGGGCGGGAGATCGATATCGGCCTGCACCGCCGCTGGCTCGACCCCAGCAAGCCGTTCGCGGAAACCGTGCTGAAACCCGCGCATGGCGCGCTCGTCACTTCGGCGACGCTGCGCGCGGGCGGCGACTGGGCGGTGGCCGAACAGCGCAGCGGCGCACAGCACCTGCCCCATCCGCCGATGCGGTTCGAGGCGGCTTCGCCCTTCGACTATGCGGCGCAGGCGCAGGTGCTGATCGTCACCGATGTGAAGCGCGGCGATCTGGGTGCGCTTGCCACCGCCTATGCCCGGCTGATCGTCGCGGCACGGGGCGGCACGCTGGGGCTGTTCACCGCGATCCGCCGGTTGCGCGCGGTGCATGCGCGGATCGCCGACCGGCTGGCGCGCGAGGGGCTGCCGCTTTATGCCCAGCATGTCGATCCGATCGACACGGGCACGCTGGTCGACATCTTTCGCGACGATCCGCGCGCTTCGCTGCTCGGCACCGACGCGCTGCGCGACGGGGTCGACGTGCCCGGCGATTCGCTGCGGCTGGTGGCGATGGAGGGAGTGCCCTGGCCCAAGCCGAGCGTGCTGCACGCCGCACGGCGGCTGGCGGACCGCGAGGCGGGCGGCGACGGCAGCGCCTATGACGACCGCATCGTGCGGGCGCGACTGGCCCAGGCATTCGGGCGGCTGATCCGCCGCGCCGACGATCGCGGCGCCTTCGTCCTGCTCTCCGCCGCCATGCCCTCGCGCCTGCTCGGTGCCTTTCCCGAAGGGACGCCGGTGTCGCGGATCACGCTGGACGAAGCGGTTTTGCGCGTTCAGCGTCTTTCATCTGACGCAGTGCTGGGGCAGAAGGCGCGCGACAGAGCCGAACCGGAGCCAGGATGAAGACGCTGACCTTGCTGCGCCATGCCAAATCGAGCTGGGACGACCCGGTCGCGCGCGATTTCGATCGCCCGCTGAACGGCAAGGGCAAGCGCGCCGCCGCGACCGTCGGCCGCTATCTGCGCGGCGAGGGGCTGCGCTTTGACCATGTCGTCGCCTCCCCGGCGACGCGGGTGGTCGAAACGATCGAGAATGTCGAAACCGGCTATGGCAGCGCGCTGGCCCCGCAATGGGACAAGCGCGCCTATCTCGCTTCGGCCTCCAGCCTGCTCGACATCGTCCAGGAATTGCCCGACGCGGCCGAGCGCGCGCTGCTGGTCGGCCATAATCCGGGGCTTGAGGATCTGATCCTAAAACTCATTCCCGACCGGGCGGGCGACGAACTTCGCGACAGCGTCGAGGAAAAATTCCCGACCGCGGCGGTGGCGGTGATGACGTTCGACGTCGATCGCTGGGACGCGGTGCGCAGCGACGGCGGCACGCTGGTGTGCTTTACCCGGCCGCGCGACCTGGATGCGGCACTGGGGCCGGATCAGGGCTGAGCTGGGTCCGGCCGCATCCGGCAACCGACCGGCACCGCCCTATCCCCGCACCCAGGGCACCTGCGGATCGTTGAAATCGATGACGTCCGCCAGCTCCCACACATTGCGATAGCCATAGCCGACCAGGTTGATGAAGGTGCCGATATTGAGCGCCAGCGGCGCCGACTTCATCGGCACGGGGCGCGCGGCGTTGCGGAAATTATTGTTGCAATAGATGAGGATGCGGCGGGACACGTCCGGGCCGATCGTCGCGGCCAGCGACTCCGCATGAAAATCGGGCAGCGGCAGGTTGACCGCTCCCGCGATGTGCCCTTCGGCAAAGGCGCGTTCGGAACGCGCGTCGAGCAGCAGCGTGCCGGGTTCGGCGGCCTGTCGCCGGAACGTCGCGAACGGCAGCAGCCGCTGCGCGCGCAACCGCCGCACCTCGCCCGTCAGCTTTTCAAAGCCGGGATAGTCGATCTGGGGGTTGTTGCCCGGATGTGGCTGACGCTGGGCCAAGGCGGGCGTCGCAGCGGCAAGACCGGCGGTCGACAGAAACAGGCGGCGGTGCATGTCGGAAACTCCATTGCATGATCGCAACGAAGTTGGGCAATCGCGCCTGCACCGCGGGTGAACCGATGGCTTGCGGCACCTGTCACAAAGCTGGTCTAAACGCGGTCGTCTGAAAGCATAAGAGGGCGGCATGGGTGATAGTGGCGGCTGGCATATCGGGATCATCGGCGGATCGGGGCTGTACGATGTCGCGGGGGTCGAGGATGGCCGCTGGGTCGCGGTCGCAACGCCCTGGGGCGACCCATCGGATGCGATCTATACCGGGCGGGTCGGGCATGTCCGCGTCTCGTTCCTGCCCCGTCACGGGCGGGGCCACCGCATCGCCCCGGGCGAGCTGAACGCGCGCGCCAATATCGATGCGCTCAAGCGGCTGGGCGCGACCGATCTGCTCGCCATCTCCTCGGTCGGCGGGCTGAGCGAGGAGCGCGCGCCCGGCACCTTCACGATCGTCGACCAGTTCATCGACCGCACCAGGGGGCGAGCGGAAAGCTTTTTCGGCAGCGGCATGGTCGCCCATGTGTCGATGGCCGATCCGGTATGCCCGCGCCTGTCCGCGCTGGCCGCCGATGCCGCGGATGCGGCGGGCGCCGGCGTGCATCGCACCGGCACCTATCTGGCGATGGAGGGCCCGCAATTTTCGACCCGCGCCGAAAGCCAGCTCTATCGCAGCTGCGGGTGCCAGGTGATCGGCATGACCGCGATGCCCGAGGCGAAGCTCGCGCGCGAAGCGGAGCTGCCCTATGCGCTGGTCGGCATGATCACCGACTATGATTGCTGGCGCGAGGACGAGGCGGCGGTCGATGTCGCTCAGGTGATCGCCCAGCTGTCCGCCAATGCCGAAAAGGCGCGGGCGATGGTGCTGAACCTGTTGCGCGCGCTGCCGCAAACGCGCGAAGCCTCACCGATCGACACCTGTCTCGACGCCGCGCTGATCACCGCGCCGCATGTCCGCGATCCGGCCTTGCTGGCGAAGCTCGACGCCGTGGCGGGGCGGGTGTTGGGGTAGCTTGGCCTGTGCGCAACCGTCACCCCGGCCTTGAGCCGGGGTCCCGCTTTTCCCCGCGTTCACCTTTAGCGGGACCCCGGCTCAAGGCCGGGGTGACGGGCGGCGAAAAACCGAGCCTAACCCAGCATTTCCGCCAGCGTGCGCGCCAGATTTTCGATCGTATAGGGTTTCTGCACCACCGGGCGCCCGCGATGCTGGTCGGGGAATTGCGCCTGTTCGCCATAGCCGGTCGCGAACATGAACGGGATATCGCGTTCGAGCAGCGCGTCGGCGATGGCGAAGCTGGTCGTGCTGCCAAGGTTGATGTCGAGCACCGCGACGCTGGGCGGCGTCGCGGCGATCAGGTCGAGCGCGGCATCGACCGAGGCGGCGGTGGCGACATGATCGGCGCCCAGGCGATTGAGAATATCCTCGGCATCCAGCGCGATGATCAGGCTGTCCTCAACCAGCAGCAGCCGCTGGCCGTTCAGCAGGTCGGTGGGCGGTTCCTCGCGATGGCCATGGGCGGTGCGGGGAAAGCGGATCTGCGGCGCGCCGGTGCCGCGCGGCTTGGACACATGGCGCGCGGGAATGCAGAAATCCGCCTCGAACCCGCTGTCGAGATAGCGCACGCTCGCCTCACCGCCCAGGTCATAGGGGACCGAACGTTCGATGATCGTCGTGCCGAACCCCTTGCGCGACGGCTGACGCACGGCCGGACCGCCGATCTCGCGCCATGCGATCAACAGGTCGCCCTTGTCGCTCATCTGCCAGCTCAGCTTCACCCCGCCATCCGGCACCGACAGCGCGCCATATTTGGTGGCGTTGGTGACGAGTTCGTGGACCACCAGTGCCATGGTGGAAAAGGCCTGGGGATTGAGCATCACCGGCTCGCCCTCGCTCTCGATCCGGTCGTCCTCCTCGACAAAGGCGGCGGTTTCGGCGTCGATCAGCGCCTGGATCGGGGCGGGGCCCCAATGATCCTCGGTAATCTGGTTGTGCGCGCGGGCGAGCGCATGGATGCGCCCGTCGACCACCTTGACGAAATCGCGCACCGCCGCATGGTCGCTTTGCGCCTGGCGGATCAGGCCGCGGATCAGGCCCAATATGTTGCGGACCCGGTGGTTCAACTCGGCGATCAGCAACTCCTGCCGCGCGCCCGCCTGTTGCCGCTCCGCCGACGCTTCGTCGGCAAGGCGCAGCACCACTTCGATCAGCGTCGCGCGCAGCGTTTCGGCGACGCGCATTTCCGATGCGGTGAACGGCCGCGAACGCCCGCGCACCAGCTCCTTCCATTCGGCGAAGCTTTCGCGCGGGGTCAGGCGCGGGCCGTTGGGGCCATATTCGACCGGCTTGTGCGGATCGCCCGCCCAGCGGATCGAACGGATCATCTCGGTGCGGAACAGCACGACATAATCGCGCGGCGAGCGCGAGATGGGAATGGCGAGCAGGCCCGCGGCGGTGTCGCTGAAACTATCCGCATCGGGCAACAGCGCGCCGATATGGTCGGTCGCATAAACCTTGCCCGCCGCGGTCGCATTCAGCGCGCGGACGATGCGGCGAAACTGTTCGGTCGGCGGGGTGACGCCGGAAAAGGCATAGCTGCCCGACAGCCACACCCCGACGCCATCGGCGGGGATCGCATGGGTCAAAATGTCCGCCAGCCAGTCGGGATCGCGCAACAGCGTCTCGTCCGAGGCGACGGCGCCGAGCAGCTGATCGGAAATGTCGCGCGCGCGCCGTTCAAACTCCACCGTCTGCTGCCGTTCGCGGCTTTCAAGGCGCATCGAAAACATCTGCGCGAACAGTTCGGACACCGCCCGCCGCTCGAACGGCGGACAGCGCGGCGCGTAATTGTGACAGGCGAACAGGCCCCATAATTTGCCGTCGACGATGATCGAGATGGAGAGCGAGGCGTCGACCCCCATATTTTTGAGATATTCGATATGGATCGGCGATACAGACCGCAGCAGCGACAGCGACAGGTCGAGCGGTTCGCCCTTTTCATCCAGTTCCGGAACGATACGCACCGGTTCGGCGCGCACATCGGCGATCAGGCGGATCAGGTTGCGGGTATACAGCACGCGCGCCTGCGCCGGAATGTCGCTCGCCGGGTAATGCAGGCCAAGGAAATGGCCGATGCCGGGCTTGCACGCCTCGGCCACCACCTCGCCCGATCCGTCGGGGGCGAAGCGATAGACCATCACCCGGTCGAACCCGATCAGCGCGCGTACCTGTCGCGCACCCTCGCGGAAAAAGGCCGTCATGTCGGCGCATTGGTCCAGCCGCGCGATCATCGAACGGACCATGCCGGTGACGTCGCCGATCTCGCCGCTCGACGGTTCGCCCTCGATCACCACCTGCCCCGCCGACAGATGGAGCGCGACGTCGAAGCGCGGGCCGCCCTCGATCAGCGCGATGCCGAACACCCGTTCGATCGCGTCGGGTCCGCGCAGCATCGTCGTGCGGTTGCGCAATTCGTGCATCGCGGGCGAGGTGAGCAGGCCGGCAAGCGGCCGCCCGATCACCTCATCGGGCGCAACGCCCAGATAGTCGGCAAGGTTGGCCGACGCACGCGCCACCATCCAGTCCGCCGTGACGGCGAGCAGGAAACCGATCGGCTGGATCGCGCCGAGGATATGGATGGGCTCGCGGTCGCAATTGGTCAGATCGACCGGGGACGTGTCATTCAACAGGCAGGGTCCTTCCAAATCGCTGCGCGCCTTCCTCAAATCGCGCGAACACATCACATGCAGCCGCAATCGCCGCCGCCTGTTGCTCTTGCGTAACCAACGCGCGATTCAGGATTTGGATCAATTTTCGCCACCGATCCGGGTCGGCTGCGGTCAGAAAGCGTCGCGGCATCCCCGCCGGCACGCGCCTTGCGAGCATCGTGCCGCCCAGCCGCGACCCTTCGAGCACATAGATCGCGCCGAGCAGCGCTTCGCGGCTGGCGATGGCGGGTGCTGCGGTCATGGCCGTCGGTTCGTGCCCCAGATCGGCCAGGTCGGCGCGCAGCGCGTCGCTCCGCCGCCGCTGTGGCCAGTCATCGAGCATGTCCGATGCCAGCGCGATTGTGCGGTCGATCGCCGCCTCGACCGGCAGGAACGCATCGGCCTGTGCGCGCAGAAATGCAGTATAGCCGTCCCGAGTTGCAAGATCGAAGCCGCCAAATGCCGCATCGACCCGGTCATGCGCAGCGCCGGTAGCGGTGCGGAGCAGCAGGCGGGGGTTCGATCCGTGGCGCATCGCTGCCCCGTGTCGCGGCATTGCCGGCCATCCGCAAGCATTTGTTTCGGCGCAGAATCGTCGGACGACGCGCGGTCAGGTCCGGCGTTCGGCCACCATCGTCAATATCGCGCGCCGCCGCGAATCACTCGCGCTCGACCAGATGGCGATTTCGTCCAGCGTCCGGCGACAGCCTTCGCACAGGCCATCGGCGCCGATCCGGCAGACATTGATGCACGGGCTGGCAATGGCGGGGATCGGGGTGAAGTCGAGAAACGCCTCGCCCCCATTCCCGCTCATGCGGGAATCGAAAAGTTCAGGAAATCGGGCACCGGCCCGTTCCAGCCGCCATCGTCGGGCCCATCGTCACGTTCGGCGCGCGCATCGCGGCGGGGGCGATCGTCGCGTCGCCGATTTTCACGGGGCCGATCATCTCGGGGCCGATCGTCACGGGGGCGATCATCGTCGCGCGAACGACGCGATTCGCGACGCGGCGCGGGTTCGGCATCCCGCGCTTCCGGCGCCGGTTCGGCGGCCTTGGCAGATTTGGGCCTGCGACCCTTTTTGTCGGGCGCCGCGTCCTCGCCACGCGGCAATTCGCCCAGCCGGTCGATCTTCGTGCCCTGCAGCTTTTCGATATTCTCGATCGCCTCGGCATCGGCGGCGCTGACCAGCGTATAGGCGGTGCCGGTGGCTCCCGCGCGACCGGTGCGGCCGATGCGATGGACATAATCGTCGGGATGCCAGGGCGCGTCGAAGTTGAAGACGTGGGACACGCCCTTGATGTCCAGCCCGCGCGCGGCGACGTCGCTGGCCACCAGGATGTTGACGTCGCCCGCCTTGAACCGGTCCAGCTCGGCGATGCGCGAGCTCTGGTCCATGTCGCCGTGGATTTCGGCGGAACGATAGCCGTGCTTCTTGAGGCTCTTGTTGAGCTCGCGCACCGTCGTCTTGCGGTTGCAGAAGATGATCGCGGTGCGCACATCCTCGCTGGCGAGCAGCTGGCGCAGCGTCTTGCGCTTGTCGAACGCGCTGTTGGCGACGGGCACCAGCCGCTGGGTGATGTTGCTGTTGGTCGCGGCGGGGCGGGCGACCTCGATCGTCTTGGGATTGGACAGGAACCGGTCGGCCAGCTTCTTGATCGGCGGCGGCATGGTCGCCGAAAACAACAGCGTCTGGCGCGTGGCGGGCAGCTTGGTGCAGATATTCTCGATATCGGGGATGAACCCCATGTCGAGCATCCGGTCCGCCTCGTCGATCACCAAAAGGTCGCAACCGGTCAGCAGGATCTTGCCGCGTTCGAACAGGTCCATCAGGCGGCCGGGCGTGGCGATCAGCACATCGACGCCCTTTTCCAGCGCCTTGACCTGATCGCCCATCTGCACCCCGCCGATCAACAGCGCCATGCTCAGCTTGTGGTTCTTGCCGTATTTCTCGAAATTCTCGGCGACCTGCGCGGCCAGTTCGCGCGTCGGCTCCAGGATCAGGCTGCGCGGCATGCGCGCGCGGCTGCGCCCCTGTGCCAATATGTCGATCATCGGCAGCACGAAGCTCGCGGTCTTGCCGGTGCCGGTCTGGGCGATGCCGATCAGGTCGCGCATCATCAGCACCGACGGGATCGCCTGCGCCTGAATTGGCGTCGGTTCGCTATAGCCGGCCGCTTCGACCGTCTTCAACAATTCATCCGAAAGGCCGAGATCGGCAAAACTCATTCAACTGTCCGGAAAAAGGGGCAGGCGCCCACAGCAAGCACGCCGCGCGCATTGGGGAAATGCGCTCGAAAGTCAAGGTTGATACCTTGAACGGCTCGGTCTCAGCGTTCGGGGATCAGGCTGCGAAACGCCTTGATCCGGCATTCGCCGCCCGATCGCGAGCGGAAGGTGTCGCGCTTGGCACAAACCATGCCGTCCTTGGTCGGCTTGACGTAGAAGCCCGAATAGAAATCGAGCGCGGGACATTCATTGCCCAATTTGGCGCGGATTCGCTTGCCGCCCGACAGCACCAGGTCGACGCTGTCGGACCGGGTGATGGCGGCCCCGGACAATTGCTCCATCTTCACGCAGCGATCGGCATCGCGCTCGACCCAGGTGATCGGGGGCAGCGGCGCGGCGGGGGCGGACACGCGGCGCACGGGATCGGGGCGGGGCACGCGGATCACCACATATTGCTGGATGCGCACCTGTGCCGTGCGAATCCCGTTCATCCCGCTTTTCGGCACGTCCGCCTTGCGCGCGCCGACGCCGCCCCGATCGGGCAGGGCATCGGGCGGCAGCAGCAACGCGGCAACAACGAACAACAGATCCACCATGTCATCCTGCCAATAGCGCAAGGAATTGAACAGTGGATGAATTGCCCCGGCGCGTCCCGGCATGATAGCGCCCCGGCATGACAC
>CADEEK010000033.1:12084-16824 GCA_902826325.1 uncultured Sphingomonadales bacterium
ACAGTGGATGAATTGCCCCGGCGCGTCCCGGCATGATAGCGCCCCGGCATGACACAGGCGCAGCGCGAATTGATCGGGGCGATGGTGGCGCGGTTCGGACCGGGCATCGCCGTGACCACGCCCGACGACATCGCCCCCTGGCTGACCGACTGGCGCGGGCGGTATCGTGGGACAGCGGCGGCGATCCTGCAGCCCGATTCGACCGAGGCGGTGGCGGCGATCGTGTCGCGTGCGGCGGCGCTCGGCGTCGCGCTGGTGCCCCAGGGGGGCAATACGTCGATGGTCGGCGGTGCGACGCCGCCCGCCGACGGATCGGCGCTGATCCTGTCGCTGCGGCGGATGAACGCGATCATGCGGGTCGATGCGGCGGCGGGACTGGCGCAGGCGCAGGCGGGGGTGATCCTTGCCGACCTGCACGATGCCGCGCTGGCCAAGGGGTGCCGGTTCCCGCTGACGCTCGGCGCCCGGGGCAGCGCGACGCTGGGCGGGCTGGTGTCGACCAATGCGGGCGGGACACAGGTGCTGCGCCACGGCACGATGCGCGCGCTGGTGCTGGGGGTCGAGGCGGTGTTGCCCGACGGATCGGTGCATGACGGGCTGGCCGCGCTCAAGAAAGACAATCGCGGCTATGACCTCAACCAGCTGCTGATCGGCGCCGAAGGAACGCTGGGCGTGGTAACGGCGGCAAGCGTGCGGCTGGTCCCGGCGATCACCGCGCGGGCGGTGGCGTGGGTGGGCGTCGCGACGCCGCACGCCGCGCTCGATCTGTTGCGGCTGCTCGACCGCGCGGGCGACGGGCTGGAAAGTTTCGAGATCATGCCGGCGACGATGCTGGCACGGGTGGTCGCGCATCTGCCCGGTGCCCGCGCGCCGCTGTCCGGCGATCATCCCTGGCATGTGCTGATCGAACAGGTGGCGAGCGCGCCGGATGCGCCGTCGCCCGCCGCGTTGCTCGAACAGCGGCTGGGCGCCGCGCTGGAACAGGGGCTGGCGCGCGACGCGGTGATCGCGGCGAGCGAGGCGCAGGCGGCGACGTTCTGGCGGTTGCGCGATTCGATTTCGGAGGCCGAACGCGCCGCCGGACCCGCGCTGCAACATGATATTTCGGTGCCGGTCGCGGCGATGCCCGATTTCATGATCGACGGCGCCGCCGCGGTGGCGGCGCGCTTCCCCGGCACCAGCGCCTGCGCGTTCGGCCATCTGGGCGATGGCAATGTCCATTTCCATGTCCGCGCGCCGGCGGGCAGCGCGCCCGATTGGGCATCGCACCACGCCGCCAGCATCAGCCCGTTCGTCCACGATCTCGTCGTCGCGGCGGGCGGATCGATCTCCGCCGAACATGGCATCGGTCAGATGAAGCGCGACGAGCTGGCGCGGTTGTCCAGCCCCGCGCGGCGCCACGCGCTGTGCGCGATCAAGCGCGCGCTCGATCCGGCCAACCTGTTCAACCCCGGGAAGCTCGTTTCCCTTGCGCCCGCCCCTGCGGATCAATAGGACGCGGGGCCAGTCAAGCTGGAACAATTGCGGCACCAGCCCGCCCGCCTATTTCGCATTCAGGAGATTTCCATGGCCACCGCGCCGCAGAACCAGGGCCTTCCGCTCTTCTACAACGACCTGCAGCCGCTTTCGAGCGAGCTTCACGCCAATTGGCGCCTGCGCCGCGCCGATGCCGCGCCGTTCCTGGCCAAGCAGCATGCGGTGCCGCTGACGGTCGAGGAATTTCCGCTGGTTCAGCGCCATATGCCGATCGTCTTTTCGGCGGGCGACGATCCGGTGCCGCTGGGGCTGATGGGCCTCAACGAAGGGATCAACGTCTTCTTCAACGAAGATGGCCGGATGAAGGATGGCGAACAGCTGTACATCCCCGCCTATGTCCGCCGCTATCCCTATATGCTCGCGCGGCTGCGCCCGGACAGCGAGGAAATGTCGCTGTGCTTCGACCCGACATCGGACACGATCGGCGAATATGACGAAGGCGAGCCGCTGTTCACCGACGGCAAGCCGACCGAGCTGGTTCAGAACATCCTCAAGTTCAACGAGGATTTCGAGGTGGCCGGGCAAAAGACCAATTTCTTCATGAAGGAATTGAGGGAAATGGGCCTGTTGATGGAGGGTGAGGTGGCGATCCAGCCCGAAGGCGCGCCCCAGCCCTATATCTATCGCGGCTTCCAGATGGTCGATGAAAACAAGCTCAACGAGCTGCGCGGCGACCAGCTGCGCAAGATCGTGCAGAACGGCCTGTTGCCGCTGATCTATGCCCATCTGTTCTCGCTCAGCCTGATCCGCGAGATTTTCGGACGCCAGCTGCAGGCGGGCGGCATCGCGCCGCAACCGGCCCCGGCGGCCTGACGCGATGGCGGCGATGCACCCGGTTGACCGTTATACGCGGACGGCCATCGCGCTGCACTGGACCATCGCCGCCCTGATCCTGTTCAACCTGTGGCTCGGCTTCGCGCATGACGCCCTGCCGCGCGACTGGCGGGTCATGCCGGTGCACAAGGCGGTCGGCATGCTCGTGCTGGCGCTCAGCCTCGTGCGGCTCGGCTGGCGGCTGGCGCATCGCGTGCCCGACCCGGCACCCGGCGCGCCGCGCTGGACCCACGCCGCCGCCACCGCGGCGCATTGGCTGTTCTATGTCCTGCTGATCGCGTTGCCCGTTACCGGCTGGCTGATGGTTTCGGGCGCGGCGGTGCGGCGGCCGCTGACCTTTTTCGGGCTGTTCGACATCCCCTATCTGCCCGTCGGGCGCGCCGCGAACCAATGGGGCGGGGAAGCGCACGAGATCATGGGATTCTTGATGGCGGGCCTGCTCATCCTGCACGTCGCGGCGGCGTTATGGCACCATTTCGGACGACGCGACGCCACGCTGGCGCATATGATTCCCTGGCTGCGACGCACGACTTGACGCCATTTCGGCGTCAACTCGGCGCATTTTCGATTGTCACCTTGAAGACACGGTCAAGCCCTTCTATATTATGGATAGTGCGGTTTCGTGTCCCCCCTTTCGCGGAACCGTGCGGCACGCTCTCGGGCGTGTCTCCTCCCTGAACCTTGGCCGCCCGGTGGCAACACCGGGCGGTTTTTTTTTAAGCCGGCGCGTCCTGCGGGGTTGCGCTGCCAAAGCCGCTATTGCGCGGCGTCGGCGACCGGCTGCGCCTCGTCGGCGACCGCGTCGATGATGTTGCGCAGCAACCGCGCGGTCGCATCCAATCCCGGCCCCGGGGCGTCCCGGCGCCGGTCGAGATAGAGCGTGCGGTCGACCTCGATCTGGATCGCATGGATATTGTCCGCCGGTCGCGCGTGGCGGTCGAGCACATGGCCGCCGGCATAGGGGGTGTTGATCGCCGAACGCACCCCGGCGGCATGCACCGCCCCCTCGACCCGCGCGACGAACCGCGCGGCGGCGGAACGGCCGAACCGGTCGCCGATCACGATCCGCGCGGCGCCGGTGGCGAGCGGCGGCATCGAATGGATGTCGAGCAGGATCGCGATCCCGAACCGCGCGCGCGCGGCGTTCAGCAGTCGCGCGGTTTCGGCATGATAGGGGCGGTGATCGCATTCGATCCGATGGCGGATCTCGTCGCACGAGAAGCGGCGCCGCCACAGATCGGCGCCGCCCGCGCGGCGCGGCACCAGCCCCAGGCCGCTGCGCAGCTTGATCGATTGCGCGCCGTGCGGAATGGCCGGTGCGCCTTCATCGACCCGTGCGTCGCGCTCATGCTCGGCGCGGTTGAGGTCGATCCAGGCGCGCGCGCGCGACGCGACGATCAGCGATTCGCGGCCCTGCGCCGCCAGCGCGAGCGTATCGACGTGCCGGTCCTCCAGCGGCAACAGCGCGGACAGCGGCACGCGCAGCGCCGCGCGCAACGGCAACGGATAGTCGCGCCCGGCATGCGGCACCGACAGCACCACCGGCGATACCGGATCGGACGGACCGTGGCGGACAAAGGACGGCGGAACCGCGCTCACGCGCCACATCCTATGCCGATGCGGCGGATCGGGCAACGCAGGTGATGGGCAACGGCGGTGGCAACGTGCGTCCGCGTCTGGAAAATATTAAACCCTTCGCGCATACAAGGCGTCCTGCACGAACGGGGTGGCGGATGATCAGGATAATTCTGGCCGAGGATGACAGGGCGATGCGCGAATATCTGACGCGCGCGCTCGAACGTTCGGGCTATGCCGTGGTCGCCGTCGATCGCGGCACCGCCGCGCTGCCGCTGATCGAAAGCGAGCGGTTCGACCTGTTGCTGACCGATATCGTGATGCCCGAAATGGACGGGATCGAACTGGCGCAAAAGGCGGGAGAAATCGCGCCCGACATGCGCGTGATGTTCATCACCGGCTTTGCCGCGGTGACGCTGCGCGCGGGGAAACAGGTGCCCAATGCCCGCGTGCTGTCCAAGCCGTTTCACCTGCGCGACCTGGTGCTGGAAGTCGACCGGCTGTTCGAGATGGAACAGGTGCCAAGCCGGAATTAGGGTCGGGCGTGCCTTTTGTTTGGTAGCCGCACCGGCCCACTCCCCCACCCGGCCACCCATCGGCAGGATATTCTGGAATTGGTGGCCGGGTGGGGGAGTGGGCCGGTGCGGCTACCAAACAAGGAACCTGCCGGTGCCGCAACCTGAACAAATAACACCCCGGTGCCGCCACCCAACAAAGAAACCACCGCAAATCCCGCTTCGAAAACGCCGAGGCTTGCAAGGGGCAACCGCCCCAGCTAAAGCGCCGCTTCCCGAG
>CADEEK010000034.1 GCA_902826325.1 uncultured Sphingomonadales bacterium
TGCCACGGCGGATCCATACTTCTTCCTGCGCCCAGAACTTGTCGAACTTGCGATTCGCGATGTCTTCGGCTGCGAGCTGCTCACTCTTGCGTGCCTCGTAGGCGGCGAAGTTGCCGGGGAAGCTGCGCAGCAACCCGCGATCGAGCTCGATGATGCGCGTGACGACGCGATCGAGGAACGCGCGATCGTGCGTGATCACGATCGACGTCGGTCCCTTGAGCAGCAGCTCTTCGAGCGCCGCGATGCCGTCGATGTCGAGATGATTGGTCGGCTCGTCGAGCAGCAGCACATCAGGTTCCTGCGCCAGCGCGCGGGCGATACCGGCGCGGCGCCGTTCGCCGCCGCTCGCGGTTGCCGCGTCGCGCGACAGGTCGATGCCCAGCTGATCGGCGATCGCTTCGGCCGCATGGCGGACGGGCGCGTCCTCGCCCGACAGGACATAGTCCATCAGGCTGGTGCAGCCTGCCATGCGCGGTTCCTGTTCCAGCACCACGACGCGCGTGCCCGGCTGGATCGTGCGGCGCCCCTCATCCGCCTCGATCTGACCGGCGATCAGGCGCAGCAATGTCGTCTTGCCCGCGCCGTTGCGGCCGATCAGCGCCAGCCGGTCGCGCGCGCCGATATGGATGTCGAGATCGCGGAACAGCCAGCCCGACCCCTGGACCAGACCAAGCTTTTCATAGGAGAGAACAGGTGCCGCCATGCGGCGGGCAGTTAGGCGCGCGGCGCCGGGGCCGCAAGCATTGTCGGCAAGCCGGGACAAGCTGTCGCGCGGCTTTCGCGTGCATTCATGGGCTATTCAACGCGCGCTTCCTATGCCAACCACCATGAAGATGTCTGGCGTTCTAGCTTTCGGCGTGTGTCTCGCTACCGCCGCCGCCTCGGTGCATGGCCCCGCGCACGCATCGCCGCAGGATCGGCGCGGCGATCAGCAGGCTGCGCGCAAGGGTCGGGTCGAGGGGCATTTGCTGCCGCTGCGCGCGATCGAGGCGCGGGTGGTGCCGGCGATGGCCAAGCGCGGCGGCCAGTATATCGGCTTTGATTTCGATTCGGGGACGGGCATTTACACGCTCAAATTCCTGCGCAATGGGAACGTCATCTGGATCGACGTCGATGGACGCACCGGGCAGATCGTGCGCCAGTCGGGCGGTTGACACGGACAGGAGGGATAATCGCATGCGCGTGCTGATCGTCGAGGACGAACCCAATCTTCGCAACCAGTTGCAGACCACGCTGGAAGGCGCGGGCTATGCCGTCGACACCGCGTCGGATGGCGAAGAGGGGCATTTTCTCGGCTCGACCGAAAGCTATGACGCCATCGTGCTCGACCTTGGCCTGCCCGAAATCGACGGGCTGACCGTGCTCGATCGCTGGCGCAAGGAGGGGCGGGCGACCCCGGTGCTGGTGCTGACCGCACGCGACAGCTGGTCGGACAAGGTCGCCGGGCTGGATGCGGGCGCCGACGATTATGTCGCCAAGCCGTTCCAGTCGGAGGAGCTGATCGCCCGGCTGCGCGCGCTGATCCGCCGCGCGTCGGGCAATGCCTCGGCCGAACTGATCGCGGGCGACATCCGGCTCGATACGCGCAGCGGCAAGGTGACGAAGGGCGGCGACCCGGTAAAGCTGACCGCGCAGGAATATAAGCTGCTGTCCTATCTGCTCCATCACAAGGGCAAGGTGGTGAGCCGCACCGAATTGATCGAACATATCTACGATCAGGATTTCGACCGCGATTCGAACACGATCGAGGTATTCGTGACGCGCATCCGCAAGAAACTGGGCGCGGATGTCATCACCACCATCCGCGGCCTTGGCTACAGCCTGGAAGAACCGGCGGAGGCCGGTGCCTGATCTTCCCTTCGGCCTGACGATCGCACGCCGGTTTCCGTTCGTCGGTCGAACGGGAACGATCGCCGATCGCGACGCCGCGCCCGACGATCCCGCCCCGCGCCCTTATGTGCGGACCACCGGATCGCTCAGCCGCCGGATGATCGTGATCGCAGCGGCGTGGATTTCGCTGTTGCTGGCGGGTGGCGGCTTTGCGCTCGACCGTGTGCTGACCAATGCGATCACCCGCAATTTCGACGACGGGCTGGAATATATCCTGACCGCGCTGATCGTTTCGGCCGAGATCGATCCGATGGGACAGATCGCGTTCAACCGGCAATTGTCCGACCAGCGGTTCCTGGAGCCCTATTCGGGCGCCTATTGGCAGGTCAGCGGCAAGGGTTACGACACCTTTCCCTCGCGGTCCTTGTGGGACCGGCAGCTGGCGACCGGCGCGGACCGCGAGGATGTCGAACCCTATTTCTACGATTCCGACCAGTTCGCCGACCAGCGGCTGCGCATCGTCGAGCGCGATGTGAAGCTGCCCGGATCGCCGGTGCGCTGGCGGTTCCAGGTGGCGCAGACGCGCGACGCGCTGGATGCCCAGATCGATGCGCTGCGCCGCACGCTGGTGCGCAGCTTTCTGTTGCTGGCGGCGGGGCTGATCGTGCTGGCGGGGTTGCAGACCTGGTACGGGCTGTTGCCGCTGCGGCGGTTGCGGATGGAAATCCAGCGGATGCGGACCGGCAAGGCGGGGCGGATCGATGGCGACATGCCCGCCGAAATCGCACCGATGGTCGAGGAGCTGAACGCGCTCGTCGCGCATAACGACAAACAGGCGGAAGAGGCGCGGCGCCATGCCGGCAATCTTGCCCATGCGCTCAAGACGCCGCTGACCGTCATCATGAACGCGGCGACGGCGCAGGCCGACGATCTGCCGACGACCGTGGTGCGTGAGGCGCGAACGATGCGGCGACAGGTCGATCACCATCTCGCCCGTGCGCGCGCGGTCGGGCGGCGCGGATCGGCGCACAGCCGCGCGCCGGTATGGCCCAGCGTCGAATCGGTCGAACGCGCGGTCGCGCGCCTCTACCCCCATGTCCGCATCGACACCGACGGCCCGCGCGATCTGGTCGCGCATATCGAGCGGCAGGATCTGGACGAGATCATGGGCAACCTCGTCGAAAACGCCGCCAAATATGGCGGGGGCAGCGTGTTCGTGACGATCGGCGTCGAAGCCGGGTTCGTCGAGATCATGATCGAGGATGACGGCATGGGCATCCCCGAAGCGGACCGCATCCGCATCTTCGACCGCGGCGTGCGGCTCGATTCGGGCAAGCCGGGCACCGGGCTGGGCCTCGCCATCGTGCGCGACGTGGCGGAAATCTATGACGGCACGGTCAGCCTGGAGGAGAGCGAGGATCTGGGCGGCTTGCTCGTGCGGCTGCGGCTGCCGGCGGCGGGGTAGCTTGGGGGGCGTTTTTTTCACGCAGAGACGCAGAGAGCGCAGAGTTGGTGCCCGCCGCGTCAGCGGCATTTTACCATCTTGAGCGCCGCACCTGATGCAACGTTGGGGATGAAGGGCGCTTCGCGCCGCGCAAATCTCTGCGCTCTCTGCGTCTCTGCGTGAAAAAAAAGCCCGCGCCCCACGCGTGCGCCGCTCAAATCCCCCGCATCGCCGCCGCCGCCAGCCCCAGGCTGTGCTTGCGCGCATCGTGATCGTAGATCGAGCTGGTCAGCATCACCTCGTCCACCCCCGTGCGCGCGATGAACGCCGACAGATCGGCGCGCACCCGGTCGCCATCGCCGATCGAGCTGGCGGACAGGACATGGTCGAGCATCGCGCGCGCATCGGGCGACAGCGTGTCGCGATAACCCGCGAGCGGCGGCGGCATGCGGATGCCGGTGCCGGTGGTGCGCAGCGCGACGAACGCCTGTTGCATCGACGTGGCGAGCAGTTCGGCCTCGTCCTGCGTATCGGCGGCGAACACGTTGAACCCGGCCATGGCATAGGGCTGCTCAAGCTGCGGCGAGGGCCGGAAATTGTGGCGATAGACCGCCAGCGCCTCGTCCAGCGATCCCGGCGCGAAATGCGAGGCAAAGGCATAGGGCAGGCCGAGCGCGGCGGCGAGCTGCGCACCGAACAGGCTGGACCCCAATATCCACAGGTGCGGGCGCGCGCCGCCACCGGGCACGGCATGGATGCCGGTCTGTCCGTCGTCCGCGAAATAGCTTTGCAGCTCGATCACGTCCTGGGGAAACGCATCGGCGCTGCTGTCGAGGGTGCGGCGCAGCGCGCGCGCGACGCGCTGGTCGCTGCCCGGCGCACGACCCAGGCCCAAATCGATCCGGCCGGGAAACAGCGCATCGAGCGTGCCGAACTGTTCGGCGATCACCAGCGGTGCGTGGTTGGGCAGCATGATCCCGCCCGCGCCGATGCGGATCGTCGCGGTCGCGGCGCCGACATGGGCGATGACCACCGCGGTCGCCGCGCTGGCGATCCCGGCCATGCCATGATGTTCGGCGACCCAATAGCGGGAAAACCCCTCCGCCTCGGCATGGCGGGCAAGGTCGGCGGCGTTGGCGAGCGACTGGCGCACGTCACCGCCCTGGATGATCGGGACAAGGTCGAGCAGGGAATAGGCGGTCATGTCGCAAACATGGGGGCGGGCGCGGCGGCGGGGAAGGGAAGAAGAAGTTTTGCGCGCACAAAGCCACGAAGCGTGCCGGCATCAATGCCGCGCTGATGGATCGGGATGACAGCCGCTGGCGCGGCGCTGTGGCTCGCGTGGTTCGCCCCTTGACGCTGCGCGTTTTTTTGACGCCGGGATTTCTCTTGCTTCCCCTTGGCGCGCATCCCCCCTAAACGCGCGCCACGATGCGCGCCGATCTTGCCCATATCGATGCCTGGTTGTTCGACCTGGACAACACGCTCTATCCCGAAAGCGCGAAGCTGTTCGCGCAGATCGATGCGCGGATCGGTGCCTATGTCGCGCGCCTGTTGAACCTGGACCCGGTGGCGGCGCGCACGGTGCAAAAGGGGTGGTTCATCTCCCACGGCACGACGCTGGCGGGGCTGATGGCCGAACATGGCGTCGATCCGCACGAATATCTGGCCGACGTCCATGACATCGAAATGGACGTGCTGCGCCACAATGCACCGCTGGTCGCCGCGATCGCGCAGCTGCCGGGGCGCAAGATCGTGTTCACCAACGCCGATGCGCCCTATGCCGACAAGGTGCTGGCGCGACTTGGGCTGGCCGAAAGTTTCGAGGCGATCCACGACGTCCATGCGTCGAACTATCACCCCAAGCCGCACCCCCATGCCTATCACAGCCTGTGCGAAGCCTATCGCATCGACCCGACCCGCGCGCTGTTCGTCGAGGATATGGCGCGCAACCTCGCCCCGGCCAAGGCGATCGGCATGGCGACGGTGTGGGTCGACAACGGGTCCGAACAGGCGCCCGATGCCGATCGCAGCTATATCGATTTCGTGACCCATGACATCTGCCACTGGCTCGAAGCCATATTGGAGGACCGATGACCGACCTTGCCACCATTATCGATGCCGCATGGGAGGACCGCGCGAACATCTCCACCGCGACCAGGGGCGATGTGCGCGACGCGGTGGATGCGGCGCTCAAACAGCTCGATTCGGGTGTCGCGCGCGTCGCCGAACCGCGCGATGGCGGGTGGCAGGTCAATCAATGGCTCAAAAAGGCGGTGCTGCTGTCCTTTCGCCTCAACGACAATGCGGTGATGGGCGGCGGCTTCGACAAGGTGCCGCTCAAGACCGCGGGATGGGACGATGGCGGGTTCCGCGCCGCCGGGTTCCGCCAGGTGCCGGGCAGCGTCGTGCGCCATGGCGCGCATATCGGCCGCAACGTCGTGCTGATGCCCAGCTTCGTCAATATCGGCGCGTTCGTCGATGACGGCACGATGGTCGATACCTGGACGACGGTCGGCAGCTGCGCACAGATCGGCAAGAACGTCCATCTGTCGGGCGGGGTCGGCATCGGCGGCGTGCTGGAGCCGCTACAGGCCGATCCGGTGATCATCGGCGACGGCGCGTTCATCGGCGCGCGATCCGAAGTCGCCGAAGGCGTGCGCGTCGGCGAGGGCGCGGTGCTGTCGATGGGCGTGTATCTGGGCGCATCGACCAAGATCATCGATCGCGCGACCGGCCAGGTCTATCGCGGCGAAGTGCCGCCCTATGCCGTCGTCGTCCCCGGCACGCTGCCTGCCGAAAATGGCAAGCCGGGCCTGTATTGCGCGGTGATCGTCAAGACCGTCGACGCCCAGACGCGCAGCAAGACCGGGATCAACGAATTGCTGCGCGACTGATCGGAGTCAGCCGACCAGGCGAAGCGGCGTCGTGCCGCCCGCCTGCGGCTGATCGGGCCAGATGCCGCGCGTGTCATAGACGATCTTGTCGGCGCGCTCGTCGAGCGGCACCGATTTGAACACGTCGTGATCGACCAGCAGGATGAAGATGTCGCAGCGGTCGATCGCGGTGTCGATGTCGATCAGCTGCGCGCCGGTGCCGTCGAAATCGGCGGGCAGGGCGGTGGCATAGGGTTCGACCAGCTGCACCCGCTCGCCGAACTTTTGGGCCAGTTCGACCGCAACCTTCAGCGCGGGGCTTTCGCGGAAGTCGTCGATATTTGCCTTGAACGCCAGGCCCAGGCACGCGACCCGCGCATGGGGCGGGGCATCGGCGATCATCTGCGCCGCGCGGGCGACGACATGATCGGTCTTGCCGTCATTTACCTCGCGCGCGGTGCGGATCAGCGGCGTGTTGTCGCGATCGGCGGCGACCAGGAACCACGGATCGACGGCGATGCAATGGCCGCCAACGCCGGGTCCGGGCGACAGGATGTTGACGCGCGGGTGGCGGTTGGCCAGCCGGATCACCTCCCACACATCGATGCCCATGCCGTCGGCGACGATCGACAGTTCGTTGGCAAAGGCGATGTTGACGTCGCGGAATGCGTTTTCGGTCAGCTTGGTCATCTCCGCCGCGCGCGCGCTGGTGGTGACGCAGGCGCCGCGCACGAAGCGGCGATAGAATTGCAGCGCCTTGCGCGCGCAACGCGGGGTGATGCCACCGACGACGCGGTCATTTTCGATCAGTTCGACCAGGATACGACCCGGCAGCACCCGTTCGGGGCAATAGGCGATGGCGATGTCGGCGGTGCCGCTGCAATGGCCGGGGACCTTCAGGTCCGGGCGCAGCTGGCTCAGCAATTCGGCGACCTTGTCGGTGGTGCCGACGGGCGAGGTCGATTCGAGGATCACCGTGTCGCCCGCCTTCAGCACGGTCGCGACGCTGGTCGCGGCCTTGAGGACATAACCGATATTGGGCGCGTGATCCTCGCCAAACGGGGTCGGCACCGCGATCAGGAACACGTCCGACGGTTCGATCCGGGTCGATGCGCGCAGCGTGCCGCGCGCGATCACGCCGGAGACGAGGCCATCGAGATCGACTTCCTCGATATGCACCTTGCCCGCATTGACGGTGTCGACGACATGTTGGTGGACGTCGATGCCCAGCACCATCGCACCCGTCCGCGCGATCACCGCCGCCGTGGGCAGGCCGATATAACCCAGTCCAAGAACGGCGACCTTTAGTTCACAGCCCGAATCCATGCGCGACGACCTTCGATATTCTTGCCGAGGCATGGCCGTCGCCGAACGGATTGTGGGCGCGGGCCATGGCCTGATACGCACCCTTGTCGTCCAACAGGGTTGAGATTTCGGAAACGATGCGGTCGGCATCGGTGCCGACCAGTTTCGCCGTGCCCGCCACGACCCCTTCGGGCCGTTCGGTCGTCTCGCGCATCACCAGCACCGGCTTGCCGAGCGCAGGCGCCTCTTCCTGCACGCCGCCCGAATCGGACAGGACGATGTCGCACAGGTCGAGCGCGCGGATGAAATGTGGGTAATCGAGCGGATCGATGCGCGCGACATTGTCCCGTTCGCCGAGCTGCGCGTCCATCACCGAAACGACATTGGGGTTGGGATGCATCGGGAACAGGATCGCGGTGTCGTCGCGGTCGGCGATGCGGCCGATCGCACGGGCGATCGCTTCCATCCCGCCGCCGAAATTCTCGCGACGATGGGTGGTGACGAGCACCAGCCGCTTGCCGGCAAAGCGCGCGGCGATCGGGTCGAGTCCCGCCGCCAGCGCCGGTTCGTCGGCGATCCGCGCCTGTGTCGCGAGCAGCGCGTCGATCACCGTATTGCCCGTCACATGGATCGTGGCGGGATCGATATTCTCGCGGATCAGCGCGTCGGCGGCGGTCTGCGTCGGCGCGAAATGCTGGTCGGCGATCGGCGCGACGATGCGGCGGTTGACCTCTTCGGGCCAGGGTTGCCAGATATCGCCCGAGCGCAGGCCTGCTTCGACATGGGCGACCGGGACCCTGCGGTAGTAGGCGGCGAGCGCCCCGACCATCGCCGTCGCGGTATCGCCCTGAACGATCACCCGGTCGGGCCGTTCAGCGTCCATCACCTCGCCAAGTCCGGTCAACAGCCGCGCGGTCAGCCGGTCGAGCGACTGGCCGGGTTCCATCAGGTCCAGGTCGATGTCGGGCGTCAGCCCCGCGATCGACAGCACCTGATCCAGCAGCCCGCGATGCTGCGCGGTGACGCAGCTGCGCACGGTAAGCCCCGGCACGTCCGCCAGCGCGCGGACCACCGGGAACAATTTGATCGCTTCGGGCCGCGTGCCGAAGATCACCAGGATTTTCGCGTTCGTCATCGCCGCGACCCATAGCGGCCGGGCGTTAATTTGCCGCTACATTTGCGTCGAATATCGCGGGTTCACCGCGCAATGCCATGTCGGCATGCGGGTTTGCCGGGGTTGTTCCGCCGCCGCTTTGCGCTATTCCCCCGCGGCGGAGGAGCGAATTCTTATGACCATCAAGCCGATCAGAAAGGCTGTTTTTCCCGTCGCTGGCCTGGGCACGCGGTTTCTGCCCGCGACCAAGTCGATGCCCAAGGAGATGCTGACCGTCGTCGACAAGCCGCTGATCCAATATGCGGTCGAAGAGGCGCTGGAGGCCGGGATCGAGCAGATCATCTTCGTCACCGGGCGCGGCAAGGGCGCGCTCGAGGATCATTTCGACATTTCCTTCGAACTCGAAGCGACGATGCGCGCGCGCGGCAAGTCGCTGACGCTGATCGAGGGGATTCGCCAGACGCCGGGGTCGCCGGTCTATGTCCGCCAGCAGGAGCCGCTGGGCCTTGGCCATGCGGTGTGGTGCGCGCGCGAGATCGTCGGCGACGAACCGTTCGCGGTGCTGCTGCCCGACGAACTGATGGTCGGCACGCCCAATTTCCTCAAACAGATGGTCGGCGCCTATGAACAGGTCGGCGGCAATATCATCGGTGCGCTCGAAGTGCCCGACAGCGAAACCGATAAATATGGCATCATCACCCCGGGCAAGCGCGACGGGCGGCTGACCGAAGTCGCCGCGCTGGTCGAAAAACCCGCCGCCGGCACCGCGCCGTCGAACCTGATGATCCCCGGCCGCTATATCCTGCAGCCCGACGTCATGCGGATTCTCGACAATCCGGTGAAGGGCGCGGGCGGCGAAATCCAGCTGACCGACGCGATGGCGCAGCTGATCGGCAAACAGGCGTTTCACGGCTACACGTTCGATGGCCAGCGCTATGATTGCGGCGACAAGGCGGGGTATGTGCAGGCGAATCTGGCGCTGGCGCTGGAACGCGACGATATCGGCCCTGCGGTGCGGGCGTTCGCGCGCGGGCTGGGATTGGGCGACTAGGGATCGGCGCGGCGATTGCCGCGTTATCGGGCGGTTCCCGGCCCGTTGGCGATGGAGGATAAATGCCCGCTGTCCGTCTTGCCACCCATCGCGTCGAAAAGCCCTGGGGTCGCCATCGCTTGTGGCCCGGTTTCGCCGATCCGGCGAGCGATGGCAGGCCGGTGGGCGAAATCTGGTATCAGGCGCCGGGCGACACCGCCCCCGACCTGCTGGTCAAATATCTGTTCACCAGCGGAAAATTGTCGGTGCAGGTCCATCCCGACGATGCCCAGGCCGATGCTCGCGGCCTGCCGCGCGGCAAGGACGAATGCTGGGTCATTCTGGCCGCCGAACCCGGTGCGACGATCGCGCTCGGGACGCATGAACCCGTCGATGCCGACACGCTGCGACAGGCGGCGCTGGACGGTTCGATCGAAACGCTGCTCGACTGGAAAGCGGTTGAGGCAGGGGATTTCTTCTATGTGCCGGCGCGGACGGTTCATGCGATCGGCGCAGGCATCACGCTGATCGAGATTCAGCAGAACAGCGAAACCACCTACCGCCTTTACGACTATGGCCGCCCGCGTGACCTGCATCTGGAGGATGGCGTCGCCGTGGCGGACGCGCGGCCGTTCGTCGCCGCGCCGATGCCGGGGAAAGTGGCGCCGGGCCGCAATTTGCTGGTCGAGGGGCCGAAATTCGTCGTCGAACGCTGGCCGGGTGGCGCGCGGCATGTGACGATGCCCGATGGCGTCACCGGCTGGCTGGTGCCGGTGCGCGGTTCGGGTGAGGTCGATGGGCTTGGCTGGCAGGCGGGCGAATGTATCGCCGTCACCGGCGCGGCGACGATCACGGCATCGGACGACAGCGACCTGCTGTTCGCCTATCCGGGCACAACACGGGTCTAGCCCGCTACAACCGCCGTCCGTGCCGGTCGTAAGTGCCGATGGTCTCGCGCAGAAAGGTCAGGATGGCATCGCGGTCCTCGCGACCGCTGCGCCGCCCGATCCACACCATGAATCCGCCGCCCAGCAACATCAGGCTCGGCACCAGGATGAAGGGCAGGTGGAAGGACCAATCCCCCGGCGCGGCCGCCAGCGCAACGATCAGGCCGATCAGCAGAAAGATCAGCACGAAGCTGAACCAGCATCCCATGAACAGCCCCGCCGAAATCGGCGCGCCGATCCGCCCGCGAATGCGCGTGCCGCCCTGATAAGGTTCCATCGTCGCGCGCAGCATCGTCTTGAAATCGTTGCGCACGCGCGGGCGATGCACCCACAGCACCATTTCATGCTCCGTGCCGTTGCCGGTCACGCATTTGGGCGTATCGGCGGTCAGTGTCGCGCCCACCGCCTTTTTCAGCCGGCCCGCGGCGGTGATCGGCGAATGGGGCGAGACGAGGTCGATCTTCATCGCCCGATCCTGCCGCGCGTGCCGCCTGCTGGCAATTGCGCGGTCAAAGCGCGCCCGCCAGCGCCGCAACCACCCCCGCCGTCACCAGCATCAATCCGGCAACCTCCGATCGCGTCGCGCGCTCGCCCAGATAGAAATGACCGAACGCCATGGTGAAGGCGACCTCGATCTGGCCGACCACCCTGACCAACGCGACCGGCGCGGTGGCAAAGCCGGTGAACCAGCAGGCCGAGCCGAGCGCGGACAACAGCCCGACCTGTCCCGAGACGCGCCAGCTGCGCAGCACCAGCGCGACCTGCGCCCGCTCGCGCACGCACAACAGCGCGCCCTGCATCACCGTCTGCATCGCGACGGTGACGGTCAGCACGATCAGCGCGGCGCGAACATGATCGCCGCTCGCCACTTCCATCGTCGCGCTGCGGATCGCGATGGCGGTAAGCGCGAAGAAAAAGCCTGATGCGATGCCGTAACGCGCACCGCGCTGGTTGAGCGCGGCGAGCAGCTCGCGCGGCGTCATCCGCTTGCCGCCCGCCGACAGGATCATCACCCCGGCCACGCCCAGCGCGATGCCGATCCAGGTAAGGACATTCAGATGCTCGCCCAGCATCGCCACCGACAGCAGCGCGCCCTGCACCGCCTCGGTCTTGGAATAGGCGGTGCCGACGATGTAGCTGCGTTCGCCAAAGGACATCAGCAGCAAATTGGTGGCGACGATCTGCGCCAGCCCGCCACCCAGGCAATAGAGCGGAAACCAGCCGCCGAGCGTCGGGAACACCGCCGGGGCGAGGACGAGTTGATAGACGGCCAGCATCGCGACCGCGAACGGCAGGCCATACAGATAGCGCACCAGCCCCGCCGCATTCACCGACAATTCCCGGCCCAGCCGCCGCTGCACCGCCGTGCGCCACGGCTGGAATATCGTGGCGACCAATGTCGCGGGCAGCCAGATGGGGGAGGTGATCAAGCGGCGCCTGAGGGGGCCGGTTCGATCCAGTCCCAGATACACCGGCTGTTTTCGGTAAGCCGCAGCTTGGTGTTCATCGCCTCGACCGCGCCGGGCGCCAGCGCCGTTACGAACGCGCCCTGATCCACCCACAGCGTGGCGAAGCGGATATGCGGCGGCAGATGCGCGGCGATCGCGGGGTGCAGGCCCAGCGGGAAATATTTGAAAGGATGCTCTTCGGCGAAATGCAGCAGCTCGCCGTTGATCGTCATTGACGCCGTGGTGCGAACGGTGCGCGCGGCGGGATCGACGATGTCCTGCGTGACGGCGAGATCGGCGATGGCGAGAGCGCCCGCCGACAGCCGCTCCAGATCGCGGATCATCGCTTCGATCCGTTCGGCCGGGGTTTCGACCTGCATATCGTGGAGCACGATATTGCCCAGACCGGCGGCGGGATCGAAACCGGGGTGGTAGTAATCGGCCTCCATCAGCGCGAACAGCACGACATCGGGCTGGATCGACCAGCCCATTTCCGCCGCGCCCGCATAGAGCATTGCGGGATCGGGCGTCTGCGGTGCGAACACGCCTGCGTCCGCCATCGCCCGAACCACACGACGCAGCTGCGCCTGTTTGCCAGCGGATAGTTCCGGCAACGGTCCCTTGCGATGCACGGGTTTCGAACTTGGAGCGGACCGGCGAGGGCGCGATTTCACCGGGCGTTGGCGCGGTTGGTAGCCCATCAGCTGCGCGCCGACCGCGATCAGGCCTACGAGCCCGAACACCATGCTCAGCCAGGCGATCCAGTCGAGCTTTACCCCATCGGCAAGCAGCGCCAGCGGAATGCCCGCAAAGGCGATGCTGCCGATCAGCGCGGGAATGAGGTCGGGCCGACCACGGAACGGGTTACGCACCCTGAAGCAGCCCCTCTTTCGCTATCTTTTCCCGCCAGACGAGCGGGGCGAGCTGGTGGACATTGTTGCCCTCGCTGTCCACCGCGACGGTGACGGGGAAGTCCTGCACCTCGAACTCGTAGATCGCTTCCATGCCCAGATCCTCGAACCCGACCACCTTGCTGCCCTTGATCGCGCGCGCGACGAGATAGGCGGAACCGCCGACCGCCATCAGATAGGCGGATTTGGCATCCTTGATCGCCTCGGTCGCCGCCGGGCCGCGTTCGGCCTTGCCGACACACGCCAGCAGGCCCTGGTCCAGCATCATCCGCATGAACTTGTCCATGCGCGTCGCGGTGGTGGGACCGGCGGGGCCGACGATTTCCTCGCCCACCGGATCGACCGGGCCGACATAATAGATGACGCGGCCCTTGAACTCGACGGGCAGCTGCTCGCCCGCCGCCAGCATGTCGGCGATCCGCTTGTGCGCGGCGTCACGCCCCGTCAGCATCCTGCCGTTGAGCAACAGCCGGTCGCCCTGTTTCCACCCTTGCACATCGGCAGGGGTCAGCGTGTCGAGATCGACGCGGATCGCCGCCTTGTCCGGCGTCCAGTTGACGTCGGGCCATTGGTCGAGCTTCGGCGCCTCCAGATAGGCGGGGCCGGAACCGTCCAGCGTGAAATGCGCATGGCGGGTGGCGGCGCAATTGGGGATCATCGCCACCGGCTTGCCCGCCGCATGGCACGGCGCGTCCATGATCTTGACGTCAAGGATGGTGGACAGGCCGCCCAGCCCCTGTGCGCCGATGCCCAGCGCATTGACCTTGTCGAAAATCTCGATGCGCAGCGCTTCCAGATCATTCTGCGGCCCGCGCGCCTTCAGCACGCTCATGTCGATCTGCTCCATCAGCGCCTTTTTGGCGAGCAGCACGCAATGTTCCGCGGTGCCGCCGATGCCGATGCCCAGCATGCCCGGCGGGCACCAGCCCGCGCCCATCTCCGGCAGCATTTCGAGCACCCAGTCGACGATCGAATCGCTGGGGTTCATCATCTTGAACTTGGACTTGTTTTCCGATCCGCCGCCCTTGGCCGCGACATCGATATGCACCTTGTCCCCCGGCACCAGTTCGACATGCAGGACGCACGGCGTGTTGTCGCGGGTGTTGCGGCGGGTAAAGGCGGGGTCGGCCAGCACCGATGGGCGCAGCTTGTTTTCAGGGTGAAGGTAAGCGCGCCGCACGCCTTCGTCGATTACGTCCTGCATCGACGCGCTGGTGTCGTCCAGCTGGCAGTTCATGCCCCATTTGACGAACACGTTGACGATGCCGGTGTCCTGACAGATCGGGCGATGCCCCTCGGCACACATCCGGCTGTTGGTCAGGATCTGCGCGATCGCGTCCCTGGCGGGGGCGGACTGTTCGGCCTTGTACGCCTCGCCCAGCGCGCGGATATAATCCATCGGGTGGTAATAGCTGATGTACTGCAGCGCGTCGGCGACGCTGTCGATCAGATCGGCGGTCTTGATGATGGTCATGGCCCGTCCCCGGTAGTCTTTGGCGTGGCGGTTCCTTTAGCGGATGACAGGCCGAGCGCCAGCCGCTAACGGCGCGGGCGTGTTCCGCCGGTTGATCCTGACCCATCCCCGTTTCGCCGCCGCGTTGGTCGCGTGCGTGCTGGCGATGAAGCTGCTGGCGCCGGCAGGGTTCATGCCGGTGATCGCGCCCGGACAGATCATGGTGGTGATGTGCACCGGCATGGGGCAACAGCGCGTCGCCATCGACATCCCCGGCCTGCCCGCGCAACAGGATGATGCGCAAAAGTCCGACCGGCCCTGTATCTTCGCCGGGTTCGGATCGGCAATGCTGGGCGGGGCGGACCCGGTTCAGCTGGCGCAGGCCTTGCTGTTCATCCTGGCGCTCGGCGTTGCCGGGGTGGCGGTTTCGCGAATTGGCCATGCGCGGCATCTATGGCCGCCGATGCGGGGGCCGCCGCCGATTTCCTGATCGCGTTTCGACCGTTTTGAATAGCTCGCGCCGTCACGCTTGCGCGCTTCACGATCGCCCTCACCCTGCCGCGCCTTCGGCGCTCCCTCCCTCTCCCGCCGGGAGCGGGAAGGTGCCCGCGAGCGCAGCGAGTGGGAAGGGTGAGGGTGATCGCGCATCGGGGCCGCGCCGATCAGGAATACACATCATGAACACCCGATTTGCGGCGGCATTGATCGCCGCCACCTGCCTTGCCACGCCTGCCCTCGCCGATGATGACGAGCAACAGCCGGTCATCATCGTCACCGCCCAACCCAATCCCGAAGACCCGCCGGTCGTCGCACAGGCGCGCGCGCGGCTGGCGCGCACGCCGGGTTCGGTGTCCGTCGTCGCCGCCGAAGCCTATGAGGACCGGTTCGCGGTCGGCACGCCCGACATCCTGCGCGACGTCCCCGGCGTGCTGGCGCAGAAACGCTATGGCGAGGAAGGGCGGCTGTCGATCCGCGGCTCCGGGCTGGACCAGAGCTTTCACCAGCGCGGCGTGCTGCTGGCACAGGACGGGGTGCCGTTCGCCGATGCCGACGGTTTTTCGGACTTTCAGAAGATCGATCCGCTCGGCGCGCGCTTCGTCGAAGTCTACAAGGGCGGCAATGCGCTGCGCTTCGGCGGCGCGCAGCTGGGCGGGGCGATCAACTTCGTGACGCCCAACGGCAAGACCGCGCAGTCGCCGATCCTGCTGCGTGTCGAGGGCGGCAGCGACGAGACGATCCGCGGCGTCGCACAGGTCGCGGGCACGTCCGGCGCGTTCGATTTCTATGCCGGGGTCAACGCCTTTCACAGCGACGGCTATCGCGTGCAGGGCTGGCAGGATCAGCTGCGCGGCACGCTCAACCTCGGCTGGTCGTTCGGCGAGGACGCTGAGGTTCGCGCGATCCTCTACGCCGCCGACATTTATCAGGGCGTGCCGGGGACGGTGACGCTTACCCAGGCGCTCGCCAATCCGCGCGCACCCGGCGCCACGACGGTCGCACAGAATCAGCGGCGCAATCAGGGCGTGTTTCGCGGCACCATCCAGACGCGGCTGCGGCTGACCGACAATCTGGTGTTCGAAGGGGGTGTCTATGCCACCCAGACCGACCTGTATCACCCGGTCGGCATCTTCATCCTGCAGGACACCGATAGCCAGGGCGCGTTCGGGCGGTTCGACTGGCAGGGGGATCTGGGCGGGCTCAAGGCCGACCTGTTCTTCGGCGCCTTCTACCGCGAGGGCGGGACGCAACAGGATCTGTTCGTCAATGCGGCCAGCGCCCGGGGACCGCGCATCGGCGATGCGCAGCAACGCGCCAACGCGGTCGATCTGTTCGCCGAGGGACGGCTGTTCGTCAGCGATCGGCTGGCGCTGGTCGGCGGCGCCAGCTGGGGTCATGCGGGCCGCGATTATCGCAACCGCCTGTCGGGCGCGACCGCGCACAGGGACTATGACTGGCTCGCCCCGCGCATCGGCCTGCTCTATCAAAGCGGCAACGCGCAGATCTATGCCAACCTCACCCGCTCGGTCGAACCGCCGCATTTCGGCGCGCTGGCCCAGGCCAATCTGCTGGGATCGACCTTCGTCCCGCTCGATCCCAAGCGCGCCTGGACCGGCGAGATCGGCACGCGCGGGCGCAGCGGCGCGGTGGCGTGGGACGTCACTTTCTATCGCGCCTGGGTGAAGGGCGAGCTGCTGAGCTTCCAGACCTCACCGACGATCCCCGCGACCGTGTTCAACGCCGACAACACGATCCATCAGGGGATCGAGGCGAGCCTGGACTGGTGGATCGTCGATGGCCCCGATGCGCGGCTGCGGCTGCGTCAGACCTATGGCTGGTCCGATTTCCGCTTCGACAACGACCCGGTCTATCGCGACAATCG
>CADEEK010000035.1 GCA_902826325.1 uncultured Sphingomonadales bacterium
GCCTCAACGAGGATCTGCCGTAATTCAGATCGGCAGCATCGCTTCCAGTTGCGCCTTGCGCTCGGCCTGGGCGGCGACGCGCGCGGCGACGGCTTCGACCGCGCTGTCCAGCGCAGGGTAGGGCAGCTGCCCTGCCTGCGCCCGCTCGCTCGCCGTCCGCTCCATTTCGCCAAGGATCGCGACCAGATCATTGTGCAGCGGGATAAGGTCGGCGAGCATCGTCTGCGCGTCGATCCATGTTTCGCTGCCGATCGCGGCGCTTTTCGCGCCGGCGACCTTGGTGGCGGCGCGGGCGGCGGCGGTGTCGAAACGCCCGCCCGCCGCATCGGCGGCGGCGCGCCAGCGGGCGATTTGCGCGTCGAGCGTCGCGTCGGGCGTCGCTTCCGGCACGGGGCGCGCGGCGGGCGCGTCGCCGCGCGCCTCGATCGGGCGCGGGAGCAACGAAGGGTAGCCCGCATCGGCCGTGGTGCAACCGGGCAACAGGGCAATGACGACAAGGGCGGCAAGCGCGGGCAGGGCGATCGTGCGTGACATTGCCCGCTGCTCTATGCCGCCAACAATCTGTGCGCAACGGGCTTGCGTTTCGCGCGAACCGCTTCTATCTGCGCCGCTCCAATGCGCGCCCGTAGCTCAGCTGGATAGAGCATCAGACTACGAATCTGAGGGTCGGACGTTCGAATCGTTCCGGGCGCGCCACTTTTCCGACAGGCAATCATCAATGCCCTTCCCGGGCATGTTCCACGCCGATCGGTCAGAACAGCTTGCGGATCGTCAGCAACGCCGCACGGCCGACCGGATCGAGCAGTGCGGGCTGATAGGCCAGCGGCGTGGCGCCGGTCGTGTAGGTCACGCGCTGACGCTCGTTCAGCACATTCTGCAGCGACAGGCTGACGCGCATTCCGCCCGCCCATTTCGTCGTCGGAAAGCGCTGGCCGAGATCGGCGAACAGGCGGATATCGAACGTCGCGAGCGAGCCAAAGCGCAGTGCGCCCGTCGGCGCGCCCTGACCGTCGGTTCGTGCCGCGCTGCGCCACTGTCCGGTGAGCCGCACGCCGACGCCGTTATCGGTGACGCCGCCATTGACCTGCACCTGATGGCGCGACGGGGGCGGGCCGCCAAGCGTCCCGCCGTTCAGCAAGTCGATCGGCACCAGGCCGTCGCGCAGCGTCACCAGATTTTCGAACAGCCAGCTGTGATAGATCGACAGCTGCAGTCGCGCGCCGTCGTCCGCGCCGCGCATGCCACCGCCGCGCCCGAAGCCGCCCATGCCGCCCGGTCCGCCACCACCGCCTCCCGGCCCGCCGCCCGCTCCCGGCGCGCGATTACCGCCACCGAACGCCCCGCCGCGACGCCCGCCATTGCCGCCGGGCCGACGGCCCATCCCGCGACCCGGCACGCCTGGCGGCTCGACATCGGTCTGGCGCTGGCCGGTCACGACGATGTCGCCGCCGCCTTGCCCAACCTCGTCCGTTCCGGGCGCATTGTCGGTCATCGGCAGGGCCGGGGCCTCGTCACCCGGCGCGTCGGCGCCCATCGGCCGACCACCGCCCGCCCGCCGCGGACGGCCGTTCGGTTCGGGGCGTTTCGACGCGCGCAGGACCTGCGTAAAGCTGAAGCCCCAGCGGAGGTTCGCGCGTTGCTGACTCGCGACATTGACGGCGCGCGTATCGAACGATTCGAGCGCGCCGTTCAGATCGCGCTCGAACCGGTCGGGAAAGGCGGCCTCGACCTGCGGGCTGATCCCGGCGAGCGACAGGATCGCGTTTCGCGCCGTGCTGCGCGAATAGTTGGCCGTAAAAGTCAGATCGGCGTCGGCGAACGGCCGCACCGCGGCGCCCAGCTTGAACGTGCGGCGATCGTCCGCCGCCAGCAGGGGATTGCCCCCGGTGACGCGCGTCGCCAGGACGCTCTGGCCGGTGGCGACGTCAAAGATCGGGACGTTGGCGACGGTGACGACGGGATCGTTGAGCTGCTGGACCGTCGGCGCGCGACGGTCCTGATTGATTGCCGCGACCACGCTGATCGCCGTTGTCGGCGACCAGTTGAGGCCATAGCCGAATGTGGTCAGCGTGCCGAAGTCCGAAATGTCGGTCGCCGACATGTTCGCATTGGCCGTCAGCGATCCGATCGCACCGCCCCAGCCCCCGCGCCGGGTCAGCGGCAGGTCGACGCTGACCCGCGCCCGGCCCGTCGATCGCGCCAGCGTCCGGGCCGCCACGATCCGCGTGCCCGTCGTCGCGCTGGTATAGTCGCTGGTCGAAACGCCGAGCAGCACGCTGGTTCGCAGGCCGCCGGCGGGAAGCTTGAGGATTTCGCCGGTCAGCAGCGCCGATCCGTCCAGCGCATTGCTGGTGCTGCGCGCGCGATCGGCCGCCGGGGCGCCGGTGCCGGGATCGGCGAAGCGTTCGGTATCGGTCACGGTGGTCGTGCGGTCATAACCGGCGGTCAGCGACAGCCGCCACGACCGCGTCAGATCGGCATTCAGCACCGCGCCGATGCGGACCGCGTCGCTCCTGGTGCGTTGATCGAGCGGATCGTCGCCCGACAGGCCGTTGAGCGCGTTGGCAAGGCTGTGCGTCGCGCTGACATTGGCCGATGCCGACAGGCTGCGGCTGAATGCGGTCGCATAGCTGGCGTTAAGCGAATAGGTCTGTCGGGCGGGTTGCAGCGTGCGAAACGCCGGATCGCTGCCCGGCGAGCCGTTCTGGGCGACGACGCCACGCTCGGCCTCGGTGATCGAGGCCTGACGCTGCGCGCTCAGCGCGACGTTCAGCCGGTCGTTGCCGCGAATGCGGGTCAACGTCGCGTCCGCGCGCGTCCGTTCATTCTGCCCTTCGCCCGACATGCCGAACCCGGCATTGCCGACCAATGAAGCGAACCGTCGGCGCAGGATGACGTTCACCACCTTCTGCTCGGCGGTATAGCCGTATTTCAGCGCCACCTCCTCGGGCAGGATGTCGAGCCGCAGGATCGATTCGGTCGGCAGGTCGCGCACTTCGTTGACGCCCGAAATGCGCCGTCCATTGACCAGGATGACCGGCGCGTCGTCCCCGCGCCCCTGGCCGCTCGTCGTCTGCGGCGCCAGCTCATTCAGCAATTCGGCAATGGTTCCAACGCCATAGGCGCGAATATCGCGCGGGCCGAGCTGCCGTTCGGGCGGAATGTCGCCGATGACGGAGCCGGGCAGCGCCTGTCCGGTCACGACGATATCGTCGGACGCCATGTCGTCATCCGATACCGGCGCGGCCTGATCGGCGGCGGGCGGACCGTTGGCCACCTGGCCCCATGCGGGCACGGCGAGGATCAGCGCGAGCGCAGCCACCCCCGATTTCAATCCAGCTTGTCGAGCGTTTTTCCGGTGCGTCATGGCGCCGGCGTCGGCCGCCGATGTTTCGGGGCTGTTTCCGCGCCGCATGCCGCGCTGATCCGGGAGCCAGCGCCGTCGATCCATGCTAATCTCGACCGGCTATGGCGGGAAACATCGGAGACATAAGGGCACGCAATGGGTCGATCGCGCAACCCAGTTCAAAGAGGAACGCGATGAACAAGGCCGACCACGCCGGATCGCCGCCGGAATATCCGCGTGGCGATGCAGCGCCCGCACCGATGCGGCAAGCCGACGCAAGCCGGAGATGGCGATGGCCAGCCTGCTGATCGTTGACGACGATGCGGGGATCCGCACGCTGCTGGGCGAAAGCCTGAAGGCGCGGGGCTATGCCGTTCATCTTGCCGCCGACGCCCGTGCGATGGACCATATCCTGGCCAGCGAAGCGGTCGACCTGATCATTCTCGACGTGATGATGCCGGGGGAGGATGGCCTGTCGGTGTGTCGGCGCCTCGCCTTGCGGGATGCCCCCCCGGTGATCATGCTCAGCGCGCGCGGCGAAGAGGCTGATCGCATTGCCGGGATGGAGCTGGGCGCGGGACGCTATCTCGTCAAACCCTGTTCGCCGCGTGAAATCGCGGTCCATGTCCAGGCCGCGCTGCGCGACCGGGGCTATGGCCGCGCGGGCGATACGCGACGGTTCGCGGGATGGCGGATCGACCTCGCCGCCCATCAGTTGCTGGACCCCGACGGGGTGCTGGTCGACCTGACCGAAGGCGAGTTCAAGGTGTTGCGCGCCTTTGTCGAACATCCGCGCCGGGTATTGTCGCGCGACATGCTGCTCGATCGCGCGCGCGGGCCGGACAGCGAGGCATTCGACCGCGCGATCGACGTGCAGGTCAGCCGCCTTCGCCGCAAGCTGCGCGCGCCGGGGGACGAGATGATCCGCACGGTGCGCAACGAAGGCGATATGTTCGTGCCGGACGTCGGGCGCGCATGAGCGACCCCCGGCCACCGCGCCAGCGCCTGCGCAGCATGCCGCTGTTCGTTCGCATCTTCATGCTGCTGCTCGGCACGCTCGTCGCGATGCAGGCAATCAATGCCGTGCTGGTCGTCGTCACGCCCCCGCCCGCGCCGCGCTTCTTTTCGCTCGACCAGATTGAGCGGGTGCTGCGCGGGGGCGACAGCGATACGATGCGGCGTGCGGTACAGGCCGCGCCGGACCTCGAACCCGGGGTGACGCCGCGCGAACGGCGGATCGAAGAGCTGTTGCGGGTGCGCCTTGGCGCGGGTGCGGGCGACATCCGCGTCAACCTGCGGCGCAGCGGCGCGCAATGGCGGTCATTGGCGGGCCGACGCAACCTGCGCGATCGTCCCGCGATCGACGGCATTGTCGGCAACTTTACGGTCGCGCTGCGCCGCGCCGAGCGCGACTGGGTGGTCGTGTCGCCCGCCGGGCTGGATCTTGCCTTCTGGCGCTGGCGCGCGATCGCGACGCTGTTCCTCGCGCTGCTGATCGCCGCGCCGATCGCGTGGTGGCTGTCGCGACGCATCGCGCGGCCGATCGCGATGTTCGGCGCCGCCGCCGATCGCCTGGGCAGCGACCCGCGCGGCGATCCGATCGAACTGTCCGGCCCGCCCGAAGTCGCCGAAGCGGCGGCGGCGTTCAACCGGATGCAGCAACGCCTGCAACGCTATATCGCCGACCGCGCCTTGATGCTGGGCGCCGTCGCGCACGATCTGCGCACGCCGCTGATGCGCATCGCGCTGCATGTCGATCATGCCCCCGAGCCGGTGCGCGCGGCGGTGGAGGGTGAGGTGGCGGACATGCAGGCCATGCTTGCCGCCGTGCTCGCGTTCCTGCGCGATCAGGAACAGCCGTCGCACCGGCAGCGGCTCGACCTGCGCGCAATGGTGCAGAGCGTCGCCGACGAACTGGTCGATGAAGGGCATCGCGTCGAACTGGCGGATGGCGATCCGCTGGTGATCGACGGCAACCCCCAGGCGCTCAAGACGCTGGTCACGAACCTGGCGCGCAACGCCGCCAATCATGCCGGGGGCCGGGTCGCGATCGCGCTGGGCGCCGACGCATCGATCGTCTGGCTAGAGGTGCGCGACCGCGGGCCAGGCATCGCCGCCGACATGCTGGAGCGGATGTTCGAGCCGTTCGTGCGCGGCGAGGAATCGCGATCGCGGGCGACCGGCGGCATTGGCCTGGGGCTGGCGAGCGCGCGGGCGGTGGCGCGCGGGCATGGCGGCGACGTCACGCTCGCCAACCGTCCCGGCGGGGGCCTGGTCGCACGCGCCGAACTGTCCCGCTGAACCCCGGACACGCGCCAGAAACATTCGGACGCAAGCAACGCGGCCCGTCGCGTTGCACAGGTAGACCCAGATGAGTTCCGTATCCCTATCGCTTGCCGCCCTTGTCCTGGCTTCTGCCGGTGCCGCGCTACAGGCGCCGTCGCAGCCCGAAGCGGGCGGACCGCGCAGGGCGGGCCTGTTCGCCAGCCCGATGGGTGAGCCGTTTCGCGGTCCGGATGGGGAGGCGCGCTGGTTTGCGGGCACCGATACCGATGGCGATGGCCGGCTGACGGTCGCCGAAATGGTCGCCGATGCGGCGAGGTTCTTTGCGCTGCTCGACGTCGCCAGGGACGGCGAGATCGATCCAGACGATATCGAGCGCTATGAAACGCAATTGTTTCCCGAAATACGCGGCGGCGGGATGGGCGGCGGGCGACAACAGCGCGCGGGCGGCCGACGCGGCGGCGGTGGCGGCGGCGAAGGCGGCGGTGGCCGTCGTGGCGGCGGAGGTCGCCGGGGCGGCGGCGGCGGCGCTGGGGCTGGCGGCGGTGGCGAGGCCGGATCGGGCGAAGTCCGCCAGCAGCCCTATGACGCCTCGCGACTGGGCGCGGCGCGCTTTTCCTATCTGGCGTTCCCGCAACCGGTGGTGTCCGCCGACACCAATTTCAACCGCGGCGTCTCGCTCGCCGAGTTCAGCGCCGCCGCAACCGCGCGCTTCGCGATGCTTGATGCCGACAAGGATGGCAGGCTGACGCTGGCCGAACTGCCCGCTATTCATCGCGGTCGGCCCGACTCTTCACAGCCCAAGGGAGAATGACGATGAAAGCAGTTGTTGCATTGCTGGGTGCCGCCGCGACGCTGTGCTGGCCGCACGCCGCATCGGCGCAACATCGCGAGCCGATGCCCGACATCAGTCGCGAACAGTTCATCAAGACGGCGTCTGACCGGTTCGCAACGATGGACCAGAATGGCGACGGCGCGCTGACCCAGGCCGAAGTGGCCGCGGGACCGCAGACGCCGGGCATGCGCCTGCAGGCGTTCGATGCCGACGGCAACGGCAACGTCACCCGCGCCGAATTCACCGCGGGCATGGCCGCGCGCTTCGATCGCATGGACGGCAATCGCGACGGCGTTCTGACCGCCGACGAACGGCGCGCGGCGCGGGGCCAGCGGGGACAGGGCGGACGACCCAAGGGCGGCGAGTGACCGGCGGCGCGGCGGCGGCCGCGCGCGCATTGGGCGTGGCGACACCCTGACATTTTGCGCGTCGGGCCGGTCGCGATGGCTATGGCCAAGCGGCGTCGAGGGCGTAGAGAGCGGCGATGGCCGCGCAACCTTCCCCCGAGTCGCCGCAATCGCCCTTTGGCGTGCCGGTGTTCCGCGCGGTGTGGCTGGCCAGCGTCACCTCCAATTTCGGGGGCATGATCCAGTCCGTCGGCGCGGCGTGGATGATGATTGCGCTCGGCGCCTCGGCCCAGCTGATCGCGCTCGTTTCCGCCTCGGTCACGTTGCCGATCATGTTGTTCGCACTGGTCGCGGGGGCCATTGCCGACAATCGCGACCGGCGCCGGGTGATGCTGGCGGCACAGATGTTCATGATGGCCGCATCGGCGACCTTGTCGATCTTTGCCCTGCTCGGCTGGCTGACGCCATGGCTGCTGCTGGGCTTCACATTCCTGATCGGCTGCGGCATCGCCTTTCACAGCCCCGCCTGGCAGGCGTCGGTCGGGGATATGGTGCCGCGCGCCGTGCTGCCCGCCGCCGTCGCCTATAACAGTATGGGGTTCAATATCGCGCGCAGCCTGGGCCCGGCGGTCGGCGGCGCGCTGGTCGCCATCGCCGGTGCGGCGAGCGCCTTTGCCGTCAACACGCTGAGCTATATCGGCCTGATCGCCGTGCTGTTGCGCTGGCGACCGCCTGAAACGCCGCAACTGTTGCCGCGCGAGCGGCTCGGCGACGCAGTTGCGACGGGGCTGCGCTATGTCCTGATGTCGCCGCATATCCTTTCGGTATTGGCGCGCGCCTTTGTCTTCGGGATTGCGGCGAGCGCGATCACTGCGCTGATGCCGCTGATGGTCCGCGACCTGTTGGGCGGCGGGCCGTTGACCTATGGCCTGTTGCTGGGGGCGTTCGGTGCGGGGGCGGTCGCCGGCGCGCTGGGCAGCGGGCGGTTGCGACAGGTGTGGCAGACCGAACAGCTGGTGCGCACCGCGATGCTGTCGATCGCCACGGGCTGCGCCATCTGTGCCGTCAGCCCGTGGGTGCCCCTGACGATGGCGGCGCTGTTTCTCGCCGGATCGGGCTGGGTGCTGGCGCTGTCGAGTTTCAACGTCAGCGTCCAGCTGTCGGCGCCGCGCTGGGTGGTGGCGCGGGCGCTGGCGCAGTTCCAGATGGTCGCTTTTGGCGGCATGGCGATCGGCAGCTGGCTGTTCGGCTGGATCACCACGCACCATGGCGTCGCCGCCGCGCTGTTCACGGCCGCGATCGGCCAGCTCGCGGCCGCCGCGCTTGGTCGCTGGCTGCCCGTGCCCCGGCTGGCGCATGTCGATCTCGACCCCAGCGATCTGTGGTCGGAGCCGCAGACGCTGGTGCCGGTCGAACCGCGCAGCGGCCCGGTGGTGGTCACGCTGCACTATCGCATCGCCGACGTGGACATCCCCCAGTTTCTGACCACGATGATCGAGCGTCGCCGCATCCGCACGCGCGATGGCGCGCGCGGCTGGACGTTGCTGCGCGATCTGGGCGATCCGTTGCTGTGGATCGAACGCTATCATGTGCCGACCTGGATCGAATATGTGCGCCACAACAAACGGCGCACCAAGGCAGATCTGGCGAATGTCGAGGCGCTGTGGGCGCTGCATATCGGGCCGGACAAGCCGCTGGTGTTCCGGATGCTGGAGGAACATGGCGGATCGCCATCGGGCCAGCGTTCACCGTCGCCGCGCGAGCTGGCCGATCCCAATACCGATCCGTCGCGGTCGACCTGAATGGCACGCGCCCCCGCGCCGTTTCGCGATATAGGATTTGCATCACGGCGCATGTCCTGTGCAGGCTGGCCGTGACAGGTTAGGGGGGAAGCATGACCGACGAAACCGTCCTTTATGCGCTGGAGCACCAGGTCGCGACGATCCGGCTTAACCGCCCCGATCGGCTGAATGCGCTGACCCCGGACCTGCTGGCGCGGCTGCATGATGCGCTGTGGCGTGCGGTCGATGACGGCGCGCGGGCGGTATTGCTGACCGGGGAGGGGCGGGCATTTTGTTCGGGCGCCGACCTGATCGAACGCGGCATCGGCCCCCACGATCTCGGCCTGTCGCTGCAAACCGGCTATCATCCGGTGGCCGAGGCGCTGGCGAAACTGCCGATCCCGATCGTCACCGCGCTGAACGGTCCCGCCGCCGGGGCCGGTGCAGCGATCGCGCTGGGCGGCGACATCGTCGTGATGGCCCGCTCCGCTTATCTGCTGCTGGCGTTCAGCAATATCGGCCTGGTGCCCGATTGCGGGGCGACCTGGCTGGTGGCCAAATCCGCCGGACGGGCCAAGGCGCTGGAAATGGCGCTGCTCGGCGAAAAGATGAGCGCGCAGGAGGCGATGGACGCCGGCCTTGTCGCGCGGGTCGTGGACGACGGGGCGCTGATGCCGACCGCGCTGGATCTGGCCGCACGGCTCGCCGCCAAGCCGACGCTGGCACTCGGCATGATCCGCGCCCAGGTTGCCGCCGCGCTCAACGCCACCTTGTCGCAAACGCTGGGGATCGAGGCGGCGCACCAGCGCACGGCAGGCTATAGCGCCGATTTTCGGGAGGGCGTTGCGGCCTTCGTCGAACGGCGCGAACCCGTGTTTACCGGCAAGTGATGATCGCATCGCGCCGCAATCCGCCCGCCGACATGGTGGACGCCGCCGCCGGCGCGGCTATGCTGCGTCGCCAGGAAATGCCGCTTGCGTGCGAGGTTTGCGAATGACCGACGAAGAGGGGCCGATCGCGGCGAACGATATCGCGATCGCGCGCGCCTATGATTATTTCAAACATCTGACCACGGTCGCGCTGATTTCGATCGGGGGTGTGTTCGGGCTGTTGCAGGGCGATGGCCCGCGGCTCAAGACGACCGCGGTGATCCTGGTCATCGCGCTGATCGGGCTGGCGGGAGGTATCAGCCTGATTGCGATCAGCTCGATCACCGCCGCCGATCTGCAGGGCAAGTCGCTGGAAAAACTGCGCAAGAGCATCCTGCGCACCCAACAGATCGCCACATTTCTGCTGTTGTTTGGACTGGGCGTCTTTATCGGCGCCTTTACGAAGGTAATGCAATGACCCGTACCGACTGGACCCGCGACGAAATCGCCGCGCTGTTCGACCTGCCGTTCACCGAATTGCTGTTTCAGGCGGCGAGCGTTCATCGCGCGCATTTCGCGCCGGACGAGGTGCAGATGTCGACGCTGCTCAGCATCAAGACCGGCGGCTGTCCGGAGGATTGCGGTTACTGCAACCAGTCGACCCATGCCGAGACGGGGCTGAAAGCGACCAAGCTGATGGACGTGCGCGCGGTGCTGCAGGCGGCGGCGCAGGCCAAGGACAATGGCTCATCGCGCTTCTGCATGGGCGCGGCGTGGCGGAACCCCAAGGACCGCGACATGCCCGCCATCGTCGAGATGGTGAAGGGCGTGCGCCAGATGGGCATGGAAACCTGCATGACGCTGGGAATGCTCAGCGAAGGTCAGGCGGCGCAGCTCGCCGAGGCGGGCCTGGATTATTACAACCACAATATCGACACCTCGCCCGAGCGCTATGGCGATGTCATCACGACGCGGACGTTCGAAGACCGGCTGGAGACGCTCGACCATGTCCGCGAAGCCGGGATCAATGTCTGCTGTGGCGGCATCGTCGGGATGGGCGAGACGCGCGGCGATCGCGTCGGTTTCATCCATGCGCTCGCCACCCTGCCCAAACATCCCGAAAGCGTGCCGGTCAACGCGCTGGTGCCGGTCAAGGGCACGGTGCTGGGCGACATGCTCCACGACACGCCGCTGGCGAAGATCGATCAGATCGAATTCGTCCGCACCGTCGCCGTCGCGCGGATCACCATGCCCGAATCGATGGTTCGCCTGAGCGCGGGGCGTGAGAGCATGAGCGACGAGACGCAGGCGCTGTGCTTCATGGCGGGCGCGAACAGCATCTTCACCGGCGACAAGCTGCTGACCACCGGCAATGCCGGCGACGACAAGGATGCGGCGCTGTTCGCACGGCTGGGCATGCGGGCGATGGCGGGCGAGGTGAAGGCAGAGCTGGAAGCGGCGGAGTGAGGTTCAGGCTTGCATGGCGCGCCGTGCAATCCCGCTCGCTTATCGCTGGAGGAGGCATTGAAATGATGCGTCACATGCTGATCGCCCTGTTTTGCGTGCTGATACCGTCGGTCGCCCTTGCGCAACCGGCAGCCACGCCGATCGTCATCGGCCAGTCCTACCAACTGCCCTCGGCGATCATGGGCGGCACGCGGACGATCAATATCTGGTTGCCGCCGGGTTATACGGAGGATAGCCGGGATTATCCGGTCCTCTATCTGCTCGACGGCGGGACGCAGCAGGATTTCCACCATATTTCCGGCCTGGCCCAACTGGGCACGATCGTCGGCACGACGCGCGATATGATCGTGGTGGGGATCGAAAGCGTCGACCGGCGCAACGAACTTGCCTTTCCCATCGCGACCGACGCCGAGCTCAAGGCCCAATATCCGACGGCGGGGCAATCCGAACGGTTCCGCCGCTTCATCGCCGCCGAGCTGAAACCCTGGGTCGAAAAGACGTGGCGCACCAGTGGTGAAGATGCGCTGATCGGCGAATCGCTCGCCGGGCTGTTCGTCGTCGAAACGATGCTGCACGCGCCGGACCTGTTCGAAGACTGGATCGCGATCAGCCCCAGCCTGTGGTGGGACAATGAGGCGCTGGTAAAGGCCGCACCAGCCCTATTGCCCAAAGCGCGCGGGCGGCTGTGGCTGACCGTTGCGAATGAACAGGGCATGGGGGTTTCGCCCTTTGCGGCACTGGTCAAGGACAAGGCGCCAGCGGCACTCAAATGGAGCTATGCCCCGCGTCCACAGGAAAGCCACGCCACCATCTATCACGGCGCGGCGCTGGCGGCGCTGCGCGAGCTTTATCCGGCATCGACCGATTGAGGCATCGGCCCGAACCGCGTCAATCGTCGTCGCCCGCCGCCGCCGCGCGCAGATAGGCGCGGGCCAGCCGCCGCGCCTCAACGGGCAGATGGGCCAAGGCCTCGTCGCGTGTCGCCGGATTGCCGAAGCTGCCGCGCGTCACCCCGGCGAGCGCGCCGAGCAAGGTGAAGGCGGTGCGTCGCGGATCGGCAAAGCGCGCGTCTGACGCGCCTTGCAACAGCGCGACGGTCGCCGCTTCAAGCCGCTGGACCGCATCGGCGGACAGGCGGACCTGATCGATCGCCGCAGCGACGCGATACAAAGCGGTCGTCGCCTCCGGCTTCGCCATCTTCACATCGACATAGGCATCGGCAATCCCGTCGGCCAGTCGATCGAGCGTGCGATCGGGCAATTGCGCCGCGACCCCCTCCATCGCCGCCGCCATCTCGTCGAAATGGCTGAGCAACAGCGCGAACAGCAGCGCCTGTTTGTTCGGAAAATATTGATACAGCGATCCGACCGACACCCCGGCGCGCTCGGCCACGCGCGTCGTCGTCAGGCGCGCCAGCCCGTCGCTCAGCAGAACCTGAATCGTCGCCTCCTGAATCAGCTCAACCGTCGCGACGGAACGGCGCTGACGCGGCGATTTGCGCGATTTAAGGGCAGGGGGGACGGCGGTATCGGCGGCGTTCAAAATGCGAATACCTTTTTGAAGAATCCTTCAGTTATACTGGCGCGAACGATCGCGGCGTCAAGCAGGCATCGCGGTCGCGCCCCGACAAGCCACAAGCGGAACCAGTAAATGCGTAACAGCAGGCGTAAATCTTCGATCGGCAAAGCCACCCGCAGGGCCATCCTGGCATTGAGCGCGGCGCTGGCAACGGCGGCGCTGTCCCCCGCCACCCACGCCCAATCCGCGCCCGCCGCGCCGCGCATCCTCAAATATACCGATCACGAACCGCTGGGCGGCATGCGCACCCGGTTCCTGAAGGACGTGCTGTTCGCCGAAATCGAAAAGGAAACCAACGGCCGCGTCCGGATCGAGGATCATTGGGACGGCGAGATCGCCGACAGCCACGGCGTGTTCGAAGCGGTCAGCAACACCGGAACCGCCGATATCGGCGTGATCGTGCCCGAATATTTCGCTCAGCAGATGCCGATCGGCCAGTTGTTCAAAAGCTTTATCGTCGGCCCGACCGGCCAGCGACAGGTCGACCTGTTCCGTCAGGCATTTCGCGAAATTCCCGCATTCGAACGCGAACTGACCGATCACGGCATGCAGAGCATCTTCCTCGCCACCGGCTATCCGGTCGCATTCTACAGCACCGCGCCACTGGCGAACCTGCCCGGAATTGCGGGCCAGAAATGGCGCACGGCAAGCTTCTGGCACCGCGATTTTCTGCGCAATGCGACGGCGCAGCCGGTTTCGATCCCCTGGGGCCAGCCGGTGTTCGATGCGATGAAAGCGCGTGAGATCGACGGGCTGATGGTCAATGTCGACAGCGGCTATATGCTCGACGTGCACAGCGTTGCGCCCAACGTGCTGGCGTCAAAGGATCTGTGGCTCGGCCATCTCTACATCATCGCGATCAATACAAAGACGTGGAACGACCTGCCCGAAATCGACCGGACGGCGATCCGGCGCGCGGCGGAAACCGCCTATGCGCGGCTGGGGCCGGTGATGGACCGCAGCTATGACGCGATGATCGCCGACCTGCGCGGGGCGGGCGCCACCGTCCGCCTGCTCGACAAGGGCGAAGTCGCCGCCTTCGCCCGCGCTACCGATTACCGCACCGCGCAGCAACGCTGGGCGACGGAACAGGAGGCGAAGGGCATCGCGGGCGTCAAGGACGCGCTCGCCCGGTTGACGACATTGGTCGATGCGGCGGTGGGGGATTAGGGTGGATCGATCGCAAGTTCGTCGCCGGGTTTCGCAGCATTTCCCGGCACCGCGCGCCGCCGACGCTGTCAGCTAAGCTCCAGCATCGCGAGCGTGCCAAAAATGGCAAGGCAAGCCGCAGCAGCAATGCAAAGGAAGGCGGATAGATGGACGGCCCGCCGCCAGAAATTACCGGATGGCAAAAGAAGCGGGCTGTCCGGACGGATAAGCTCCGGCTGGACGCCCGACTGTCCCGTCAGCGCCTCTGCAAAACGCGCCCAATCATGCTCCGCCTCCCGCTTCTCCACGGTCAGCGCCTTTTCAAGAGACTGAAACACATCGCCTGCCGTGCGCCAGGTCGGCGCGTCGCTGTAATCGAGTTCAACGCCAAAAGCGCGCTCGACATCATGGATGGCTGCGATTTCATCGCCATCCCCCGCAAGTCCCACATTTTTTGGATCGGCGCTCATACATACCGAGTAGCATCACGATGGAGGCTGGCGGAAGGGATGGGATTCGAACCCACGGTGAGCTTGCACCCACGGCGGTTTTCAAGTTTGGGACATCTGACCCTGTAGCAAGCTGCAGTTGCACGCCGACACCCACAATTCCATTTTTTATCAATAACATGACCCACTTGCGCGCTCGCCGCAGCACGTCGTCGCACGGGCGCGCACGCTGGCAGGGGACTTCCTGCCAATCCTCGATCATCTCCGCGAGTGGGACGAGGGCGGGGTATGGGCGCTGGCATATGCCAATTTACGCGCAAAGCGTCCGATAGTAGTTTGCGTTGTGCTTGTTACCCCTAAATCTGTCCTACCGCCGTCACTCACTGCCAAGCTCAAGAGCATTGGCGAAAGGCTTGACCAGCAATTGCCGATAGGTCGGGCCTTTGATGGGTTGGTAGCGGAAATGAACGCGGTTCGACCAAGCGTTATTGTTCGCGCTGACAGCGAGATCGCCAACATGGCCAACTTGCAGAAATGGCGGCGCCAATTCCCGCTGATAGTCAGGCTTTTTGCACCGCGAACCGTCGATATGGATCAGCTCGGCCACATTGAAGGCCTTGAATATCTATTTCTATTCCATCGCGACGGCTACATTCGTGAGGCGGCACTGAAGCGAATTCACTCCGCCCTACCAAGTGCCTTCTTCTTCTCCGCCATTGCGTGGCGACTCAACGATTGGGTTCATCCCGTCAGAGCGGCGGCGGCCGAATGCGCAAATCGATGCTTTCCCATAACCTCACCAGAGGTGATCGCTGAAGCGGCGCTTATGGGCGCTGGCATATGCTCGCTGACGGTGCCTGTCAGGGCCAGCATAGGATTGCGCGGGGCTTAGTCGCCTTCACCCGCGCCGAGGACCAGCGGACGGTCCCTCGTTAATCGAACATCCGCAGCAGCGGGGGTAGGCGACACCTCCTTCCGCCCTGACGCTGTCAGCACCCTGCGCCCTCGGGCGTGGGGTGCTGCTATTAAGTCTGGCCTGACAATGCTCCTATGGCTTCGATCCTAGCTGGTGATTGCAGTTGGTTCCGCATATCTAACCATCATGTTCGATTCAATTTGGCATCTGCGCGGCTCCTTGTCGGTCAAACACCTTGGTTCGGAAGATGAAGTATTTGATCGGATAGAAGGGCTGCTTCGCGCTCAACTGAAGAGAAGAATTGACCGATCGCCCGGTGAGATCATTTTTCACTCCCCACTGTGGGAAGGATATTTCGGGCCAAATTGGCTGGCGATGGTCATATATGACCACGGCCGATTCTGGTTAGAGCAGCACGAAAATCAGCGGATTCTCAAATACGACCTGCGTAGCTTGCACGGATTTGTTTTTTGTCTCTTCGGCGCTGCCATGTTCTTCACCTTCGGAGCAGCCGACGGCGGCCTCACCAAGGGTCTGAAATATGCCGCCTTTTGTTTTGGTTGGCTCTACGGAATGAACATGCTGTTGGCGTGGATTCGCATCCCGCGTGCCATTCGAAAAGCTGTCAGGCGAGTATAATCGCGCTCGGTGATAACAATGGCGATGGCGGAAGAGGTGGGATTCGAACCCACGGAACGGTTGCCCGCTCGCCGGTTTTCAAGACCGGTTCCTTAAACCACTCGGACACTCTTCCACGCCGTTTCGGGGCTGGCAGCTTACGACAGGCTTATGGGTGATTGCACCCGGCGAACCTGACATACGCTAACCCCTTGTAAACACACTCCTATTAACGCGCACAGGTCGCAGACTCCGGTAGCTTTCAAGACCGCTGCCTTAAACCACTCGGCCACCCTTCCGCTGGCATGGCGCTTTGGCGGTTCGGCGTGTTTTCCGCAAGCCTTGCGCTTTTCTGCTTCGGATGCGTGCGCGGGGGGTTCATGCCGCCCGTCGGCTGTGGCAGAACGGCGTCATGCGAGGATTTGCGGGCCTGTTCAGGCGTATCGGAGTGGCAGGGGCGGTCGCGGCGGCATGGGTCGTCGCGGGCAGCCCCGCCGTGGCACAGGATGAAAGCGGGTTCGCCGCCTATGTGAACGGGCCGCTGCGCCAGCAGGCGCTGCGCGAGGGGGTGAGTGCGCGGACGCTCGACGCCGTGCTCCCGACGCTGACCTACAACCCGCGCGTCATCGAACTCGATCGCGATCAGCCGGGCGGCAGCAGCAATGCGCCGATCCCCGCCTTTGCCCCCTATAAGGCGCGGCATGTCGATGCGGCGCGGATCGGGCGCGGGCGCACCACCTATCAACGGCTGCGCCCGCAACTGGCGCGGGTCGAGCGCGAGACCGGCGTGCCCGAATCGATCATGGTCGCGATCTTCGGCCATGAAACCAATTACGGCAGCTACACCGGCAATTTCGACCTGCCGCGCAGCTTGGCGACGCTCGCCTATGAAGGGCGCCGCCGCACGCTGTTCGCGGGCGAGTTCATCGCGACGATGAAGATGATCGACCGCGGCGTCCCCCGTGAACGGTTGCTGGGCAGCTGGGCGGGCGCATTCGGCTATCCACAGTTCCTGCCGTCGGTTTACCTGCGGCTGGCGCGCGACGGCGATGGCGACGGCGTCGCGAACATCTGGTCGAACGAGGCCGATA